>CAZTYV010000051.1:8066-20203 GCA_964617675.1 uncultured Halochromatium sp. | reverse complement strand
CCAGGATCGTGGCCGGGTCCGCACCGAGCGCGACCGCGACCGGGAACGGCTTGCCGGGATGCGCGCGTTGCCAGTCGCGAAAGTCGAGCGCGCCGCCGCGATGGGCCAGCCACCGCATGATGACGCGATTGCGGCCAAGCACCTGCATCCGGTAGATGCCGAGATTCTGGCGCGTCTTTTCCGGCCCGCGGGTGATCACGAGCCCCCAGGTGATCAGCGGCGCCGCGTCACCAGGCCAGCAGTGCTGGATCGGGAACCGGCCGAGGTCCACCTGCTCGCCCTCGAAGACCTGCTCTTGGCAGGGCGCATTGCGCCTCACCTTGGGCGCCATATCCAGCACCTTCTTGAAGATCGGCAGCGTGCGCCAGGCCTCCTTCATGCCCTTGGGTGGGTCAGGCTCCTTGAGGAACGCCAGCAGCTTGCCAACCTCGCGCAGCGCCGAGACCGACTCCTCGCCCATGCCGAGCGCAACCCGTTGTGGGGTGCCGAACAGGTTACCGAGCAGCGGTACCCGCGAGCCCTTAGGGCGCTCGAACAGCAGTGCCGGACCACCGGCGCGAAGCGTACGGTCGCAGATCTCGGTGACTTCCAGATGGGGATCGACCTCGATACCGATGCGCTTGAGCTCACCCCGGCGCTCGAGTTGGTCGATGAAATCGCGTAGGTCCTGATACTTCAATGCGGCTCTCTGCGGCTGGAGGATGATGAGGAAAGGTCAAGCGTGGCGCCGGCACCTTTGACCGGCCCGGGTCGCGGCGACACAATAGCCATTCGCCCAACCCTCGCGAGCCGATCATGCCAAATCGCATCCCATCGGAGCCACCCGCCCTTGCCGACAGCGGCCCCGTCGCGCTCGATGAGGCAGTACTGCAACGATTGCAGCAGGAACTCTCGGCTGAGATGATGCCATCAGTGATCGTTGCGTTCCTAGCCGAGATCGACGAGCGTGTCTCGGCCCTGGTCGCGGCGTCGCGGATCGGGGACTGGCGCGCGGCAAGCCGTCACGCCCATACCATCAAAGGGACCGCGGCAACCCTGGGTGCAAACGCCCTGGCCGAGATCGCGGGTCGGATCGAGGCGGCTGGCCAGACCGGTGACGGAACAGCGGTCGACGGCAACATCCGGCCGTTGCAGCAGCAAACCCGGCACTTGACCGAGCGCTTGGGACATCGCTATTCGCAGACGGCGACCTTCTAAGTCCCTGCACCGCAGACGAGACTGAGCGATGGAGACGATGGCTGATCCTGTATTCGCAACGGAGCCGCACCCGACGGTCTTGATCATTGAGGACAGCATCGCTCAAGGGGCGATCTACCGCGGCTTCCTCCGCGACGAGCCCTACGAGGTGACCCACGTCCCGGATGGACGCAGCGGCCTGGCAGCCATTGCCCGCAAGCCGCCGCTGGCGCTGCTGCTCGACCTACAGCTACCCGACATGGACGGCATGGAGATCCTGCAGCACATCCACGAGCACAAGATCCCCATCGCCGTGGTCGTGATCACCGCCCACGGCTCCGTCGATCGGGCCGTGGATGCCATGCGTTACGGCGCCTTCGATTTCATGGAGAAGCCGCTGACGCAGAAGCGGGTGCTGGTCACCCTGCACAATGCGATCGAGCAGCGGCAGATGTCGAGCCTGGTCGAGCGGCTGCGCGACGACTTCCAGCGCGAGCAATACTGCGGCTTCATCGGCTCCTCGCTGCCAATGCAGGCGGTCTACCGCATCATCGACAGCGCCGCACCGAGCCGCGCGACCGTGTTCATCACCGGCGAGAGCGGCACCGGCAAGGAGGTCTGCGCCGAGGCGATCCATCTGCGCAGTCCGCGACGCGACGCACCCTTCGTGCCCATCAACTGTGCCGCGATCCCGCGCGACCTGATGGAGAGTGAGATCTTCGGCCATGTGAAGGGCAGCTTCACCGGCGCCGTGCGCGACCGCCAGGGCGCCGCCAAGCTCGCCGACGGCGGCACCCTCTTCCTCGATGAGATCGGCGAGATGGACTTCGACCTGCAGGCGAAGCTCCTGCGCTTCGTGCAGAGCGGTCGCTTCCAACCGGTGGGCGCGACCTGCGAGGAGGCGGTCGACGTGCGTCTGGTCTGCGCGACCAACCGCGACCCCCTGCAACAGGTCGCCGCAGGCAGCTTCCGCGAAGACCTCTTCTACCGCCTGCACGTGATCCCGATCCAGCTCCCGCCGCTGCGCGAGCGCGATGGCGACATCCTGCAGCTCGCCACCCACTTCCTGCAGCGCTTTAGCCGCGAGGAGGGCAAGCATCTGCAGGGCTTCGCACCCGAGGTGGAGGCGCTGTTCGTTCGCTACCGCTGGCCCGGCAACGTGCGCCAGCTGCAGAACGTGATCCAGAATGTCGCCGTGCTCTACGACGGCGACCTGGTCACCCCCGAGATGCTGCCCGCCCCACTCATCGACCGGCTGCCCGCCGGCGCCGGCGCGAGCGACCCCTCCCCAATGCGGCAGGTCAGGACCGAGCGCCGCTCCGGGCAGGACCGGCGAGCCGCCGCAGCGAGCGGGATGGCCCGACTCCGCCCGCTCAAGGACCTGGAGCGCGAGGCCATCGAGCATGCCATCAGTCACTTCGACGGCAACATCCCGCAGGCCGCCGCCGCGCTGGGTGTCAGCCCGTCGACGATCTATCGCAAGCGCCAGACCTGGGACGTCGAAGACGGCCGCTGTTGACTCAGCGCTTCTGAATCAGGGCCTTCAGGGCCGATAGGCCAGGCAGTGGACACTGAACAACTGTTCGGGATCGATCCAGACCTGATCGGGCTCGAAGCCGGCACGCGCGGCGAGGGCATGGAATCCGGCGACGCTGTATTTGTGCGAGCATTCGGTGTGGATGCTCTCCCCTTCCCGGAAATCGAAGCGCTGGCCCGCCACCGCGACCTGCTGGTCACGGGTGCTGAGCAGGTGCATCTCGATGCGGCTCTCAGACTCGTTGAAGAAGGCCTCATGCCGGAAGCGGCCCAGATCGAAGTCGGCCCCGAGCTCGCGATTGATGCGGCTGAGTAGGTTCATGTTGAAGGCGGCGGTCACACCGGCCGCGTCATTGTAGGCGCGCTCCAACCGATCGCGGTCCTTGATCAGGTCCACCCCGATCAGCAGCCGCCCCTCGGCGCCGAGGATGGCACCCACGCGACGCAGCAGTTGCTCGGCCTCATGCGGCTCAAAGTTACCGATCGAGGAGCCGGGGAAGAAGGCGGCTCGCGGATGCGCATGATCGTCCACCGGCAGCGCGAAGGGTGCCGAGTAATCCGCACAGACCGCATGCACCTCGAGCTCGGGGAAGGTCTCGGCGAGCGATTGCGCGGACGCCTTCAGATGCTCGCTGGAGATATCGACCGGCATATAGACGGCTGGTCGCAGTGCCTCGAGCAGCACACGAATCTTCAGGCTACTGCCACTGCCGAGCTCCACCAACAGCGCATCGCGACCCAGGTGCCGTGCCATCTCGGCGCCATGGGCGCGCAGGATCGCGATCTCGGTGCGGGTTGGATAGTACTCGGGCAGCTCGCAGATCGCGTCGAACAACCTTGAGCCCTTGGCATCGTAGAACAGCTTTGGCGAGAGCTGCTTGCGCTCGCGACCAAGACCGGCCAAGACCTCGGCGCGCAGGTCCGAGGGGGTGGGATGGTAGTCGTGGAAGAAGATTGGATTGATCGTGGTCGGATCGGTCGAGGCGATCATGCGAGGTCCTCCGCCAGCCGGATGCCTTTGAACTGCCAGCGCTCGTGTGGATAGAAGAAGTTGCGATAGGTCGCGCGTACATGATCGCGGGAGGTGGCGCAGGAGCCGCCGCGCAGCACCATCTGGCCACTCATGAACTTGCCGTTGTACTCGCCGAGGGCGCCCTCCGCCGCCCGATAGCGGGGATAGGGCAGATAGGCCGATGCGGTCCATTCCCAGCAATCGCCGAACAGCTGCTGCAGCGCTCCAGCGGCCGCGGGGCGCGGGTGGAAACGGCCATCATCGACGAAGTTGCCCACAGGCGTACGGTCAGCCGCGGCATGCTCCCACTCGAACTCGGTTGGCAGGCGCCGCCCGGCCCAGCGCGCATAGGCATCGGCCTCGAAATAGCTCAGATGACAGACTGGCTCCGCCGGATTCAGCGCCCGGCGGCCGCCGAGCGTGGTCTCGAGCCATTCGCCATCGCGCAGCTCCCAATACAGCGGTGCCTGCCAACCCTGAGTCTTGATCTGCGCCCAGCCATCAGAGAGCCACAGCGCGGGATTCCGATAGCCGCCATCGTCGACGAACTCACGGAACTCGGCGTTGGTCACCAGGCGATCGGCGAGCCGGAAGGGCTCGAGCAGCCGCTGGTGGCGCGGATACTCGTTGTCGTAGGCGAAACCCTCTCCCTGGGCCTCGGCACCAAAACGGTGCACGCCGCCTTCGAACGCCGAGAAGCTCAGGGCCACTGGCTCCTGCGGCGGCGCGGCAGGAAGATCCGAGCGATAAGCCGGCCGCAGCGGGTTGTAGGCCAGGTTGTACTTGATGTCGGTCACCAACAGCTCTTGGTGCTGCTGCTCGTGCTGCAGACCGATCCGAAGCCTCGCGCTCAGCGCGGCGGCATGCTCAGCGGGTGGGCGCTCGAGCAGGCGGGTCATGGCCTCGTCGACGTGCTGCCGGTAGGCATAGACCTCGGCGACCGTTGGGCGCGAGAGGAGACCACGCTTCGCCCTCGGCCAGAACCCGGCCTCGACCTGCTCGTAGTAGCTATTGAACAGGTGATCGAACTGCGGATGGAAGACCCGATAGCTCGGTAGAAAGGGTTTCAGCAAAAAGGTCTCAAAGAACCACGAGACATGCGCGAGATGCCACTTCGGCGGGCTCGCCTCGACCGCGGTCTGGAGCACATAATCCTCGATCTCAAGGGGCTCGCAGAGTTGCTCGGTGAAGGCGCGCACGCGGCGATAGGCCGCGAGATCGGCCGTTGGCTGCTCTGCGGCGAGGATCGGCTCGTCCATTGGGGGCATCAGGGGCTCTCCTGGTTTCCGGTCTGATGGGTGTCGGGTGGCGCCTTCGCGGCGTGTCTGTCCGGGGTTACGGGAAGCAGGGATTGGACAGTCGTGACGTTCGCGCCAGAGTTGGCGATGTCGAAGGCGAATTTCCAGTCAGGGCGGAAGCCATCGCATGCACCGGGCATGGCGGGCAGAGACGCCCGACAGCGACTGAGCAAGGTTTCATTTGCAACCGAGCAAGGATACCCTGAGGCCAAACCGGGTTGAGCGCGCGACCCCAGCCCATTTGACTCGGAGCAGTTTCATGCACGCGATTTGGCTCGAAAACCAGGTGCCGCGGTACCGCGATCTGCCAACACCGAGCCCGGGACCGGGCGAGGCCCTCGTGCGGGTGCGGCTCGCCGGGGTGTGCTCAACCGATCTCGCCCTTCTCGATGGCTACTACCCGTTCAAGGGCGTGCTCGGGCACGAATTCGTCGGTGAGATCGCAGCGGCTAGCGAGGCCCCGGAGCGGGTCGGCGAGCGCGTGGTCGGCTCCATCAACGTCAGCTGCGGCGACTGCCGTGAATGCCTGGCGTGCCGACCGAGCCACTGCCTCAACCGTCAGGTGCTCGGCATCCTGCGCCACGATGGCGCCTTCGCCGAGTATCTCTGCCTGCCGCTCGCCAACCTCCACAGGGTGCCGGATTCGGTGCCCGATACCGCGGCGGTCTTCACCGAGCCGCTGGCAGCCGCGCTCGAGATCCCCGAGCTGGTGTCGATCCATCCTAGCGACCGCGTGCTCTTGGTCGGCGCCGGGCGCCTCGGGCAGCTCATCGCTCGCGTCATCGCCCTGAGCGGCGCCGAGCTCGACGTGGTGGCGCGCCACACCCATCAGCGCGAGCGCCTGGAGGGCGTCGCCACGCGCTGTCTGCAAGAAGACGCGCTCGAGGCGGGCACCTACGACCTGGTCGTCGAGGCCAGCGGCTCACCGAGCGGCTTTGCCTTGGCGCGCAAGGCGCTGCGCCCCCGCGGCACCCTCTGCTTGAAGAGCACCTATCGCGGCGAGGTGCCGGTGGCCCTGTCATCGCTGGTGGTCGACGAGATTCGCGTGATCGGCTCGCGCTGCGGCCCCTTTGCTCCCGCGCTGCGGCTCATGGAGCAGCAGCGCATTGACCCGACCCCATTGATCGATTGCTGCGAGCCCCTGGCAGAAGGCGTTCGAGCGCTGCAGCGGGCCGCGGAGCCCGAGGTCCTGAAGGCGCTGATCGACTGCAGCTGAGCGCAAGCGGGCATACTATGTGCCCTGCTGGTCGGCCTTCGCGTCATCCTCTCGTCAAGCACAGTCTAAGGTCATGCAGCTTTTCAACATCATCGCGGTCTTAATCACCCTGTCGGCGCTCTTCGCCTGGCTCAACGACCGCTTCCTGCGATTCCCGACCGCGATCGGCCTGATGCTGATCGCGCTGCTGATGTCACTCTTCCTGCTGTTGCCGATCCCCGGTACCGAGGGGCTCGAGAGCGACGTCAAGCTGATGGTCAACAGCATCGACTTCGATGCGACCGTGCTGCACGGGATGCTCAGCTTCCTGCTCTTTGCCGGCGCCTTGCACGTCAACCTCAAGGAGATGGCCGAGCACAAATGGGTCATCGCGGTGCTGGCGAGCCTCAGCGTCATCCTCTCGACGCTGATCGTCGGCCTCGTCGGCTGGGTCATCTTCGCGCTGCTCGGGCTCGACATCCCGCTCATCTATTGCCTGTTGTTCGGCGCCCTGATCTCGCCCACTGACCCGATCGCGGTGCTCGGCATCCTCAAGAGCGCCGGCGCCCCACGGGCGCTCGAGCTGAAGATCACCGGTGAATCGCTGTTCAACGATGGTGTCGCCGTGGTGCTGTTCATGGTCCTGTTCGACATCGCGGTCGGCGGTGAGCAGCCCACGCTCGGCATCGCGGCGGGCATGTTCATGAAAGAGGCCGTCGGCGGCCTGCTGCTCGGACTCACGAGCGGTGGCATCGCCTACCTGATGCTGCGCAAGGTGGATAACTACCAGGTCGAGGTCCTGATCACCTTGGCGGTCGCGAGCGGCGCCTACGCCTTGGCCGAGCATCTGCACCTCTCGGCGCCGATCACGGTGGTGATCGCGGGGCTTCTGATCGGCAATCAGGCCCGCAGCCAGGTCATGTCCAGCCAGACCCAGGGCCATCTGGACAGCTTCTGGGAGCTGACCGACGAGATCCTCAACGCCGTGCTCTTCGTCATGATCGGCCTCGAGGTCCTGGTCATCACGATCAACGGCCCTACCCTGGTCGCCGGGCTGTTGGCGATTGTGCTGGTGCTGCTCGCGCGCCTCATCAGCGTCGGCCTGCCCGTGGCCGGGATGCGCCGATTTCGCAGCTTCTCGACCGGCGCGATCACCATCCTGACCTGGGGGGCGCTGCGCGGCGGTATCTCGGTCGCGTTGGTCCTCTCGCTTCCCGAGTCAGCGACCCGTGATGTGCTGTTGACCGTCACCTACATCGTCGTGGTGTTCTCGATCCTGGTTCAGGGCCTGACCCTCGGCCCCGTCGTCCGGCGGGTCGGCGCGCGCGCCGATCTCGAGATGGAGCGCACGGAGCTGCTGCCCACGCACGCGGTCGAGCAGCGGGCCGAGTCCTGATCCAGGGTGCACGGGCCTCAGAGGTCGAATCCCATGAGCCATTCATCGACGCGCGAGCCGGCCTCGCTCAGGCCTTACGCCGACCTCACCCCGGACCTAGTGCTCGACGCGGTGGAATCGCTCGGCTTCGTGGTCGATGGGCGGCTGCTGGCACTGAACAGCTATGAGAATCGGGTCTACCAGGTCGGGATCGATGACTCGGAGCCGCTGATCGCGAAGTTCTACCGCCCGGGGCGTTGGTCGGACGCGGCGATCGCCGAGGAGCACGCGCTGGTGCTCGCGCTGGCCGAGTGCGAGATCCCGGCCGTCGCGCCGCTGTTGATCGACGGGCGCAGCCTCCACCGCCATCGCGACTACCGCTTCTCACTGACGCCCCGCTGCGGCGGCCGCGACCCCGAGCTCGAGGACCCCAGCGTCTTGACCCGCATCGGCCGGCTCATCGGTCGCATCCACGCCCTCGGCGCGAGCGGGACCTTCAAGCATCGCCCCACGATCGACCTGCAAACATTCGGCGCCGAGCCCGGTCGCTTCCTGCTCGAGCAGGGCTGGATTCCGGCCGAGCTTGAGGCCAGCTACCGCAGCGTCCTCTCCCACGCCCTCGATGAGATCGCGGCCTGCTACGCGCGCGCTGGCGCGGTGAGAAGCCTTCGGCTGCATGGCGATTGCCACCGGGGCAACCTGCTCTGGACCGATGCCGGGGCCCATTTTGTCGACTTCGACGATGCCCGCACCGGACCGGCGATCCAAGACCTCTGGATGCTGCTCTCCGGGGATCGGGCGACGATGAGCCTGCAGTTGCAGGCGATCCTCGAAGGCTATTCGGACTTCTGCGACTTCGACCGACGGGAGCTGCAGCTGATCGAGGCACTGCGCACCCTGCGCCTCATCCACCACGCCGCCTGGCTTGCGCGGCGCTGGGATGATCCCGCCTTCCCGAGTGCCTTCCCCTGGTTCGACTCACCGCGGTTCTGGGAGGAGCAGATCCTGATCCTGCGCGAGCAGATCGCGGCGATGCAGGAAGGCCCTTTGATGCTGCCTTGAGCCGGTGCGAGCAAAGACCGCGCCGCTCGAGCAGCCCTCGGCGGGCGCCGGCCCGCTGGCCTGTCATCGCGAGCGCCGTCGTCTTGGGCCTCGCGCTCAGTGCCTGTGGGACCGAGCCTCGCTCCACCGGTGCCGGTGCCGGTGCCGGTGCCGGTGCCAGTGCCAGTACCAGTGCCAGTATCGGCGACGGCAACGGCGACCCTGGCGCCGCCCAGAGCCACCCATCAGCAACGCTCCAGCCGCGGCTGTTCGCCTCGCACGCGCGCATGGCCGACGGCTATCAGCTGCCCTTCCAGTGCTGGGGCTGCACGGAGCAGCCGCAAACGGTCGTCTTGGCGCTGCATGGCTTCAATGACTACAGCCAGGCCTTCGAGCCGCTCGGGGAGTCGCTCGCCGAGATCGGCGTCACGACCTACGCCTTCGACCAGCGCGGCTTTGGCCGCACCGCACGGGTCGGGCGCTGGCATGGCAGCGATCAGCTCACTGCGGACCTGCATCGCCTGATCGGGCTGCTGCGGGCACGGCACCCCGAGGCGCGCCTGATCCTGATCGGTGAAAGCATGGGCGCGGCGGTCGCTCTGAGCGCTGACATCGAGACCCCGCTCGACGTCGACGGGCTCGTGCTCATCGCCCCCGCGGTCTGGTCTCGCTCGAGCATGCCCTGGTATCAGCGCCTCGCACTGGCGATCGCCGCGCGCACCCTGCCCGGACTCAAGCTCACCGGCGATGGGATCCCGATCTACCCCTCCGACAACGAGGACATGCTGATCGCAATGGGCCGCGACCCCTGGGTGATCAAGGCGACCCGGGTCGAGGCCCTCTGGGGTGTCACCAACCTGATGGATCGGGCGGTGGCGTGGCCCGCGCAGCGCGCCAGCGGCGCCCCGCCGCCGACCTTGATCCTCTACGGCGAGCGCGACAGCATCATCCCTCCGCGCGCCTTCTGCCGCTTCGTCGACGCCGTGCCGCTCGATTCGGACCCGATTCAACTACTGCTCTATGCCGAGGGCTGGCACATGCTGCCGCGTGATCTGCAGGGCGAGCGCGTGCGCTCCGATATCGCCGCCTGGGTACAAGACCCGCGTGCCGCGCCCCCATCGGGCGAGCGCATCGGCGCGGACGGCGAGCGGTTGAGTGCATTCTGTCGAGACGCGGCTGGGCTCGAAGTTGACGCATCCGCCAGGCTCGTTCGATGATAGCCGGCCAACGCCAATCCCTCTGTCACAGCGAAATACGCCTAGGCCATCGTATGTCAAGAGACCCCTATGAGCCCCGTCGCGGAATCTCCGAGCGGGTCACTGTCGCTGGTGGCGAGCTGGTCGACTACGTCAAGCAGCTTGTCGCCGAGGGCAATGTCCGCCGCCTGATCATCCGAAAGCCAGGTGGCGAGACGCTGATCGAGGTCCCGCTCACGGCGGGTGTCGCGGTCGGCGGCGCCCTCACCCTGTTGGCGCCGATCATCGCCGCGCTGGGTGCCATGGCAGCGCTGATTGCGAAGTTCGAGATCGATATCCTGCGGGCCAGCGACGACCCGCGCCATCAGCCCCCTAAGAGCCGTCCGGATGATCCGGATGTGCTGCCCTGAGGTGCGCCCCAAGCCTGAACCCGGACCTGAACCCGGGACCTGAATCGGCCCCCGCACCGCCCACGCTTCACCCTCAAACAAACAGCCGAGAACCACAAGCGATGAACAAGCTTAAGACCACCAGTGACCACACCATCTACGAGAAGCGCTCCGGACGTTATGCCGTCAAGGATCGCAACAAGCGCTGGGTCCGCGGCGACGACAAGGTGGCCGTACTCAGGGCCGAAGGGCTGCTGAAGACCCCAGAACCGAAAGCGCCCGCCGCCGAGCCTGAAGCCGAGGCCGAAGGCGCATCAACGGAAGCGGCGGCCGAGAACGCCGAATAATCGGTCACCAACCGGCGCCCTGAGGCCACCCGCAACGATGCGGCCCAATAGCCATGCCTTCGGGCACCGGATCAGACGCCAGGCTAGGCGTCGATCCAGGCATGTCAGCCCAAATTGGAACGGGCACTGGAACGGGCTCTGGACCTGGCACCGGGCCTGGCACCGGGCAGGGCTCTGATTCCAAGATTGGACCGGACGCCGCGACTAATCCGGCCCGCGCCGCAACATCGGCAGCAACAGATATTGCAACGCCGTCCAGGCGAGCGCGGCGGAGCCGAGCACGGCCAGGAGCGGCGCGGCGCCTGGATAACCGCCGTGGTCGACAAGCAGCCCAAGCGCGGCGAAGACCGCGAGCACGACGAAGGCCAGATGCACCCCTTCATCGTAGACTCCCCAGAGGCTGCGCCGTGCCAGCCAAACCCCAGCGAGCGCGGCCACGGCCCCCCCGGCGAGCCCGGCTAGGACGTCGACCGGCCAATGCACCCCAACCGCAACCCGGCTGAAGCCAACCGCCGTCGCCAACAGGATCAGGCTGAGCCGCCAGCGCAGGCGTTGCGCGTAGTAGGCCAGCACGCCGAAGAACACCGCTGCCGTGACGCTGTGTCCCGAGGGGAAGCTGTGGCGCTGATGGGCCTCGCCGATCACCCGAAACGCCTCCGCCGGCAACACCGCTGGCGGCCGGGCCGCATCCACCAGCGGCTTCAGCCCACGCGCGTAGGCGATGCCAACCAAGGCCGCACAGATCAGGCTCCAGAACACCCGCGGATGCCGGCGCGCGAGCAAGAGCGCCAGGGCCAAGGAGACGCGCTCATCGCCGAGCACGGTCAGCCACTGCCAAAACTCGGACGGCAGTGCGGCGAACAGGCCATTCAGTGCCAGAAACCCGCTGTGATAGCCGCCACTGAGCACGATGGCCGCTGCACCGGCGGCGCAGAGCAGCGCCCAGGCGCCGACCCAGAATGCCCCGCCCGGGACCATGGCCGGATCGCGCGCCGCCCCCCGGACCAGATCCTGCCGCAGCCCCGCTAGGATCGGGATCATGGCGCCAGCTCCGGCGAGCGCGCGCCTGTCGCGGGCTGAACCAGTGCGAGCGCCACCGGGCCCCGCTGATAGCGCAGCTCGAGCCGATTCGGCGCCACCGCCTGCTCGAGGCGCCCAAGCTTGTCGACCCGCAAGAAGACCAGCTCACCGACCGCCGGTCGATCACTCGACGGCGTGATGGCGTCGCGATAGACGCTGAAGCTCGGCATGCTGGTGCGGTAGACCACCGTCGGCAGGCCGGTCTCGCGCGCGAGCAGCGCGGCCTGCTTCACGGGCTCCTGCATCACCCCGAACACCGCGGGCACCAGCAGGCCAAACACCAGCAGGGTCTGCACCACCCCGGCCAAGACCAGCCGCTGCCAGAGGGCCACGGACGACCAGAACAGCAGGCCGACGAGCGCCAGCAGCCCCAGCCAGGCCCCGAGCCGGTACCCGCCGTCGAGCACCTGCGCGGCCTCGACGAACATCGCTTGCTCGTGCGCACGCTCCGCCTGTCCCTGCAGCAGCCCGAGCATCTCGGGCAGCAGCGCC
>CAZTYV010000051.1:0-8008 GCA_964617675.1 uncultured Halochromatium sp. | reverse complement strand
TCAGGATGAACAGCGGCGTGATGCCGTAGACCAGATAGTGCGGCAGCTTGGTGCCCGAGAACGAGAAGACCGCGAACACGGTCACGAACCAGAGCAGCAGGAACCGATCCAGCTCATCGGCCCAGAGCCGGCGCAGCCTCGGCAGCAGGCTCAGGAACCAGCCGGTGAACGGCAAGAGCACCAGCGGCAGCATGACGAAGTAGTAGCCGGCAAAGCCGTCATGCCCGTGCTTCACGCCGCTGTAGCGACCCAGGTTGTGGCCAAGGAAGAAGCTCTGGAAGAAACCGGGGCCGTCGTCGATGTAGATGGCGAGATACCAGGGGCCGGCCACCAGCAGGAAGACCAACCAGCCTCGCCAGGCGAAGACCGCGCGCAGCCATTCGCGCCAGGCGCCCACCGAGACGAAGAACAGCAGGCTCACCAACAACGGAAAGAAGACCGCGACCGGCCCCTTGGTGAGAAACCCCAGCCCGAGCCAGAGATAGGCGCGCAGCAGCGTGCCCGGCGCGGGTCGCAGCCGCCAGCGATAGATCTCGAAAAAGGTCAAGGCGATGAACAGATTCAGCACCGCATCGGCGACGGCCGCCTTGCCGATGATCGCCACCTGCAGCCCGAGCGCCATGACCAGCCCAGCAATGGTCGCGGTGGCGGCATCCAAGCGCTCGCGCACGAACCACCACAGCGCCAGCACCCAGAGGCTCGCGGCAATCGCCGACGGCAGCCGCAGCGCGAGCTCACTCCAGCCCAGCGCCGAGACCGAGGCCGCCTGCAGCCAGTAGATCAGCACCGGCTTGTCGTAGCGCGGCTCGCCGTCGCGGTGCGGGGTGATGAAGTTGCCGCTGGCAAGCATCTCACGGGTCGCCTCGGTAAAGGCACCCTCGTCGAGGTCGTAGAGCGGCACCGCGCCGAGCTGCCAGAAGAAGGCAAGCCAGACGATCAGCGCCAGGAGCCAAGGCGAGACCAGTGCTCGGGTCAGCAAGGCGTCGAGCCCCGCATCATGCGTGCGCTTCATCGGCTGAGCGCCCCCGGAGCGCCCTGACGCGAGCTGCTGGCAAGAAACGCCGATCTCATGCCTGTTGCTCCTTCCATCCGGCCGCGTCCGGATCGGTCTGCCGGCAGATGCAGTGGTGGGTGCGCTCACCCGAGGCGAACAGGGTGCGGGTCATGATCTCGGCGAGCACGCCCGTGGTCAGGAACTGCATTGAGGCCACTAGGAACAGGATGGCGACGAAGAACAGCGGACGATCGCCGATATCCTCGCCCAGGCCAAACTTGACCCAGGCCAGCCAGCTCATCATCAGCCCGCCGAGCAGACCAAACGAGAGGCCGATGGCGCCGAAGAAATGGCCCGGCCGCGCGCCGAAGCGCAGGAAGAAGAAGGCCACCAGCAGGTCGAGCAGCACGCGGAAGGTGCGCGAGAGCCCGTACTTGGATTCGCCCAGCTCGCGTGCGCGGTGCCCAACCTCGGTCTCGCCGATGCGCTCGGGTGCCGTCAGCCCGGCCACCCAGACCGGGATGAAGCGGTGCATCTCGCCGAACAGCCGCACCTCCTTGATCACCTCGGCGCGATAGACCTTGAGGCTGCAGCCGTAGTCGTGCAGGCGGACGCCGGTCACACGGGCGATAAGCCCGTTGGCGATGCGTGACGGGAGCTTGCGCAGCAGCCAGGCGTCTTGACGGTCGCGCCGCCAGCCCTGCAGCAGATCGAGGTCCCGCGCCAGCAGCTCCTCGATCAGGCGCGGGATCTCGGCCGGATCGTTCTGCAGATCGCCATCCAGGGTCGCGATCAAGTCACCGCGTGCAGCATCGAAGCCGGCCTGCATCGCTGCCGTCTGGCCGAAATTGCGCCGAAAGCGGATCACCCGAACATGCGTCCCGTAGCGCGTTGCCAGCTCGAACAAGACAGCGCCGGTCCCGTCGCGGCTGCCGTCATCGACCAGGATCAACTCCCAAGGAGCCGGATAGCCGCGCAATCCCTCATGCACGCGGGCCAGCAAGGGCTCGAGGTTCTCGCGCTCCTGATAGAGCGGGATCACCACCGAGAGGCGTCGGTCGTCGCGCTCAGGCATGACGCGGATCGCACAGCGCTATACTGTGCCGAGCCAGCACAGCCATCGAGACATCATGACGACGACCGGCTACGACCAAGATTTTCATCAGTGGACCGAAGACCAAGCCCGTCTGCTGCGCGGCGGCCACTATGCGTCGCTCGATATCGATCATTTGGTAGAGGAGACCGCCGCCGAGATCATGGAGACGGAGCACTTCCCGGACTGATTGATCGGCATCGCTGCTTCGGCGGCGCGCTTTACGCCCGCCGCCGACCTCGATGGCCGTCCTCAGCCCTCGTTGTGATAGCCCTGGATGCGCTCGACCTCGTTGCGCGAGCCCAGGATCACCGGCACGCGCTGATGCAGCCCCTCGGGCTGCAGGTCCATGATGCGCTGCTTGCCGGTGATCGAGGCGCCGCCGGCCTGCTCGACGATGAACGACATCGGGTTGGCCTCGTAGAGCAGACGCAGCTTACCGCCCTGCCCCTTCGCCGCCATCTTCGAGTCCAGCGGATACATGAAGATCCCACCGCGGGTGAGGATGCGGTGCACCTCGGCGACCATCGAGGCAATCCAGCGCATATTGAAGTCCTTGCCGCGCGGCCCTTCCTTGCCGGCCAGACACTCGTCGACGTAGCGCTTCACCGGGGCCTCCCAGAAGCGACCGTTCGAGGCGTTGATCGCGAACTCGGCGGTATCGGCCGGGATCGACATGTTCGGGTGCGTCAGGATGAACTCACCGATGTTCTGATCCAGCGTGAAGCCGTTCACGCCGTTGCCGGTGGTCAGCACCATCATGGTCGAGGGACCGTAGAGCGCGTAGCCAGCCGCGACCTGCTCGGTGCCGGGCTTCAAGAAGTCACGCTCGGTCGCATCACCGGCATCGCTTGGCATGCGCAGGATGCTGAAGATGGTACCGACCGAGACATTGACGTCGATGTTCGATGAGCCATCCAGCGGATCGAAGGTCAGCAGATACTTGCCGCGCGGATACTCCTTCGGGATCTCGTAGATCTCATCCATCTCCTCGGAGGCCAAGGCGCCAACGTGGCCCGACCACTCGGTGCACTGGATGAACATCTGGTTGGAGAGCACATCGAGCTTCTTCTGCGTCTCACCCTGTACGTTCTCGCTGCCAGCGCTGCCGAGCGCCCCAACCAGCGCGCCGTGGTTGACCTGATTCGAGATCATCTTGCAGGCGGTCACAATATCGTTGAGCAACGCGGTGAACTCACCGGTGGCTCCGGGCGCATGCCGTTGCTCTTCGGCGATGAACTGGGTGATGGTGGTGCCGTGATGCATCGCGGGCATTCCTCTAGGGCTGTTGGCAAAATCGGAGGCGTCGAAAAACGCTGGGCAATCGCGAAGTATACCCCCCGGCGATCGCTGAGGCACGCGAGCGACAGGCTCGAGAGCCCCCGAGAGCCCCCGAGAGCCATAGTCAAAGCCGATCGACACAAGTAACATGACGGGCGAATGACAGACGCAGGCTCCGACTCCCGCCACACGCGAGCCGCCTGCTGAAATCCCCCTGATGTCCCCTGATTTCCGAGGAGCCTCGATCGATGCCCACGCCGCCCTCTCACCGGCGCCAAACCCTGCGCGAGCTTGCGATCGGGCTGATCCGCAAGATTCAACGGTTTCTGACCTCGTTCTTACCCATCGACGCCGGCCGCCGCGGCGACTGCAACCGCTGCGGCGAGTGCTGCAAGCTGCCCTACCCCTGCCCCTTCCTGCGCTACGACGCCGAAGGGCTGAGCAGTTGCGCGGTCTACTTCGCGCGCCCGCCGAGCTGCCGCAAATATCCGCGCACGGCCACCGAGAACATCACCCCGGCCACCTGCGGTTACTACTTCGTCAACGTCGCCGACATCAGCCGCGCCCAGCCCGCCACCGAGCAGGCCGGCGGCTAGGCAGCGATGTCGCCCGAGGAGCTCACGCGCTACAGCCGCCAGATCCTGCTCCCCGGATTCGCCGAGGCCGGTCAAGAACGGCTCAAGCGCGCGCGTGCGCTAATCGTCGGGCTCGGCGGCCTCGGCTCACCGGTGGCCATGTACCTGGCCGCCGCCGGTGTCGGCCGCCTGCTACTCGCCGACTTCGACGCCGTCGACCTCTCCAACCTGCAGCGCCAGATCCTGCACAACAGCGAGCGTATCGGCTGGACCAAGGTCGACTCGGCCATCGCCACCCTGCGCGCGTTGAACCCGCACATCGAGCTGGTGCCGATCAAGCGCAGCCTGAGCCCAGCCCTGCTCGCCGAGACTGCAGACGAGGTCGACCTGATCGTCGACGCCAGCGACAACTTCCAAACGCGCTACGCCGTCAACACCGCCTGCGTCACCGCCGGCATCCCGCTCGTCTCCGGCGCCGCAATCCGCGCCGAGGGCCAGGTCGCCGTCTTCACCGGCCGACCGGGCAACCCCTGCTACCAATGCCTCTACCCAAATGAGGGTCAGGAAGGCGAGCGCTGCGCCCGCGAGGGTGTGCTCGCCCCGCTCGTCGGCATCATCGGCAGCATCCAGGCCACCGAGGCGATCAAGATCCTCAGCGGCTACGGTGAGCCGCTGTACTCGAAGCTGCTGCTGCTCGATGCCCAGACCATGGCTAGCCGCACCCTCAGCATCCCAGCGGACCCGGCCTGCCCGATCTGCTACAAGCGCGGCTTCGGCGTCGCCGCCGTCTCCACCGGCAACACCGGGTAGCCGATGTGCGGCTGCTCGCCCTCGAGGCTCCGCAGGAACTCCGCAATCAAACCGGCCTCCTCCTCGTTCAGCTCAACGCCGAGCTGCGAGAGCGCCATCACCGACACCGCCTGCTGCAGATCCCAGACCTGCCCAGAGTGGAAATAGGGCGCGGTCAGCGAGACATTACGCAAGGGCGCGGCCCGGAACACGTATTCATCGGACGCCGTGCGGGTCACCTCGAAGCGGCCCTTGTCCTCCGGCGGCAGGATCTCGGCGCCAGGCTTCTTGATCAGACCGAACGGAAAGTAGCCCTGGCCGCCGACATTCACACCGCTGTGACAGGCGGTGCAGCCCTTGTTAATGAACAGGCCAAGCCCGGCCTTCTGCGCGTCGGTCAGCGCCTCATCGTCACCGCGCAGCCACTGATCGAACGGCCCGTTCGGCGTGATTAGCGTCACCTCGAAGACCTCGATCGCCTTTGCCATATTGTCGAAGGTCACCGGATCAGCCTGCCCGGGAAACGCCTTGCGGAAACGCTCGACGTACTCCGGCATGCTGTTGAGGGTCTCCACCACTGACGCCGGATCATTCGCCATCTCCACCCCGGCCTGGATCGGCCCCTTGGCCTGTTCCTTGAGGTCCGCGGCGCGCCCATCCCAGAACTGGGCGCTGTTGAACACCGAGTTCAGCACCGTCGGCGCATTGCGCGGCCCCTTCTGCCAGCCGTGGCCGACCGAGGTCGGCAGGTTGTCATCACCGCCGGTCGATAGGTTGTGGCAGGTGTTGCAGCTGATCAGCCCACTCGCCGAGAGGCGCGGGTCAAAGAACAACATCCAGCCCAGCTCCAACTTCTCCTGGCTGAGCACATTCTCGTTCACACGCTGGTAGGCAAGCGGAATCGGCTTCAGGCCGGCATTCTCGGCCTTGGTGCGCAGCGCGGCATCATCCGCCCAAGCCGGGCCGGCAAGCAACGCAAGCGTCGTGGTGATCGGGATCAGGGTCTTGTACATCATGGCCTCGATGGTCCGTTGGCGACTGGCACGCACCGCCGGGCGCGTGCCCTCTCTGCGCCTCTAAGCCTAGCCCACCCGAGCCGATGATTCCGCGAAAAATTCGCCCCCTCAGATCCGGTCCGCGTCCCCTTGCAGCGCTTCACGGCTTTCAGCAAAGGGTAGTTGCTCAATCACCGGCGCACCCCTTCTTTTCGAATCCTGGCCACCAGATGTGGTGCTGGATAATGCTCTGGATCGGTCAGGCTCGCCTCATCAAAGACCCAGGGCTGTATGTTCACGCCGGTGTCGAGCAGGATGTCGTAGCCGGCGTCGATGAGATCGAACTGCTCACCGATGGGGTCGGTAACCTGGTCAAGAAAAACGGCGACATCCGCATCGCTGTCCGGGCGTTGCTCTCCCCTCGCCCGTGAACCAAAAAGATAGATGGACCTGAGGCGCTCACCGTATCGAGCAGCCAGCAAGGCCTTGAAGGACGTCAAGGCAATCCGGGTACCCGGATCTAGGATCATCTCCTGCGCTAAAGCGGCCATATCAAGTCACCTGTGCCTCCGCTGTGCACCCAACGCTGCGTCGTTTCTCGGGCATCTGCACCTCGCTGCAAGAGCGCTCAAGTGATCCATCGATCCTGATCGTGCGAACACCCGTCCGGGTCGGTGTGGGTCTCGCTGCCCTGAAGCGTAACAACAAGGTTACCCCCAGCGACGCTTGACTGTCAGTGTTGGGGTCGCCGGCGCGGCGCAAGCAACGCGCTCTTGCGCCAGGCTTTCGAGGCAACTCTTTACGGTGGTTGTGCATTTCAAGCTGGTTGCAGAGTACCGGGACGTGATATGTCACTGATGCAAAAACACAAGTCTTTTCCGCTGAGACTAAACGACCAGGACCGTGAGCGCGCCCGCGCCCTGGCCAAGCAACTCGGCGTTTCGGAGAATCGGCTCTACGCGGACATCATTCGCGAAGGTCTCTTGATGCGCGAACAGATGGCCTACCTGGAAAAACTGCGGGCGATGGCTATCCCTCCCCTCGAGGGACTAGAGACGTTAAAGGATGCGCCCGATGTCGAGCCGGATGCGGAGGATCGGCCTTAACCAAAGACGCACGCCCCACGGCCTGTCCCGATAACGCCACCCAGGGACGCTGGTGATGGCACGCTGGCGCTGGAGCGGCAAGCTTGCCAGGACTCAGCACTCGGTCTCACCGGCGGGCAGGAGGCGATAGCGCCCGAGCCCGAAGCTGGTGTTCTTGCCCAGGTGCAGCCACTGGCCGAGCGCGATCAGTGGCCCGAGTGGGGCCAGACCGGGACCGCTAAGTTGCAGCGTCCCGAGCAGACCGCCGAGCTGCATGGTGGTGCGCTGGCGCGAGGAGTAGCGGGTCCACTCGACCCAGCGCAGCTGCGCGGTCTCGACCTCGACCTGATCGATGGCCGCGTGCAGGGCCTCGCGCGCGAAGCCTTGCCCCAGGGCGCCAGTGCCATAGAGCGCGCCCAGCAGCTCGATGCGCGCGGCCAGGGTGCCGAGCAGCGCGCGGGCGTCGAGCTGATGCGGGCGCACATAGTGGCCGCGCTGCTTGATCCGCAGCGGGCTGAGCAGTTCGAGCTGCAGCGATGCTAGGCTCATCTCTGGGCTCATGTCTGGGCTCGCGCTTGGGTCCAGGTCTGTGGACGGAACGGCGCTTGGCGTCTCACTGCGGAACGCGTTCAGGGCGCCGATGCGGGTCTCGAACACCGGCCGCCAGTCGTCGCTGCCCGGTTGAGTCTCTTGTCGCACCTCGAGCAGGCAAAAGCGGGCGTTTGCGCGCCCGAGGCCGCGCTCGCCGGCGCGTTGCAGGGCGTGGATCAGGTAGGGCAACAGATCGGCGGCCGGGCCGATCAGGGTCAGGCCGAGGCTGAGGCGCTCGCCGGGGGCGACCTCGCGCTGACCGGGTGGCGGCGGCTCGAGCACGAACGGATGCGGCAGCGCACGGTAGCGCTGCGTGGCCTGCGCCGGCGGGGCCGGTGATTCGAAGAAGGTGGAATAGGCGCACTGCTGGCGCAGCAGGCAGCCTTCGCAAGTGGGCGCGCGGGTGACGCAGACGCTGTGGCGCAGGCTGCGCCCAAGCAGCCCGCGCCAGGCCGAGCCGCTGTAAGCAGGCAGGCGGATCGGATCAAGCGCTTCGCAGACGAAGCGCAGGCGCTCAAGTCGCAGCGCGGGCAGCGCTAGCGGGGCAGCGTTTGCAGGAACAGCGGCAGCAACGGCGGACATGGCAGATCGCTCGCGAGGATGAA
>CAZTYV010000050.1:0-20730 GCA_964617675.1 uncultured Halochromatium sp. | reverse complement strand
CGATCGAGACGTTCAGCTTGCCGTAGAGGGTGGCCTCTGCCATCGCGGCTGCCGGCGCGGTCAGGGCCGCGGCGACCGCAAGAGTGATGAGTCTTTTGTTCATCATGTTCTCCGCTGTTATGCGCTGTTGTGAAATAGTGAAAGACTGCTGAGAAATGCACGCAATCATGTCTTGCGAGGAGAATAGTAGACCAGGAAGCAACATCGCGCAACATGTTTTTTAGAAAAAAGAGACAAACGACGCATTCGTTGCGTGAAGGCAACAAGAGAGTTTCGAGGAGCGAGGGGCGAGGGCTGGGGGGCGAGGGGAGGCGGCCTGGCGGCCGTCTTTGCAGGGGCTGAAGCTTGTGACCTTTGATCAGAGGGTCGGTTCCTGATCGGGAAGTCGTTATCTTTTGCGGCACGGGCGATGCCATGTAGGCCCGGCCCGGTGATTGGCGCCGGTGCGCGGCGCAGCACTTGTCGTCGGGCGCGCGCCGTGAGGCACGAGCCTTGTGATCCGCCCGCTTATCCGCCTGGTCATCCGGCTTGGCGCCGTGCCTTGAGCCAGGGGCTCGCGCTTGATGCCGCGTGGATGCAAGAACCCGGTGGCCTCGAGCCTGCTGACTCAACTAGGGCGTCGATGCGGCGGACGGTGGCCGCTGGAGACCGAAGTCCACTCGCTGTCGCTGCCGGACCCTGTCGGTAGACACGCAACAGCCGGCGCGAAGCCGGCTGTTGCAAAGGTTGGCTGGGGGACTAGGATTCGAACCTAGGTTGACGGAGTCAGAGTCCGTAGTCCTGCCGCTAGACGATCCCCCAATAACAGTTGGCGCGAGCGCTAAGACTGAAGCACTCGTCGCCCATGCGGCTAAGGTACCGCTTAACGCTTGGAGAACTGTGGACGCTTGCGCGCCTTGTGCAATCCCACCTTCTTACGCTCGACCTCGCGCGCGTCGCGGGTGAGGAAGCCGGCACGACGCAGTGGCGAGCGGAGCCGCTCGTCGTACTCGACAAGAGCGCGGGCGATGCCGTGGCGAATCGCACCGGCCTGGCCACTGGAGCCACCACCGGCGACGGTGGCAGCGACGTCAACGCGGTCGACCATATCCGCGGCCTCAAGCGCCTGGCGAACGAGCATCCGCGAGGTCTCGCGACCGAAGTATTCGTCGAGCGGACGCCCATTGACATTGATGTTCCCGGAGCCGGTGCTCAAGAACACCCGCGCCGAGGAGCTTTTACGACGCCCGGTGGCGTACTGTTTTTCCATGGTTCGGATTTCCGAGGATCGTGTTATCGAAGAAGCGGTAATCGCTGGCGCCAGATGCTCTTGCGCCCGAGGAGCCTAGATCTCGAGCGGCTGCGGCTGCTGGGCCGCGTGCCGGTGCTCCGGACCCGCGAAGACCTTCATCTTCTTGATCATGGCGCGCCCGAGCGGATTGCGCGGCAGCATACCCTTGACCGCGGATTCGATGACGCGCTCAGGATGCTTGTCCAACATCTGCTGCAGGCTGGCCGAGCGCAGGTTCCCGATGTAGCCGGTGTGGCGGTAGTACATCTTGTCGGTCAGCTTGTTGCCAGTGACCCGAACCTTCTCCGCGTTGACGATCACCAGGTAGTCACCGGTATCGACGTGGGGCGTGTAGGTTGGCTTGTGCTTGCCGCGTAGCCGGCGTGCACATTCGGTGGCGAGCCGACCAAGCGTCTTGCCCTCGGCATCGATCAGGTACCAAGCCCGCCGAACTTCAGCCGGCTTTGCGCTCTGGGTTGTCATCGCGGTCGCTCCGAGCGAGTCGTCAGTAAAAAAGGTAGACCCACTATGATAATCAATGCCCACCAGGCTCGCAACCGTTTTGAGCGACGCCATCGGCAGGTGCCGCCTGTCGAAGGAACAGCCTGGTCCGCGCCGCAGTGCGCGCCGAGCCAAAGAGCCGCTCTGTCGGCTCGAAACCCGGGAGGGGGACGACCAGCATGAGCATGGATGTCATCACAGGGCCTCGGCCGACATCAGCTCCTCACCCCAGGCCTTGAGCTGATCGAGGATCGCCAGAGCGCGGGGGTCGGCACCGCGCTCGGCGCGCAGGCTCGCAAGCTTGGCGTCGTAGGCGTCGATCGTGATCGAGGCGCCGGCATCCGGGTCCGTCAGGCGCTCGAAGCGCCAGGCATCCCAATCCTCACGCTCCGCCTCGCTCAGCGTCTCCGGCCAACTTCGGGCCCGCATTCGAAACAGCAGGGTCGGCAGACGTGCGTCCTCGAAACGAGGCCGCGCCTCACGCAGCTCCGTCGGCGATAGGCGCGCGAGCTCGTCCATCAGACGGCGGTCCTGATTCGAGAAGAAGCCGCCGCTGTAGAGCATCTGCTCTGGATCGGTCGGGGTCGGGCGGCCAGCGTCGCGCGCGGCGATCGCCTCGCCGAGGCGCTTGTCGATCTCGGCGCGATGGTCGAGGGCCTGGCGGGCATGTCTGGATACCTGGTCGAGATCGATCCGCCAGCGGTCCGCCGCGGCTGGGGTCAGGGTCTTGATCGGCGCGAGCATTGGCGAGGCGTTGAGCTTGACCCCCTTGACCGGCAGTCGCTCAACGCCTTCGGGTCGATCCTGATTGGACGAGAACAGGCGCAGCTGTAGCTCATCCGCGGGCAGCGCTAGGAGCTGCGCCGGGTCTTCACGCAGGTCGAAGCAAAAGACCTCGTTCTTGTTCTGCGGATGCCGCGCGACCTGCACGACCGGGGCGATGCAGCCTTGCGCCGCCGGGTAACGCTGCGAGACATGCAGGAGCGGCTCACCAGCCGCCAGGCGCTCGGCGACATGGGCCTTATCGCGCAGCTTTAGCGCATAGGCGAAGAGCCGCGGTTGTGCCACCCTGAGCAGCCGCGCCAAGGCCAGGGTGGCGCGCACGTCGGCGAGGGCATCATGGGCACCCTCATGCGCGACGCCATTCGCCGCGGTGAGATCCTCGAGCTTGAACGAGGCTACCCCAGGCTCGCGCTCCGGCCAGCGGATGCCCTCCGGGCGCAATGCATGCGCGAGGCGCAGGACGTCGATCAGGTCCCAGCGCGAATTCTCGTGCTGCCAGGCATGGGCATAGGGGTCGAGCAGGTTGCGGTAGAAGAGCCAGTTGTTGACCCGATCGTCAAACCGCAGGCTGTTGTAGCCCACCGAGCAGGTGCCGGGCGCGGCCAGCGCCTGTTGAATCGTTCGCGCGAACTCGGCCTCGGGCACGCCCTCGGCCAAGGCGTGCGCTGGCGTGATCCCGGTGACCAGACAGGCCTCAGGCTGAGGCAGCAGGTCCGCCGCGGGCCGCGCGAACAGCACCAGCGGCTCGCCGACCTCGTTGAGATCGGTGTCGGTGCGCAACCCGGCAAACTGGCAGGGACGATCGCGCGCTGGGTCGTTGCCCCAGGTCTCGTAGTCGTACCAGTAGAAGCTCGACGGCATGGATCCAGCGGCGCGGCTCAGAGGGCTCGGCCAGCTCTAGGCCAGTTCATGGCCGGCTTCCGTTGCCGCGATCGAGGCGCCAAGGCGACCGCTGCCCCATCAGGGGCCGCCGAGCAGTACCGAGCAGCGATCAGACCTTCTCCTTGATTCGAGCCGCCTTGCCGGTGAGCCCGCGCAGGAAGTAGAGCTTGGCGCGACGCACGTCGCCGCGACGCTTGACCTTGATCTCGGCAATCGCCGGGCTGTGGGTCTGGAAGACGCGCTCGACGCCCTCGCCGTGCGAGATCTTGCGCACGGTGAACGCGGAATTGAGGCCGCGGTTGCGCTTGGCGATACAGACACCCTCGAAGGCCTGCAGGCGCTCACGCTCGCCCTCCTTGACCCGGACCTGAACGACCAGGGTATCGCCCGGGCCGAACGCCGGCACTGAGGCGCGCATCTGCTCTTGCTCGATTTGCTGAATGATGTTGCTCATGTCATTGCTCACTCTGTTCCGAACCGACGCTAGGCCGAAGCCCCAGCGCCTGCTGCTGATATTCATCGAGCAGCCGCTGCTCGACGTCGCTCATTCCTCGCTTCTCCAACAGGTCGGCACGCCGCTGCCAGGTCCGGCCAAGCGCCTGCTGCAGCCGCCAGCGCTCGATCGCCCGGTGGTCTCCGCTCAACAGCACCCGTGGCACGCACCGATCCCCGATCGCCTCAGGCCGGGTGTAATGGGGGCAGTCCAGCAGCCCGTCGGCATGCGAGTCCTGGCGCGCCGATTCGGCATGACCCAGTGCGCCCGGCAGCAGGCGAATCACGGCGTCCATAATCACCATGACCGCGAGCTCGCCGCCGCTGAGCACGTAGTCACCGATCGACCATTCCTCGTCGACGCAATCCTCGATCAGCCGCTCATCGACCCCTTCGTAACGCCCGGCCACCAAGATCCAGCCAGGCTCGGCACTGATCTGCGCAATCTTCGCCTGATCCACCGACACCCCCTGCGGTGACAGGTAGGCAACGCGACTGCGAACGCCAGCGGCCTCGGCCTCGGCCCGAGCGGCGTCGATCGCCGCGCGCAAGGGCCCGTAGCGCATCAGCATTCCCGGTCCGCCGCCGTAGGGTCGGTCGTCGACGCTGCGGTGCGGATCGCTCGTGTAGTCGCGCGGGTTACGCAGGTGGACCTCGGCGATTCGCCGCTGTAACGCACGCGCCACCACGCCCTCTTCCGTCAGCGCCGCGAACTGCGCTGGAAACAGCGTGATGACATCGAACCGCATCGTCCGGGCGCGCTAGAAATCGGGATCCCAATCGACTCGAAGCCGCCCGCGCTCAAGATCGACCTCGAGCACATACTGGCCCCAGACAAATGGCAACAAGCGCTCACGCTCGCCACGCACCACCAACACATCATTCGCACCGGTCTCGATCAGATGGCTGACCCGCCCGAGCAGCACGCCCTCACGGGTCTCCACCTCAAGGCCCTCGAGGTCCGCCCAGTAGAGCTCGTCTGCTGACGGCGGCGGCAATTGCTCCCGACGGATCGCAATCGCCTTTCCCACCAGGACCCGGGCGAGATCCCGGTCATCGAAGCCCTCGAGCTGCGCGACCAAGCCCTTACCGTGGCGGCGCCATTCCAGCACTTGCTGTGGCTGACCTTCGATCAGCCAGGGTGCATAGCCAAAGATGTTCTCGATCGGGTCGGTCTCTGAGTAGACCTTGACCCAGCCGCGGACGCCGTAGACGCCGGCGATGCGTCCGAGCACGACCGATCTCGGCTCAGCCGAAATCGGGGCAGTCGCGCGCTCGCCCATGACTCGACGCCGTCGAGGACCGCGGTGGCGACCGGCTCAAGCGCGAGGGCTCGATCTCAAGCGGCAACCGCGGCGTCGGCCGCTTTGGCAGCCTCTTTCAGCAGCTTCGCAACCCGCTCCGATGGCTGGGCGCCCTGCTCGAGCCAATGCTCGGTGCGCGCGCGATCGACGCGCAAGCGGCTCTCTCCGCCAGTCGCACAAGGGTTGAAGAACCCCAAACGCTCGATGCAGCCACCGTCACGCGCCTTGCGGATGTCGGTGACGACGATCTGGTAGAAGGGGCGCTTCTTCGCGCCGCCGCGGGAGAGTCTAATCTTGACCATCGCTGTCGATCCAAATACTCGCTGCAGAGAAGAAACCGGGGGCAGCAGCCATGCGCAGACGCCCGCCGAAGACGTAACACGCCATCATATCCAAGCAGCGCGAGCCAGTAAAGAAAAACCGCGCGCGAGCGCACGGCAGGTGATTCGCAGCAGGAGTCGGCCGATAAGCCGGGTTCTGTCGTGGACAGCCATTCATCTAGGGCGCGGGTCACCCCGCGCCTCGAGCGACCTACCCGGGAGCCCATGCGGGCCACATGTCGCGGCATTCGCCGCTCGCTCCCCTATTTGGTCTTGCTCCGGGTGGGGTTTACCATGCCGTCGCGTGTTGCCACCGACGCGGTGCGCTCTTACCGCACCTTTTCACCCTTGCCGCCCGCTCACGCGGGGTTGGCGGTCTAGTCTCTGCGGCACTTTCCGTAGGCTCTCGCCCCCCAGGCGTTACCTGGCACCCTGCCCTGTGGAGCCCGGACTTTCCTCCACCCGACCAGTCGGCGGGCAGCGGCTGTCTGGCCGACTCCTCGAGAGAGTGTAGCGAGTCCGTGAGGCGCTGACCAGATTCAGCGTCGGTCGGCATCGGCCTCGAGCATCCAGTAGCGAGTACGAGCCCAACGACGCCAGCCAGAACGGGGCAGCCGCTAGGAGGTCGCCCCCTTCGCCGCGAGCGCATCGCGGTAGAGTTGATTGCGGGCACCGCCGGTGATCGCGGCCGCGAGCGCCGCGGCCTGCTTCAGCGGCAGCTCGGCCGCGAGCAGACCGAGCACGCGCTGCTGTTCAGCCCGCTCGCGCTCGTCCTCAGCCCGCCGGTCGCCCTCGATGAGGATCACCAATTCTCCGAGCTGCTGCTCCGGATTCTGCGCCACCTGCTCGGCGAGCTCATCCAGGCAACCGACGAGGAAGGTCTCAAAGCGCTTGGTCAGCTCCCGGGCCACCACGGCGCGGCGTCCAGCGCCGAGACCCTCGGCAAGATCAGCGAGGGTCGCCGCGACGCGCCGCCCACTCTCATAACAGATCAGGGTGCCAGGCTCTCGGGCCAGGTCTTGGCACCAAGACAGCCGCTGGGCCCGAGTACGCGGCGGGAAGCCGACGAAGAGGAAGCGATCACTCGGCAAACCCGCCGCCGATAGGGCGCAGATGGCGGCGCAAGGACCGGGTATCGGCTCGACACGAATGCCCTGCTCTCGCGCTGCGCGGACCAGGTCGAACCCCGGGTCGCTGATCAGCGGCGTGCCGGCATCGCTGATAAGCGCCACCGAATCGCCCGCTTGCAGACGGGCCAACAACCGCGGCGCCACCTGATCCTCGTTGTGCTCATGATAGGAGCAGAGCTCGCCGCCAACGCCGAAGGCCGAGAGCAACGGACGACTGTGACGAGTATCCTCACAGGCGATCAGATCAACCGCGCACAGGGTCTCGCGCGCCCGCGGGCTCAGGTCGTCCCGATTGCCGATGGGCGTGGCCACCACGTATAGTATTCCTGTCAATTCAGCCTCCCATTCGTGTCGGATCGCCGTCGTCGTTCACGCCATCTTCGTTCAAGCATAGAGGAGTGCATGATGCCTGCTCAGCGCCTCCGTCGGCAGCCCCGACAGCCATTCGCCCCTCGCACGGCGAGCGCGTCCCGCGGTCCTGACGCGCCGAGTGCCCGTCCGCCGAGGGGGCCTGGAATCGCTTCGCATCGTGCGCGGCTCGAACTCGCTGGCGGCCCCCTAATCCTCGCCCTAGGGCTCATCGTGGGGGGGCTGATCGCGGGCTGCGCCGTCGATCCGAAGCGCGATGCCGAGCGCGTGCTGGAGACCCTGCCTTCAAAACCCTTGGCCGAGGCACAAGCACTCGCACGCAGCGGCCAGCCAGCGGCCGCGGCTGAAGCCTATCTCAAGCTCGCCGAGGGCGCATCGGCTCCGGCGCGACAACAACTCGAGATCGAGGCCGCGAACGCCCTGCTGCAGGCGGGTGACACGGACGGCGCTAATCGCGTCTTGCTCGGTCTGAATCAGTCCGCACTCACCGCCTCGCAGCGCGAGGCCGCGCTGCTGTTACAGGCCGATGTCGCCCTCAGCCGGGGTCGCGCCGCCGAGGCCATCGACAGGCTCGAGCGCATAAACCGCGGCGCACTGCCAACCGACCTGCGGATTCGCGCCTTGGGCTCCCTGGCTGCCGCGTATCGGATGAGCGGTCAGCCGATCCGCGCGGCCGAGACCCTGGATGATCTCGACCGCTTGCTCAGCGACCGCGAGGCACGGATGGACAATCAGGTCTCGCTCTTGTTTACCCTCACCAGCCTCCATCAGGCAACGCTTCGCGAGGCCGCGGGCTCGACCCAGGGCCGGATGCGCGGCTGGATCGAGCTTGCGCAGATCTTCGCCGGCCAGAGCAGCCCATCGCCTGCGCTCAACGCGAAACTGGGTCAGTGGCGGCAGCGGCACCGCAACAGCCCAGCACTCACTGGTCTCGACCAGGCCTACTTCGCGACCCTTGCCGGTGGCTATGCAGCGGGTACCGACGTCGCGGTCATCATCCCGACGGGCGGCCCGTTCGCCGCCGCCGGAAACACGCTCAAGGACGGCATCCAGGCCGCCTATGACGCCGATCGCAGCAGCACCAGACCCAGCCTTCGCTTCAGCCCAGACTCGGCATCGGCCTACGCCAACGCGATCACTCAGGGCGCCGACTTGGTGATCGGGCCGCTGCAGAAGGACTCAGTTGCTACGCTCGCGGGCCAGGGGGCCCTGAGCGTGCCGACGCTCGCGCTCAACCGCACCGGCGGCAGCAGCACGAAAAACCTCTTCCAGTTCTCGCTGGCGCCCGAGGACGAGGCCGTGAACGCGGCCAACTACGCCTCGGCTGCCGGCCTGCGGCGCGCCGCACTGATCTATCCCCAGAGTGCCTGGGGTACGCGCATGGCGCAGGCGTTCCGGACTCAGTGGCGGGCGCTCGGCGGCAGCCTTGTTGCCCAGCCGAGCTACGGATCGGCGAGTGCTGCCGCGCTCGAGGTCGCCAACGCCGACGCGGAGGTCGTGTTCCTGGTCGCTACGAGCAATGACGTTGCCGGGCTCTGGGGTGCCCTGCAAAGCGCTGGCAACCGCGCACCCGTGGTGGCCACCTCCCACGTCTATGACGGCGAGCTTGACCTCGCTCGCGACCAGGCGCTCAACGGGCTCTACTTCGTCGACATTCCATGGCTGCTCGATCAGGAGCGCTCCGATCGCCTCTCGCGTCAGGCCCTGCTGGCGACGCTGCCCAACGTCAGCGGCCCCCTTGCGCGCCTATACGCCATGGGGATCGATGCCTACCGGCTGGCTCCGCGCATCGACGAGATGGGCCGACAGCCCGGCACCTTCTTTCCCGGGGAGACCGGCGGCCTGAGCGTCGACTCGCGCGGCGAGGTTCACCGCCAGCTGATCTTGGCGCAATTCACCGACCGAGGCGTCATCACCACGCCAGGCCTGAGCACAAAGGCTCGAGCGAGCAGGAACGGGGCCGACTGATTCGCTCCAGCGATTGGCACCGCGGGCTGAGCGGCAGCCCTCGGAGGCGCTCTTGAGCACACGTGGCCCAACCTGGCGCAGGCGCCTCGGCGATCGCAAAGAGCAACAGGCACGCGCCTACCTGGAGCGCCAGGGTCTGCTCGCGATCGCCGAAAACGTGCGCTGCAAGCGTGGCGAGATCGACCTCGTGATGCGGGATCAGGACACGCTGGTGTTCGTCGAGGTCCGTTACCGGGCCTCCGAGCGCTTCGGTGGCGCCGCCGCGAGCGTCAGCGCGAGCAAGCAGATGCGGATCATGGCCGCGGCGTCCTATTATCTGCAGCGTCACAAGCACAACCTACCCTGTCGTTTCGATGTCATCGCCATCGACGGCGCTGGCACCATCAACTGGATTCGTCATGCCTTCGCTGCCTCTGCTTAGCCTCGCCCGTCTCGGCCTCGTCGCGCTGGTGGCGGTGGCTGCCCTGCTGCAAGGCTGCGCCCCTGCCGCCGTTATGGGCGCCGCCTATGGCGCCTCAGTCGTCCACGAGCGTCGCTCGGCGAGCACCGTGCTCGACGACGAGATGATCGAGATCAAGGCCAAGCACCTGTTCTTCCAGACCCCAGAGGTCGAGCAGGCCAGCCGCATCTCGATCACCAGCTACAACTCTTGGGTCTTACTGACCGGGCAGGCGGACAACGCCGAGGTGAGTCGGCGATTCGCCGAGATCGTGAGCCGCATCCCCAAGGTGGCCAAGGTCTACAACGAGGTCCAGGTCGGTCCGCGTATCTCGCTCGCGCAGGAGAGCGAGGATGCACTGATTACCTCCCGGGCCAAGGTCGCCATCGGCGGTGGCATGGGGATCAAGGGCTTCGACGCCACGCGTGTGAAGATCGTCACCGAGAACGGGGTTGTCTACCTCATGGGGCTGGTCACGCGCGAAGAGGCCGATGCCACGACCGAGGTCGTCCGCCGCCTCCCCGGCGTCGTGCGCGTGGTCAAGATGTTCGAGTACATCGAGCCGAAGCGCGATGCCCCTGAGTGACGCGCTCATCAAGGCCCTTGCGGCCGTGGTCGGTCCTGAGGCACTGCTCACCGATCCGGCCGATTGCTGGCCCTACGGTTACGACAACAGCCGCCGACAAGGCCTGCCGGCCGCGGTCGCCTTCGTCTCCAGCGCACAGCAGGTCGAGGCGCTGGTTCAGCTCGCCAACCAGCACGGCTTCCCGGTGACCGCGCGCGGCCTCGGTACCGGCACCACCGGCGCCACGGTGCCCGAGCACGACGGCATCGTGATTGCGTTCGAGCGCATGAACCGCATCCTCAAGATCGACCCAGCCAACCGGCTGGCGGTGGTCGAGCCCGGCGTCGTGAACGAGACCCTGCAGCGCGCGCTTGGCGAGCACGGTTTTTTCTGGCCGCCTGACCCCACCAGCGCCGCGGTCTGCACCCTAGGCGGCAACCTCGCCTATAACTCCGCCGGACCGCGCGCCGTCAAATACGGAACCCCGCGCGAGAACACCCTGGGGCTGGCCGCGGTCACCGGCAGCGGACAGCTCATTCGGACCGGCGTGCTGACCACCAAGGGCGTCGTCGGCTATGACCTGACCCGCCTGATCATCGGCTCCGAGGGCACCTTAGCGCTGATCACTGAGGCGACCCTGAAGCTCACCCCGGTGCCCGAAGCCAAGCAGACGCTGAGGGCAACCTATCGCGACATCCAGAGCGCGGCTGAGGCGATTGCGGCCGTGATGGCGCAGCCGATCACGCCCTGCGCGCTGGAGTTCATGGATGCGGCCGCCATCGAGATGGTGCGCCGATACTCCGACCTCGGCGTCAGCGCCGACACCGGCGCCTTGCTGATGATCGAGGTCGACGGGCCTGCCGACTGCGTCGCGGCCATCGCCGACGCGGTCGCCTCAGCCGCGCGCAACCCGGGCCTGCTCGAGCTCAGCGTCGCGCGCGAGCGCGAGCAGGTGGCCGCGCTCTGGCGCACACGCAAGGCGCTCTCGCCCGCGCTGCGCCACGTGGCACCGAAGAAGATCAATGAGGACGTCGTCGTCCCGGTGTCGCGCATCGCGACCTTCATCAATGGCTTGGAGACCTTGGGCGATCAGCATCGCATCCGCATCGTCAACTTCGGCCATGCTGGCAATGGCAACATCCACGTCAACCTATTGGTGAATCCGGACGATGCCGATGAGATGGCGCGCGCGGCTCGCTGCCTAGAAGGCGTCTTCGACCTGGTGGTTGCACTCGGCGGTACGCTCTCGGGCGAGCATGGGGTCGGGCTCGAGAAGCGCGACTTCATCGAGCGCGAGATCGATCCGCCCGCACTCGCGTTGATGCGCGCTATCAAGTCGCAGTTCGACCCGCGCGGCATCCTGAACCCTGGCAAGACGCTACCCCTCATCCAAGACCGCTGAGCGCCGTCGCAACCGCCCGTTCGGTCCTCCTGCCGCAAAGGAAGATCGACGCTGAGCTCAGCGCCGGCGGTGGCGCAGATAGCCTTGGCTTGCGGGCACCGCTCGAACCTGGGGCGAGATCAGATCGAACGTGGGTGCGCCGTCCGGGTAGAGCAGCGGCGCAAGCTCGGCCAGGGCACGCTCATAGACGCGGCGCTTGAAGTAGACCACGTCTTGGACCGGATACCAGTAGCGAACCCAGCGCCAGGCGTCGAATTCGGGCTTGTCACTGCGGTCGAGGCAGAAATCACCCTCGCCGCAGTGCACACGCAGCATGTACCACACCTGTTTTTGGCCGATGCAGATCGGCCCACAGTGGCGCCGGATGAAGCGTTTCGGTAACCGGTAACGCAGCCAACCGCGCGTGCAGCCGAGCACAGTCACATGCTTCGGCAGTAGGCCAACCTCCTCCTCGAGCTCACGATACATGGCCTCAAGAGGGGTCTCGTCAGACCTGATGCCCCCCTGAGGGAATTGCCAAGCATTTTGTCCGACACGCCGCCCCCAGAACAGACGCCGCTCCGCGTTGCTCAAGATGATGCCGACGTTTGGCCGGAAACCGTCCCCGTCGATCAAGTTGCTGTACCTGGTTGTGTTTCTTCGGCATTCTTCCACAATCAGGGCAACGGCTTCAAATCCCGTGCGAGCCCCCGCGGTTGAAAGCCCCTCTGGCGGCACGGATGCCGGTTGCGCGCGGAGGCGACACAGCACAGACCGGCGAGATCCGCGATAATCTTGATTGCATTTCAGCTGCCTTTGCCCGTTTCCGCGCAATGCCTCTCGCACTCTTCGATCTCGACAATACCCTGCTCGCGGGCGACTCGGACTATCTCTGGGGCCGGCACCTGGTCGAGCTCGGCGTGGTCGACGGTGAGCACTACGAGCAGACCAATCGCCAGTTCTACGAGGACTATCGCGCTGGCCGGCTCGACATCGCGGCCTTCCTGCGTTTCTCGCTTGCGCCGCTGCGTCAGTACCCGTTAGCCGACCTGCAACGCTGGCGCGAGGCCTTCATGCGCGAGCGCATCGAGCCGATCGTCTCACCGGCCGCCCTAGCCCTGGTGGAGCAGCACCGGCGCGACGGTGATACGCTCGTGATCATCACGGCGACCAATGCCTTCGTCACGGCGCCGATCGCGGCCCACTTCGGCGTCGCTCATCTCATCGCCACCGAGCCGGCGCTGGAATCCGGCCGCTATACCGGCGAGATCGTCGGCAGCCCTGCCTTTCGCGAGGGTAAGGTCGAGCGACTCGAGGACTGGATGGCAGCCACCGGAGAAAGCCTCGTTGGGAGCGTCTTCTATAGCGACTCGATCAATGACCTGCCGTTGCTCGAGGCCGTTGATCACCCGGTCGCGGTCGATCCGGACGAGCGGCTCGAGGCGATCGCGCGGGCACGCGGCTGGCCCATCCGCTCGCTGCGCGAGCCAACGGTCACGGGGTCGTCATGAACAGGCCATCGAATCGACACGGGCGGCCAGTAAACTGAGAAGTTACCCGGTAGTTATGGTCGGAGAGAACATGGGAGCGAGCGCACCTGCTCTGAGTGTCAAACGCGGCGAGCGTCTTTTCGTCGAATTGGCAGATTCGCCGCGGGCGGTCCGTGAGGCGCAAGCCCTGCGCTATCGGGTCTTCGCGGACGAGCTCGGCGCCAAGCTCAAGACCAGCACGCCCGGGCTCGATATCGACGAGTTCGACGCCGCCTGCGAGCACTTGCTGGTCCGCGAGACCAAGACCGGCCGCGTGGTCGGCTGCACCCGTCTGCTGAGCAACGCCGGTGCCGAGCGCATCGGTCGTTACTACTCGGAGAGCGAATTCGACCTCGGGGCCATCCCCTCTTTGCCTGGTCAACGGCTCGAGCTCGGCCGGACCTGCGTCTCACCGGAATGCCGTCATGGATCGGTAATCGCCGTCCTCTGGTCGGGCGTGGCCCATTACATCCAGCAGCATCAGATCGACTTCCTGTTCGGCTGCGCGAGCGTGCCCCTGGGTGAGAACGACTGCCAGGCCGCGGCGATCATGAATCGACTGCGCCGCCAAGCGCTGGCGCCAGAGCCCCTGCGGGTCACCCCGCACGCACCGCTGCTGGCTGGGATCAGCGCCGATGATGTGCTCGACGCCCCGCTGCCGGCGCTGCTCAAAGGCTACGTGCGACTCGGCGCCCTCGCCTGTGGCGAGCCCTGTCGCGACCCCGACTTCGAGGTCGGAGACATCTTGATGCTGCTCGATATGCGCGCGCTCAACCCAACCTACGCCCGGCATTTTCTGGAGCGCGCCTAGGAGCACCCCATGCCCGGACCGATCTGGGTACGCCTTCGGGCCGTCGGTCGCGGCATCCGCATCATCGCGCACCTCCTCTTGGGTGCAGCCATCGTTGCGAGCGGGGCCCTCGCGAGACGGCTTGGCCGCGGCCATGGGGTACGGCCGGCAGTGGTCTGGCGGTGGTACCAACGCTTGCTACCGATGCTCGGCGCTCGGGTTCAGGTCATTGGTGCGCCAGGCGCCCGGGCCCTCCTGATCGCCAACCATATCTCGTGGCTGGATATCCCAGTGCTCGGCTCGATTGGCGACATCGGCTTCCTGTCGAAGGCCGAGGTCCGTCGCTGGCCCCTGATCGGTTGGATGTCGGCCCAGATCGGAACACTCTTCATCAAACGCGGCGGCCACCAAACAACGGCCCTCATCGAGCAGATCCGCGCGCGGGTCAGCAGCGGCCGTTCGGTGGTGATCTTCCCCGAAGGCACGACCAGTGACGGCCATCGGCTCAGGCGATTCCATCCACGTTTAATGGCCGCGGCTCAGCAGCCCGGGATCAGCGTGCAGCCGCTCGTGATTCGCTATGGAAGCCACGCGCGGCCCGACCCGGTCGCGCCGTTCATCGGTGATGACAACCTGCTCGCGCACCTCTGGCGGGTGCTCTGCCAACCCGAGATCGAGGTTCAGGTGCAGTTTCTCGAGCCGATCGAGACCGGGGGGCTCGACCGCCGTCGGCTCGCAACCCACTGTGAAGAGGCGATCGCCGGCGTGCTCGGGGTCCCCGTGGAAGCGTCGGGGCGCGGCCGGCGCCGCACCGAGGAGCCGGCCTGATGGGCATCCAACCGCTTGGCGCACGAGACCAGGAACGACAGCGCAGGGGGCATTTCCATGTGGCCCTGGTCACCGAAACCTTCCCACCGGAGATCAACGGCGTCGCCAACACCATGGCGCAACTGGCGCGCGGACTGATGCGCCACGGCCATCAAGTCAGCCTCGTGCGTCCACGACAGCCCAGCGATCGCCCCAATCGCTTGTCCCAGGCGCGGCGATCGACCGCGATCAGCCCGGATACAGAAGACGCGGCAACGCCGATCCAAGCGCAACTGCTGGTTGGCGGCCTGCCACTACCCGGCTATCGTGGCCTGCGCTTCGGCCTGCCCGCGTTCGGCAAGCTGCACCGTTGCTGGCGCGAGACCCGACCGGACGCGGTCTACATCGCCACTGAAGGCCCTCTCGGGCACGCGGCGCTGCAGGTCGCCGGACGCCTGCAGATCCCAACCATCACCGGCTTTCACACCCAATTCCAGCAGTACTGCAGCCATTACGGCGCCGGCGTGCTGATGCGACCGATCATCGCCCTGCTGCGACGCTTCCATAACCGCTCGGACGCGACCCTGGTGCCGACACGCGCATTGCAGCGGGACCTGGCGGCGGCTGGATTCCGGAACCTACAGGTCCTGAGTCGGGGCGTCGACACCGAGCGCTTCTCACCGCGCTACCGCAGCAGCGCCCTGAGACGGGCCTGGGGCTGCAACGAGTCGACCCTGGTCGCGCTGTACGTCGGCCGCATCGCCGCCGAAAAACAGGTCGACCTCGCGATCAAGGCCTTCGATCGCATTCGGCGCGCGCGTCCCGACAGCTGCTGCGTACTGGTTGGCGACGGCCCGGAGCTCGCGCATCTGCGTCGGCAGCATTCAAGCCACATCTACACCGGCGCGAAGGTCGGCGAGGAGCTCTCGGCGCACTACGCGTCGGCTGACCTCTTCGTCTTCCCGAGCCTGACCGAGACCTTCGGCAACGTACTGACCGAGGCGCTTGCCAGCGGCGTGGCGCCGTTGGCGTTCGACTACGCGGCCGCTCGCGAGCATCTCCAGGATGGCCGAAACGGCTATAGTGTCCCTATGGGCGATCGCGATGCCTTCCTGGCCCGCGCAGAGGCAGCCGCCATGGACCGCGAGCGGCTCCGCCTCTTGGGGCACATGGCGCGGCAGACCGCGGAATCACTGAGCTGGGAGCGCGTCATCGTCGACCTGGAAGACTGTCTATGTTCTGTCATCGACTGCGCCGGCAACCGGGGCGAGCGTCATGAACCCATTCCTGCGACTGTTGAATGAGCTTGAGACACCGCTGTGCCGACGCTGGAGCCGTGCTCATCAGCGCCCCTGGCTGTTGCGACCCTTTGCCCTCGTCAGTCGACTCGGCAATGGCGTCTTCTGGTACAGCCTGATGGCGGTACTGCCGATCGTCGACGGGCTCGAGGGTCTCGAAGCGGCACTCCACATGCTGCTGATGGGGGGCGTTGCCTTGGTCCTCTACAAGAGCTTGAAGGGCCGAACGCGCCGTGTGCGCCCCTGCCATTACGCGGCCGATATCGCCGCGAGCGTGCCGCCGCTCGATCGCTACAGCTTCCCGTCCGGGCACACCTTGCATGCAGTCAACTTCTCGACCATCGCGCTGTTCTATTATCCACAGCTCGGCTGGCTGCTGATCCCATTCACGCTGTTGGTGGCCGCATCGCGGGTGGTGCTCGGCCTGCATTACCCGACGGACGTGCTGGTCGCCTCAGCAATCGGCCTCGGTCTGGCCTACAGCAGCCTGCTCGTGGTGGCTTAGACCCGAACGTCGGCGACACTTGGCGACGGTCGGCGCCCAAAGATCAAAAAGGCGAGGTCAAAAAGACGAGATGAAAAAAGCCCGCCGCAACCCCTGAGAGCAGGCGTCGCGACGGGCTTGGTCAGTCTAGGCCTAGCCTAGACTTTGCTGCCTTCAGGGCTTCGATGCCTGGAGGACTTATTTCGCCTCAGGAGCGGCCGGGGCAGCCGGAGCCTGCGGCGCACCATAAGGTGCGTAAGGGGCTGCGCCGTAAGGAGCACCGTAAGGGGCGCCGTAGTAAGGCGCGCCGTAGCCGCCATAGTACGGGTTGCCGTAGCCGTAGCCATCACCGTAGCCGCGACCATAGCCATAGCCACGACCACGGCCGTAACCGCGACCACCGCCACTCATGCTCATGTTGAAGTCGCCGTAGCCGTCGCCGAACATGTCGCTGAACATGTCGCCCATGCCGTCGCCCCAACCATTGCCATAGCCCGGGCCGCCGTAGCCAGGACCACCCCACCATGCGCTGGCAGAGGCGGACACACCAAGAAGAGCGGCAACGGCTGCGGCAGTAGCAAGCTTTTTCATCTATATTCTCCGAATTCGATATTGTCTGGGTTGCAAGCGTCGCCGCGTTCTCCGCGACAACAGGGATCATTATATTAGCAACTTCTAAAATTGATAATTGCTAATCCCTATCCACCCATCGCCACCGATAGACAGAACAAATCGCAATCCGGCATCAGCGCCTCAGCCCAGTCGAGCCTTCAGACGCATCGAGAGATCGATGGCCTGGACGTGCTTGGTCAGGCCACCCACCGAGATATCGTCGACACCGGTCTCGGCGATGACGCGAAGCCGATCGAGCGTGATCCCACCGGAGGCCTCGAGCCGACAACGCCCGTCGGCTAACTCGACCGCGCGGCGCAGCTCGGGGACGCCGAAATTGTCCAGCAGCACCCGCTCCACGCCTGCATCGAGGGCCTCGCGAAGCTCAGCAAGCGATTCCACCTCGATCTCCACCGGGGCCCCGCGGGCAACGGCACGCGCCGCGTCGACCGCGGCGCTGATCGAACCCGCCGCACTGATGTGATTCTCCTTGATCAGGATGGCGTCGAACAGCCCCATGCGGTGGTTATCGCAACCGCCACAGGCGACCGCATACTTCTGCTGCCGCCGCAAGCCCGGGAGGGTCTTACGGGTATCAAGGATACGGACATTGAGGTCAGCCACCACATCGGCGTAGCGGCGAGCCCGGGTTGCGGTTCCCGAGAGCAGCTGCAAATAGTTCAGCGCCGTGCGCTCGCCGGTCAACAGCTCACGCAGCTGGCCGCGCAGTGAGCACAGCAGCTGCCCCGGCAGCACGCGCTCGCCATCGCGGGCATGCCAATGGATCTCGACGGCCGGATCGAGCTGGCGGAACACCTGATCGAACCAGGGCGTCCCGCAGAGCACGGCGTCCTCTCGGGTGATCACCTCCGCGTCGGCGATCGCGTCGACCGGAAGCAGCTGCGCGGTCAGATCCCCGTCGCCGACATCCTCCGCCAGGGCCTCGCGGACCTGGGCCTCGATCAGTGAGGCCTTGGGCCGCAATGGCTGCAAAGACTCGGCGCTGGGAACGGCGGACAGGTTGAGGGTCGACATCGGTTGGCTTCCTTAAGGGATCGGGGTCATAGGGCGAGGCCAGCGGCGCTGGGTCTCTCTACGGTGGGATGCGCCGACCCTGCCTCGGGCCTATAGTGTAGGCGCTGTTGCGCGAATCCTGTCGCACAGCCGCCGCCCCGACCACCCAGTGACCGATTCAGACGCCTGATGACGACCGAGCCAGCCCCCCCGGCCATCGATACGGACGGCCGTCTGCACCTCGCACGTTGGCTGCCTTCACCGAATGCCGACGAGCGCCCGCCTGGGATCGAGCCAGACCTGCTGGTGATTCACAATATCAGCCTGCCGCCCGGGCAGTTCGGCGGCCCCTGGATCGAGCAGCTGTTTCAGAATCGACTTGATCCGGAGGCGCATCCCTTTTTTGCTCAGATCGCCGGTGTGCGCGTCTCGGCCCACCTGCTGATCCGTCGCGATGGCGAGCTGCTGCAATTCGTCGCGTTGCAGCGACGCGCCTGGCACGCCGGGCGCTCCGTCTTTCAGGGCCGCCCCGAGTGCAACGACTATGGTATCGGCATCGAGCTCGAAGGCAGCGACCAGATCGCCTACACCGATCGGCAGTACGAGCGCTTATGCGAGGTGACGCGGATCATCCAGGCGCGCTACCCGGCGATCACCCCGGAGCGGATTACCGGCCACGAGCAGATTGCGCCGGGGCGAAAGACCGATCCCGGGCCGGCGTTCGACTGGACGGGGTACCTCGCTACAGTCTCCACGCGGCAGCCCTGAGTCCAATCCAGTCCAGTCCAGTCGAGTCGAGCGGGGCCCCAAGCGCGTCGCCCCGCTGCCATCGCCTCGCCCCCGGCACGAGAGCCGGGCCGCAGCAACCGACGGGAGGCTCAGCCGAGCCGGGCGGCCACCGCCGCGGCGGCCGCGGCCGGTCGCGCCACGGGAACCGAGGCCGGCAGGGGCGGCTCCGAGCCCAGCACCTGTTGCGCCTCGGTCCAGCGCAACAGCTCGATGGTGCCGTCGTGATGCTCGACCAGCGCGGTGCAGCTCTCGACCCAGTCACCGCAGTTGCAGTAGCTCACGCCGTCGATCTCGCGGATCTCGGCGTGGTGGATGTGGCCGCAGATCATGCCGTCGACCTGTCGCCGACGCGCCTCGTTGGCGACGGCCTGCTCGAAGTTGCCGATATAGTTGACCGCATTCTTGACGCGGTGCTTCAGGAAGGCCGCCAGCGACCAGTAGCCGAAGCCGAGCCGGCGCCGCAGCGCATTGAGCCGGTGATTGGCGGCCAACAGCAGATCGTAGAGCCGCGAGCCGAGCATCGCGAGCCAGCGCCCGTTCTGCACCACCTGATCAAATTTGTCGCCATGCAGGATCAGGAAGCGGCGCCCATCCGCGGTCGTATGGACCACCTCGTCGCGCAGGCGCACGTTTCCGTACTCCGAGCCGAGATGATCGCGCAGGATCTCGTCGTGGTTGCCCGGCACATAGACCACCTCGGTGCCGTTGCGCGCCTTGTCGAGCACTGCGCGCACCACATTGTTGTGCGTCTGCGGCCAGTACAGCCCACCCTTCATCGCCCAGACGTCGATGATGTCGCCAACCAGATAGAGCTGCTTGCACTCGGTCGACTGCAAGAAGCTGAGCAGAAACTCGGCTTGGCAACCGCGGAATCCAAGATGAACATCCGAGATCCAGATGCTGCGGTACTTCAGCGGCCTTAGATGTTTCACCTGACTCATACGGCCCAGGCCCCGTTCGACTAGCGTGGGCGCAATGGTCTCGCGGCTTTGTTGCGAGAGGATGGACAGGCGATGAAGATCTGGTGAAGGCGCACCACTCCGACGCAACTCGCGCACCGCGTATACTGGCGTTTGATGCTCAAACAGGAGTCTTTTTCGATGGCACGCGATTCCGTGAACAAGGTCGTCCTCGCCTATTCCGGCGGGCTCGACACCTCCGTGATCCTGACCTGGCTGCAGGAGGAGTACCACTGCGAGGTGGTGACCTTCACCGCCGATATCGGCCAAGGCGAAGAGGTCGAGCCGGCCCGCGCCAAGGCCGAGGCCGCGGGCGTCAAGGAGATCTATATCGAAGACCTGCGCGAGGAGTTCGTGCGCGACTTCGTCTACCCGATGTTCCGCGCCAACGCGATCTACGAGGGTGAGTACCTGCTCGGCACCTCGATTGCGCGGCCGCTGATCGCCAAGCGCCTGGTCGAGATCGCCGCCGAGACCGGCGCCGATGCGATCAGCCACGGCGCCACCGGCAAGGGCAACGATCAGGTCCGCTTCGAGATCAACGCGCTGGCGCTGCGACCTGATATCAAGATCATCGCCCCCTGGCGCGAATGGGATCTGCTCTCACGCGAGAAGCTGATGGCCTATGCCGCCGAGCACGGCGTACCGGTCGAGCAGAAGCGCGACGGTACCAAGTCGCCCTATTCGATGGACGCCAACCTGCTGCACATCTCCTACGAGGGCTACGATCTGGAAGATCCCTGGGTCGAGCCGGGCTCAGGCATGTGGCGCTGGACGCGGGACCCCGTCGATGCGCCCAACAGCCCGCAAGAGATCGAGCTGACCTATCGCGCCGGCGACATCACCGCCATCGACGGCCAGCCGATGAGCCCGGCCGAGGTCCTCGCCCAGCTGAACCGGATTGGCGGCGAGCATGGCATCGGCCGCGCCGACATCGTCGAGAACCGTTACGTCGGCATGAAGTCGCGCGGCTGCTACGAGACCCCCGGCGGCACCATCATGCTCAAGGCGCATCGGGCGATGGAATCGCTCACGCTCGACCGC
>CAZTYV010000049.1:20548-20918 GCA_964617675.1 uncultured Halochromatium sp. | reverse complement strand
GATATGTACAAGTCCATTGCCTGGGAGCTGGGCCTGCCGACCGAGCGTAACCGCGCCTCGGCGTTTCGCGTCATCCGCGCGGAGATCACCCGCCTGACGCTGGAGGCAAAGCAGCGCCCGGTGTTGATCGTCGATGAGGCGCATCATCTGAGAAACGAGGTGCTCGAGGATCTGCGCCTGCTGACGAACTACAACATGGATTCGGAGAACCGGCTGTGTCTGCTCTTGGTCGGGCTCACGGAGCTGCGCCGGCGCTTGAGCATGGCGGTGCATGAGTCACTGGCGCAGCGCATCGTGGTGCGCCATCACTTGAGCGGGCTGACGCGTGAGGAGGTGCCGGATTATCTGCTCCATCGCCTGCGCCTGGCCG
>CAZTYV010000049.1:6882-20477 GCA_964617675.1 uncultured Halochromatium sp. | reverse complement strand
CCTTGAGCAGGCGCGTCAGGTCACGGCCGAGCATGTGCAGGCGGCGCGTGAGGAGGTGGCGGCATGAGCGGCCTGGCTGATCTGATCACCTTTGAGCTGCCGGAGCATTGGACCCCAGAGCAGGCGCTGGCGGTGCAGCAGGCGCTGGAGGCGTTCTCTGCGGCGCTCTTCGCCTATTACGGCGCGCAGACCCAGGCGCTGATCGCTGAAGAAACGCGCCAAAACGATCCACTGGACCTCCTCGATCCCGACGATCCGCTGCCGTTCTAGGTCCTCGTCGCCTTTCCTGACGGCGAGCCCTCTGGCTCGCCCTTTCCCAGCACGTCACGCTCGTTTGTGATCCGCGCGCCTTCTGGCGCGCACCGCAGGGTTGTGTTCACCGCTCACCAGGCACGTTGCGCACTCGTTCACCTGCTCTGACTCTTTCACCGGTGGCAGCAATCCGAGAAAGGCTTGGCAATCGGGTGCAAAATAGCTCGAGAAAACCGCGGTGGCATAACGTGAGAGCTAACAAGGCCTTCGAATACCTTGCCATGCATCAACTCCGTGCCCCCTGCAGTGTACCTATTGAGGGGACAGCTATCTTGACGCAGAGGGCCTTGGCTGTCGCGGTAGATGACCGTGACGGCGTGCTCGCCGTGCGGCTCGACCTGGACGATGCGGACGATCTCCTCGGGGGTGAGGCCGCGGATCTGGGCGTCCTTGTTCAGGTCTTCGAGCTTGAGCATGGGCAGGTCCCTCGGTGGCGTCGTCAGGCTCGATCCGCGCTCAGTGCAGCCCTCGCACGGTCTTGATGATCTGCTGCAGGTCCTGCCAGCCCTTCGCCTTCTCGGCCGGGGTGCGCAGGTAGTAGGAGGGATGATAGGTGACCATCAGCGGGATCGGGTCGGTGCCGTCGGCGGGTTGATAGCGGTGTGGCTTGCCGCGCAGGCGGCCGACGGCGTCGGTGTTGCCGAGCAGGTTATTGGCCGAGACGGCGCCGAGGCTGATGATGAGCTTCGGCCGAATCAGGGCGATCTGTCGCTCGAGGTAGGGCCGGCAGGCGCTGGCCTCCTCGGGCTCCGGGTTGCGATTGCGCGGCGGGCGGCATTTGACGATGTTGGCGATGTAGACCTGCTCGCGCGCGAGTCCGACGGCGGCGAGCATCTTATCGAGGAGCTGCCCAGCGCGGCCGACGAAGGGCTCGCCCTGCTGATCCTCGTCTTGTCCCGGGCCTTCGCCGATGAACATCAGCTCGGCGTGCCGATCGCCGACGCCGAAGACGGTCTTGGTGCGCGTCTCACAGAGTTTGCAGCGGCGGCAGTCGGCGACGGCGGCCTCGAGCGCCGCCCAGTCCATCTGGGCGATCTGGTCCCGGTCGGTGGTCGCGCTGACGGCTGCGACTGGAGCCTGTGCGGCGTCCGCGTGATCCGCCTCGCTTGGGAAAGGCAGCTGGTCTTCATCCGTCCAGGGTGGCGGTTCGTCTAGCCAGGGCGGGGGCTCCGGTTCGGTCCGGGGCGACTGAGACACGGCCCGAGGTGGTGACGCCTGCTTTGGCGATGTCGCTGCCGCTGGCCGCTGCCTGAGGGCGGCCGTTCTGGCGTCCGTTCTGGCGGCCGTGTCGGTTGGCACTCCGGCTGGCGGGACGGCTGCCGTTGATTCGGCCTTCGTTGCCGCTGAGGTCGCAGCTCCAGCGGCCCGGCCCGCTGATCTGGACGCGGCCGCCTTCAGCGCGGCCCGCGCACCGGCCACGCCGGTTGCCAAGTCAGCGCCCAGGGGGCGAGGCGGGCTTGGTGGCTGCGCGGAGTAGTCTCGCGCGCGGTCTCGCTCTGCGGCCTGCTCCGTCGCTTGCTCCAGCGGCCGAGCCGACTCGGCGGCGACACGCGGCTGCCAGACCTGGATGCCCATCGCCGCCAGGTAGCGCAGGCGGCGCGCTTCATCCATCTGGACACCACTGGATACGGGACGCAGCCGCCCGGAGGTGCGGCGCCGGCCGCTCGCGCGCATGGCTCAAGCCGATGTGGCCCTCAGACATCACCGGTTTGCGGATGCGCACGCGAGCCGACATGGCTGAGCTTGTTCAGTGCGTTCAAGTACGCCTTGGCGGAGGCGATGACGATGTCGGTATCGGCGCCGGCGCCGTTGACCACACGGCCGCCTTTCTCGAGCCGCACCGTGACCTCGCCCTGGGCGTCGGTGCCGCTGGTGATGGCGTTGACCGAGTAGAGCTTGAGGGTGGCGCCGCTGTTGGCGATCGACTCGATGGCGCGGAAGGTCGCATCGACCGGACCGCCGCCGATCGCGGTGCCGGGCTCTTCCTCGCCGTCGACGCTCAGCACCAGGTCGGCGCGTGGGGTCTCGCCGGTCTCGGAGCAGACGCGCATCGAGACCAGCTTGATGCGCTCGTTGGCGCTGGTGAGCGTGGTGTCGGTGACCAGCGCCTGCAGGTCCTCGTCGAAGATCTCGTGCTTCTTGTCGGCCAGGTCCTTGAAGCGGCGGAAGGCCTCGTTCAGCTCCTCGACGGTGGCGAGCTGCACACCGAGCTCCTCGAGCCGGGCGCGGAAGGCGTTGCGCCCCGAGTGTTTGCCGAGCACCATCCGGTTCTGCTGCCAGCCGACATCCTGGGCGCGCATGATCTCGTAGGTCTCGCGATGCTTGAGTACGCCGTCCTGATGGATGCCGGACTCATGAGCAAAGGCGTTGGCGCCGACGATGGCCTTGTTCGGCTGCACCGGGAAGCCGGTGATGCCCGAGACCAGCCGCGAGCAGTTGACGATCTGGGTGGTGTCGAGCCGGGTGTCGCAGTCGAAGTAGTCCTGCCGCGTGCGCACCGTCATCGCGATCTCTTCCAGCGCGGCGTTGCCGGCGCGCTCGCCGAGGCCGTTGATGGTGCACTCCACCTGACGCGCGCCATGCTGCACGGCGGCGAGCGAGTTGGCGACGGCGAGGCCGAGGTCGTTGTGGCAGTGCACCGAGAACACCGCCTTGTCGGCGTTCGGGATGCGCTCGCGCAGCTGCGCAATCAGGCTGCCGAACTGGTGTGGGACCGCATAGCCGACGGTGTCCGGGATGTTGATGGTGCGCGCGCCGGCGTCGATCACCGCCTCGAGGATGCGACAGAGGAAATCGATCTCGGAGCGGCCGGCATCCTCGGGCGAGAATTCGACGTCGTCGCAGTGCTGGCGCGCGCGCTTGACCGCGAAGATCGCCTGCTCGACCACCTGATCCGGGCTCATCTTGAGCTTCTTCTCCATGTGGATCGGCGAGGTGGCGATGAAGGTATGGATGCGCCCGGCGTTGGCGTCCTTGAGCGCCTCGCCGGCGCGGTCGATGTCGCGCTCGAGCGCGCGCGCCAGTCCGCAGACGGTGCTGTCCTTGACCGCGCGGGCGACGGCCTGCACGGCCTCGAAGTCGCCGTTGCTCGCGGCCGGGAAGCCGGCCTCGATCACGTCGACGCGCAGGCGCTCGAGCGCGGTGGCGATGCGCACCTTTTCATCACGGGTCATCGATGCGCCCGGGCTCTGCTCGCCGTCGCGCAGCGTGGTGTCGAAGATGATCAAGTGGTCTTTATCACTCATAGCGGGTCTCGGTCGGTTGAGCCGGGTGCGTGGCCGCGTCATCATCGCGGGCGCGGCCATCGGCGATCGTTGCCAGTTTAGTCGATCGATCGGGGCTGATGAGACCGGATTCTACGACCGACACCAGGTGCTGCCGAGCCATGAACGATCTGCATGATCTCGAGCTGATGCTGCGCGCGGAGACGCCGATCCTGTTGATCGAGTCGCTCGAGGAGCCGCGGCTGCTCGATCTCTTGGCGCAGATCGGGCTGCGGCTGGGACTGCCGGTGCTCTGCTGGACGCTGACCGATGGGCTGCGCGGCCTCGGTGCCGGCTCGCCGATGGGCGCGGCTCATCGAGACCCGCCAGAGGTGCTTCGGCATATCAAGGCCACGCCCCGAGCGGGGCTCTATCTGCTGCTCGACTTCCATCCCTTCCTCGAGCATCCGCTTCATGTTCGCCTGCTCAAGGAGATTGCGCAGGGGTTCAACGATGCGGCGCCGCGGCGCCTGGTGTTGATCAGTCATGCGCTCGAGAGCCCGCCGGAGCTGAGGCATCTCTGTGCCCGCTTCGAGGTCCGCCTGCCAGATCGGCAGCGGCTGCTGGCGCTGATCCGTGAGGAGGCACAGCGCTGGCAACAGGCCGATCCGGCGCGAAACTTCCGCGCGAGTCGTAGCGCCGTCGAGCAGCTCTCACAGAATCTGCTCGGGGTTGCCGAGTCCGACGCCCGCCGGCTGATTCGACACGCGATCATCAAGGATGGCGCGATCACCGAATCGGATGTCGCCGAGGTGACCCGCGCCAAGTACCAGTTGCTGAGCCCGGAGGGCGCCATCGCGTTCGAGTACGACACGGCGAGCTTCAGCGAGGTTGCCGGACTGCACCGGCTCAAGGCCTGGGTGGACCTGCGCCGGCAACCCTTTCTCACGGCGGCGGCCGATGGCGATCGGCCCAAGGGCGTGATGCTGCTTGGGGTGCAGGGCGGGGGTAAGAGCCTGGCGGCCAAGGCGATCGCCGGGCGCCTCGGCGTGGCGCTGCTGCGGCTCGATTTCGCCGGCCTCTACGACAAGTACATCGGCGAGACCGAGCGCAAGCTGCGTGAGGCCCTGCGCACCGCCGAGGTGATGGCGCCCTGTGTGCTCTGGTGCGACGAGATCGAGAAGGGGCTGGCCGCGGATCAGGGCGCCGAGGGCCCCGGGCGGCGGCTGCTCGGCACGCTCCTGACCTGGATGGCCGAGCGCAAGAGCGCGGTGTTCATGGTGGCGACGGCCAACGATATCGCGCGCTTGCCGCCGGAGCTGATCCGCAAGGGGCGGCTCGACGAGATCTTCTTCATCGACCTGCCCGATGCCGAGATGCGCCGCGAGATCCTGCGCATTCATCTGCATCGGCGCGGGCTCGACCCCAAGGGTTTCGGCCTCGATGCGTTGGCGGCCGCGAGCGAGGGCTTCAGTGGGGCTGGGATCGAGCAGGCCGTGGTCTCGGCGCTCTACGCGGCGCGCGCTAGCCATCGCGTGCCCGACACCGAGGCCATTCGTGAGCAGTTGGAGGCGACCCAGCCGCTCTCGGTGGTGATGGAGGCGCAGATCGCGGAGCTGCGCGAGTGGGCGCGAGGCCGCACCGTGCCGGCTTGATGCCTGCTTGATGCTAGCTAGAGTGCTGGCTTGACGTTGGTCTGGTCTCAGACGAGCTGGCCCCAGGCCGGCGTCACACGCGGTGGCGAGCGCGGCGCTGTAGCGGCGCTCGGGCTCGGGTTAAGATCGCAGCAAAGTACATAGCGAGTCGAGGGTCACGATGGAATACAAGGATTACTACAAGATCCTGGGGGTCTCGCGCGACGCCAAGCCCGATGCGATCAAGGCGGCCTACCGCAAGCTCGCGCGCAAGTACCATCCGGACGTCAGTAAAGAGCCCGATGCCGAGGCCCGGTTCAAGGAGGTCAACGAGGCCAATGAGGTCTTGAAGGACCCAGAGAAGCGGGCGCAGTACGATGCCCTGGGCAGCGGCTGGCATGCCGGCGATCCGTTCCGTCCACCGCCGGGCGCCGATCGGCGTGCGCAGGGGCATGAGTATCAGTTCTCGGAGGAGGAGGCGGCCAAGTTCAGCGATTTCTTCTCCAGTATCTTCGGTGGCATGGGTGGCGGCGCGCGCGCTGGCCGCTCCGGTGGCTTCAGTGGTGTGGATATGGGTGTCGATCCCTTCAGTGGTCGTGGCACCGACCAGAGCGCGCGTATCCGCATCTCGCTCGAGGATGCCTACCGGGGCGGCACGCGTCAGCTGCGGCTCGAGGTGCCGGAGGTCGATGCGCAGGGGCGCGTGACGATGCGCTCGCGCACGCTCAATGTGCGCATCCCGGCCGGTATCACCGAGGGGCAGCAGATCCGTCTTGCCGGGCAGGGTGGGCCGGGCGTCGCTGGTGGCCGCCAGACGGCGAGCCCGGGCGATCTGTTCTTGGAGGTCGAGCTCGAGCCGCACCCGGTCTTTCGTAGCGAGGGTAAGGATATCCACCTGAAGCTGCCGATTGCGCCTTGGGAGGCGGCGCGCGGGGCGACCGTGCCGGTGCCGACGCTCGGCGGCACGGTGAGCCTGAAGATTCCAGCCGGGTCACAGAGCGGTCAGCGCCTGCGTCTGAAGGGCCGTGGGCTGCCCGGAAAACCGGCGGGCGACGCCTTTGTGCAGCTGGAGATCACCAACCCGCCAACGGAGCACGCCGAGGACCGCGCGGCCTTCGATGCCTTGGCGGAGCGTTTCAAGTCGTTCAATCCGCGTGCGAAGCTGGGGGTCTGAGCCATGCCCGAGAATAGCAATGCCCTAGAAGGTGTGATCCTCGACGAGCGCACGGTGGTCACGGTGACCGAGCTCACTCAGGTCTGCGGTGTCAGCCTCGAGCAGGTGCGCTCGATGGTCATCGAGGGGATGCTGCATCCGCGCGGAGCGGCCCCCGAGCAGTGGCGCTTCACGGGGGTCGAGGTGCGGCGAACACGCCGAGCGCTGCGCCTGCAGCAGGACCTCGACCTCAACCTCGCTGGGGCGGCGCTCGCCCTGGACCTGCTCGATGAGGTGGAGACGCTCCGACGCCGTGTCCACTGCTTAGAGCACCAGCTCGGCCGGCTCGACGACGCCGAGGTTTGATGCGCATCACAGCCTGGTTGGGGGGCGTGAGCGGCGATGCTGGTGGCGCTCTTGGCGGCGCTCTTGGCGGCGACGCTGGCCGGCCGCTAACGCGCCGCGTGGGTGATCGATGGTTGTCGAGGCGCTGGCTGTCGCTCTGTTTGATGTGCTTTGCGGGCGCGCTGCTAACCGCGCCGCTCGAGCTTCGAGCTGGCGATGCGCCGGTCTCGACGGTGCAGGTGCTCGCGCGCTATCCGCACGACCCCGAGGCCTTCACCCAGGGTCTGGTGATCGTCGACGGCACCCTCTACGAGAGCACGGGCGGTTACGGCACCTCGTCGCTGCGACGGGTCGACCTCGAGACCGGTCGGGTGCTGCAACAGGTCGATCTGCCGTCGCGGTGGTTCGGCGAGGGGCTCACCGATTGGCGCGACGAGCTCGTCATGCTGACCTGGCGCGCGGGCGTCGGGCTGCGCTACCAGCGCTCGACGCTGGAGCCGACGGGGCGCTTCGCGATCTCGGGCGAGGGTTGGGGGCTGACCCAGGACGGTCGGCACTGGATCATGAGCGACGGCAGCGACGAGCTGCGAGTCCTCGATCCGGCCGATGGACGCGAGCTGCGCCGCCTGCAGGTGACGGATGACGGGAAGCCCGTGACGCGCCTGAATGAGCTCGAGCTCCTGCGCGGGGAGATCTGGGCCAACATCTGGTACCGGGACGAGCTGGTACGCATCGACCCTGCCACCGGGCGTGTCCTCGGCAGGATTGATCTGAGCGGTCTTTGGCCTGCAGGGCAACGGCGGCGCTCGGCGCAGGTGCTCAATGGCATTGCCTACGACCGCGAGACCGACCAGGTCTTTGTGACCGGCAAACTCTGGCCCTGGCTCTATCAAGTGGAGGTCGCGGATTGAGCTGGCCGCGGCGATTCCCCCGCCCGGGCGTGCGACGGACCGCGCGAGGTGGGCGCCGATGCACTAGAATTCGGAATCTTCGGCGCGGACCCCTGCTTGTCGTCCGCCGGCCGCTTCGCTTCCAACGCTCGCTCGACCATCCGGCTATCCCAGCATGTCCGATACCCCAATAGGCGCCTCGAGCGCCATCGAGAACCCCTTTCCGCTGCTCTCGACCATCGATGATCCGGCCGATCTGCGGCTGCTGCCCAGCAGCGAGCTCAAACAGCTCGCCACTGAGCTGCGTGGGTTCTTGATCGATAGCGTCTCGCGCACCGGGGGACATCTGGCGGCGGGGCTCGGTGTGGTCGAGCTCACCATCGGTCTGCACTATGTCTTCGATACCCCGCACGATCGCATCGTTTGGGACGTGGGCCATCAGGCCTATCCGCACAAGATCCTGACCGGCCGGCGCGATCGCATGGCGCGGCTGCGCCAGCAAGGTGGTCTCTCGGGCTTCCCGAAGCGCGCTGAGAGTCCGTATGACACCTTTGGGGTGGGTCATTCTGGGGATGGCGATCGCGGCCAAGCAGAAGGCCGAGAAGCGCCACATCATCGCCGTGATCGGCGATGGCGCGCTCAGTGCCGGCATGGCCTTCGAGGCCCTAAATCACGGTGGCCCACTCGATCCCGATCTGCTGATCATCCTGAACGATAACGAGATGTCGATCTCGCCGCCGGTCGGCGCGATCAGCAGCCATCTGGCGCGGCTGCTCTCGGGCGGGCTCTACACCAGGATGCGCGAGGGCAGTAAGACCGCGCTGCGTGGCATGCCGCAGCTGCGCGAGCTCGTCGGGCGTTGGGAGGAGCACATGAAGGGCATGGTGATGCCCAGCACCCTGTTCGAGGAGCTCGGCTTCAACTATATCGGCCCGGTCGACGGCCATGATATGGACGCGGTGGTGGCGACGCTGCGCAACATGAAGAAGATGCCGGGTCCGCGCCTGTTGCACCTGATGACTCAGAAGGGGCACGGCTACGAGCCGGCCGAGCACGCGCCGACCACCTATCATGGCGTCACCCCATTCGACCTGAAGACCGGCGCGGTGCGCGCGAAGGCGGGCGGGAAGAGCTACACGCAGATCTTCGGCGAGTGGCTCTGCGATCGGGCCGAGCGCGACTCGCGGCTGCTCGCGATCACCCCGGCGATGCGCGAGGGCTCGGGCCTGGTGGCCTTCTCCGAGCGTTATCCGGACCGCTACTTCGATGTCGGCATCGCCGAGCAGCACGCGGTGACACTCGCGGCCGGGATGGCCTGCGAGGGGATGAAGCCGGTGGTCGCGATCTACTCCACCTTCCTTCAGCGTGGCTACGACCAGCTGGTGCATGACGTCTGTCTGCAAGGCCTCGACGTGACCTTCGCCGTCGATCGCGCCGGGCTGGTCGGCGCCGATGGGCCTACCCACGCGGGCGCCTTCGACTACAGCTACACCCGTCCGCTGCCGCACATCGTGATCATGGCGCCTGCCGATGAGCATGAGTGCTGGTGGATGCTGGAGACCGCACTTGCCTACGACGGCCCGGCGATGGTGCGCTATCCGCGCGGCTCCGGCCCCGGCGTCGTCATCGATCAGCGCGGAGGCGAGCTGCTGCCGATCGGCAAGGCGCAGGTGCGCCGCGAGGGCCAGGCGGTGGCGCTGCTGGCCTTCGGCAGTCGGGTGGCCGCGGCCGAGGCGGTTGGCGAGCGGCTGAACGCGACCGTGGTCAATATGCGCTACGTCAAGCCGCTAGATGATCTGCTGATCCTCGAGATGGCCGAGCGTCACCGGTTGTTGGTGACCATCGAAGAGAATGCCGTGGCCGGTGGCGCTGGCTCGGCGGTCTCGGAGCTGCTGGCCGAGCAGGGCGTGCTGGTGCGCTGCCTGCACCTGGGGTTGCCGGACCGGTGCCAAGAGCAGGCGAGCCATGAGCAGCAGCTCGCCGCCTGCGGGCTGGACGCGGCCGGGATCGAGGATGCGGTGCGCGCCGAGATGCGTGATCTTGGGCTCGATCAGGGCCCGCGCCAGGGCGCGAGCGCGGGCTAGGGCCGATGTCGCCGATCATCGAGCCGATTCCAGCCTTCGAGGATAACTACATCTGGCTGTTGCGGCTGCCGGATCGGGATGCCTGTGCGGTGGTCGATCCGGGCGATGCCGAGCCGGTATTGGAGCGGCTCGCGCGCGATGGGCTGCGGCTGACATCGGTGCTGATCACCCATCATCACGGCGATCACATCGGCGGTGTTGCGGCACTTCGCCAGGCCTGGCCCGAGGCGGAGGTCTTTGGTCCCGAGGATCGGCGCATCCCGCGGCTCACGCGGGTGGTGGCCGACGGGGAGCGCCTGCGGCTCCCGGACCTCGGGCTGGAGCTCGAGGTGCTGAGCGTGCCGGGGCATACCTCGACCCATATCGCCTATCTGGGCGGTGGCAACCTGTTCTGCGGTGACACCCTGTTCGCGGCGGGCTGCGGTCGGGTCTTCGATGGCACCTTCGCCGAGCTGGCCGCCTCGCTGCGCCGGTTGGCCGCGCTGCCGCGCGAGACGCGCTGCTACTGTGCGCATGAGTACACCCTGGCCAATCTCGGCTTCGCGCGCTGGGTGGAGCCGGACAGTGGTGCGATCACGGCCGCGATCGAGGCGGCGGAGCAACGCCGGGCGGCGGGGCTGCCGACGGTGCCGACCCTCCTCGCCGAGGAGCTCTCGGTTAATCCCTTCCTGCGCACCGCCGAGCCGACCGTGATCGAGGCGGCCGAGCGCTTCGCCGGGGCTCGGTTGAGTGGCCCCACCGAGGTCTTCACGGCGCTGCGCCGCTGGAAAGACGAGCGTTATGACTAGCGCCAAGGAGGGGCTGGTGCCGGGCCGTCCTGGTCCAGGCAAGCCGTTGTTCTCCGCGATCAGCCTGCCGGGCGCCTGGTGGTTCTCGGCGCTCCTCGCGTTGGGGTCTGGCGCCCTAATGGTGCTGTCCTTCGCGCCCTTCGGACTCTATCCGCTGGCGGTGTTGGCGCTGGCCGGGTTCTACCAGTCGCTCCAAGCGCGCGAGCGCGCGGTCGCCTTCGGCGTCGGCTGGTTGTTCGGTGTGGCCCTGTTTGGCGTTGGGGTGGCCTGGATTCGGATCAGCCTCAATGAGTTCGGCAACATGGCGGCGCCGATCGCGAATCTGCTGATGCTGCTCTTCGTTGCGGCGATGGCGCTTTACTACGGCCTGGCCGCCTGGTTGATCCGCTGGCTCGAGCGCTGGGCGGAAGGCCGAGACGCGCCGGGTTGGATCGGGCCGCTGTTGATCCTTCCATCGGTCTGGGTGCTGTTGGAATGGGTACGCGGTTGGCTGTTCACCGGGTTCCCCTGGCTCTTCGTCGGCACCGCGCAGACGGATGGGCCGCTCGCCGGTCTGGCGCCTGTGCTCGGCGTGCACGGGCTGAGCCTGGCGGTGGCGCTTTCTGCCGGCCTGCTGTGGGGGCTGCTCGCGGGCCGGTTCCGCGCGCGCGCACCCGCGCTTGGCGGCTTGGTGCTGTTGTGGGCGCTCGCTGGACTCCTGAGGGTCTGGGACTGGACCGAGCCTGCCGCGGGTGCGGCGGGGCGCCCGATCCAGGTGAGCGTGATCCAGGGCAACGTCGAGCAGTCTTTGAAGTGGGATGAGGACGGGCTGCTGCCGACGCTGGACATCTACCTGAGCCTGACCAAGACACAGCTCGATCGCGATCTGATCGTCTGGCCGGAGACGGCGATCCCGGAGTTTCGCCACCGTGTTGAAGCGCCGCTGTTGCAGCCGCTGGGTGAGAGTGCACGCGAGGCTGGCGCGGAGGTGGTGATCGGGATGCCGGTGATGCAGCCGGACGGGCGCTACTTCAACGCGCTGGTCAGTCTGGGCAGCGCCGAGGATCAATACTTCAAGCGCCATCTGGTGCCGTTCGGGGAGTTTCTCCCGTTCAAGGCACAGCTACGGCCCTTAATCGATTGGTTTGAGGTGCCGATGTCCGACTTCAGTCGCGGCGCGGCCGAGCGGCCCTTGCTCCAGGTCGGCGATTGGCCGGTCGGGGTCTCGATCTGCTACGAGGATGTGTTCACCGAGGAGGTACGCCAAGCCCTCCCGGAGGCGGCCTTCTTGATCAATGTGAGCAATGACGCCTGGTTCGGCGATTCCTTGGCGCCGCACCAGCACCTGCAGTTCGCGCGCCTGCGTGCGCTCGAGACGGGCCGTTGGCTGGTGCGCGCGACCAATACCGGGGTCTCGGCGATCATCGATCCGTGGGGACGAGTGCAGGCCGCCTTGCCCTTGTTCGAGCGCGCGGCGCTCGGGGGCGAGATCCAGGCGCGGGTGGGGGCAACGCCGTTCGTGCGCGCTGGCAGCTCGGTCTCTCTCGGCATCGCCGCGCTGATGCTGCTTGCGGCCGCGCTCATCGCGCTGCGTCCGTCTCGGCGCGACTGAGCGCCAGCCGAACGCCCCGTCTCGACTCCGATCTGGGCGCCGGTCTGGGCGCCGACCTCGACTCCGGTCTGGACTCCGATCTGGACGCCGGGCCGATCCCCGGGGTTGGCCCTCGGGCGGCTCGGCGCAGGGCCGCCGATCCGCCGGCCTTCGATTGCTTGCGATCCGCCGTTTCCCTGCGGGCGATTGCCCCGATATGATGCGGCGTTCGCTTGCTGCCCCGGAAGTGCTTGCAGTGTTGGTCATCATCAATTTCTTTATCGAGCTGGCGCTGCTCAGGCGCGCACCGCAGGACATGCCGCCGTCGAGCGCGCTGTTCTTGTTGGCGATCGTCGCGGGCGTCTCGTCCGGGTTCTTGTTAGCGCTGACCGCGGGCGCGGGGCTCGTGCTCGGTCTGCTGCAGAGCCTGCTCGATCTCGCGTTGATGCTCGGCGCACTCTCGCTCGCGTTGCGTTGGATGGGGCGCCGCGAGCGGTATCTGCAAACCGCCACGGCGCTGGTCGGCGTCGACACGCTCATCTCGCTGATGGCCCTGCTGCCTGTCGGGCTCGCGCGGCCGACGGATGCCGATAGCGCGCTGCTCGCGCTTGCGGGTCTGTTGTTTCTGCTGTTGGTGGCCTGGAGCGTGCTGGCGACAGGGCACATCCTGCGACATGCCTTCGGCTTGACCCTGGCGCAGGGCGCGGCCATCGCGGTCGGGTTCGATGTGCTCTCGTTCGTCGTGGTCGGCGGCGTGGTGGACAGCCTGGCCTAGCGCGACACCCACTTGGAGACTGACGCCATGCATCTGCATATCCTCGGGATCTGCGGGACCTTCATGGGCGGGGTTGCGCTGCTCGCGCGCGCGCTCGGGCATCGGGTGACGGGCTCGGACGCGAATGTCTATCCGCCGATGAGCACGCAGCTGGAGGCGGCAGGGATCGCGCTGATCGAGGGTTACGGGGACGAGCAGCTCGATCCGGTACCCGATCGGGTGATCGTCGGCAATGCGATGAAGCGCGGGCTGCCGGTGATCGAGGCGATGCTCGATCGCGACCTCGCCTACAGCTCGGGGCCGCAATGGCTGGCTGAGCAGGGGCTGAGAGGGCGGCACGTGCTCGCCGTGGCGGGCACCCACGGTAAAACCAGTACCGCCAGTATGCTGGCCTGGATCTTGGAGCGCGCGGGCGCCGATCCTGGTTTTCTGATCGGCGGGGTGCCGGTTGATTTCGGCCTCTCGGCGCGCCTGGGCGGGGGATCGGCGTTTGTGATCGAGGCCGATGAATACGACACGGCATTCTTCGATAAGCGCTCGAAGTTCGTCCATTATCGCCCGCGGACCCTGGTGCTGAACAATCTGGAGTTCGACCACGCCGACATCTTCGACGATCTCGCGCAGATCCAGCGGCAATTCCACCATCTGGTGCGCACCGTGCCAGGCAGCGGGCGCATCATCTATCCGGCACGAGCGGCCGCCTTGGAGGCGGTGCTCGCGATGGGCTGTTGGACCCCGTGTGAGACCACCGCGGTGCTCGAAGACTCGGGCTCGCCCAGGGCTGAGGCCGAGGATCGGGCGGCGCGACCGGACTGGCAGGCCGAGTTGTGCGCCGGCGACG
>CAZTYV010000049.1:0-6872 GCA_964617675.1 uncultured Halochromatium sp. | reverse complement strand
CGGCTCGAGTGGTCGCAGATTGGTCTGCACAATGTGCAGAATGCGCTCTCGGCGATCGCTGCCGCGGCGCATGTCGGGGTGGCGCCGAGGCAGGCCATCGCGGCCCTCGCGGGCTTCCAAGGCGTGAAGCGCCGCATGGAGCTGCGCGGGATCGAGGCCGGCATTCGGGTCTATGATGATTTCGCCCATCACCCGACGGCCATCGCGAGCACACTCGCGGGCTTGAGGCGGCAGGTGGGTACCGAGCGCATCATCGCGCTGCTCGAGCCGCGCTCCAATACCATGCGCATGGGCGTGCACAGCGGCGCGCTCGCTGACGCCTTGGGCCTGGCGGATCGTGTGATCGTCTACAGCCCGCCCGATCTTGGTTGGGACGCGGCCGCCGCGTTGGCCGAGCTGGGAGCGCGGCTCGATCTCTGCGCGGACCTTGAGCAGGTCCTGGTCGCCGCGAGCGAGGCGGCCGGTGCCGGGGATCACGTGTTGATCATGAGTAATGGCGGCTTTGGCAACATCCATCAGCGGTTGTTGGATCGCCTGCGCGCGGTCTGAGCACTGGTCTGACTGAACTGCCGTTGGCATGCGGAGGGCACCGGCAGTGACTGACGGCGGGATGGGCCGGGAGCACGCCGCTGCCACAGCTTTGATTTAACGTCTGCTGCCGTCATCTCCCTCGGCTTGCTCAGGCTGGTTTGCTCGCGACGGAAGAGGCCCGGATGACCCATTGGAACAAGACCATCGCTGTCGCCCTGACGGGTGCCTCGGGAACCGGTTATGGCCTGCGGGTGCTGCAGGGGCTGATCGACGCCGAGGTGCGGGTCTATCTGCTGATCTCTCAGGCGGCGCAGGTGGTGTTGCGCATGGAGGCTGGGCTCGAGGTGCCGGCGCGCCCGAAGGAGGCGGAGCGATTCTTTTCCGACTATCTGGGTGCGCAGGCCGGGCAACTGCGTGTCTTCGGACGCCAGCAGTGGACCGCTCCCGTGGCCAGCGGCACCAACCCGCCGGATGCGATGGTGGTTGTGCCTTGCACCACGGGGACACTCGCCAACATCGCCGCCGGGCTGAGTGAAGATCTCATCGACCGCGCCGCCGATGTGACGATGAAGGAGGGGCGCAAGCTGATCCTGGTGGTGCGCGAGACCCCGTTCACCACCATCCATCTCGAGAACATGTTGCGCCTCGCCCGCGCCGGCGCGGTGATCATGCCGGCAAATCCTGGCTTCTACTTCAATCCGCAGACGGTGGATGAGGTCATCGACTTCATGGCGGCGCGGGTGCTGGACCATCTTGGTGTGCGACATCGACTCTCGGCGCGCTGGGGTGAAGACGACTGAGCGCCCGCTCGATCGGCTTGATCATCCAGGCGCGCGCGTCGCCGGCTCGGCAGCCCTGAGCGGATCAGGCTTGCTGGCCTCGGTGGTGATGCCCTGGAGCAGTCCGGAGGCACGCGGTGCCAAGAGGATCGGCGAGCCCATGTCGCTGATGATGGCCGAGGCGCGGGCGAGGTCAGCATGCAAGGTGCGATTGCCGAGCTCATCGATCGGCCGCGTGATTGGGAGTGCCAGCAGGTCGACGATCACATCCTTGGTCAACTCCGTGATGTCGCCGGTCCAGAGCGGCTCGGTCCCATCGATTCGGGCCGGTGTTGCCCAGAGTCTGAGCACCAGCCTGCGGCCGCTGGAGAGGTCCTTGACCAAGGTCAGATCGTCGTGGTGGCCGTCGTGCACGTGCGGTAGCACCGGCAGCTGTTGCAGGGGGAGCGACGGCGAGAGCAGCCTCAGGGCGTTCTGCCAGCCGAGCCGCTCTGCAGGCTCCCAGCCTTCCCAGGCCAGGGTATCGATCAGGTAGTTGAGCGGTCCGGCGTACTGGATATCGAAGGGGCGCCGATTGCGATGCCACAGGTCCTCGCGATGGCTGGCGATGGGGAGCGGGTCCCGCGCCTGCCATTGTGCTGCACTCACGCTGAAGGATGGTTGCTGGGCTCGATAGCGATCGAGATCGCCCGGTTGGCGGGTCAGGGTCGCCGCAACGAAGGCGCTGCTGAGGGCGACGAGGCTGATCAGCGCGAGGCCCCGGAAACGACTGGGTGTCTCCGTGTGCCGATGGAAGGCAAGGCCCAGCGCCGCGATCCATGCGAGGCCCAGGGCCGCGCTGCCGATGACGTCGGTGAGCCACTCGGCGCCAAGATACACACGCGCCGTTGCGACGGCGGTGACGATGATCGCCGCGAGCGAATAGGGTATCCATCGCCGGCCGGGCTCGAGGGTGCGGGCGACGGACAGCGCGAGGAAGCCATAGATCACGGTCGCGCTGAGCACCTGCGGGCTCGGAAACGACCAGGGCCAGCCGCGGTCGAGTCCGAGCTCGGGGGCAGGCTCGCGCAGCAGCCAACCGAGCGTGGGCGTCGTGAGCAAGGTAAAGGCGAGTGCGGCGAGCCAATACTGCAAGGTGCGCTGCTGAGCGCTCAGGCTCAGAAAGACCAGGATCGCGACGACCAGGGGGATGGTCACGACCGTATCGCCGAGGCGGCTAAGACCGACCATCACCTGATCGGCGAGCGGCGTGTGCAGGCTTTGACCGAGATCGAGCGCGGTCTGGTTGATGGCCCAGCCGTCGGCCCCGACCAGGGCGGCGCTCAGCGAGATCCCGAGGAGGGCCGTGGCGGCGACCAGCGCAAGGGCCAAGGCGGCGAGTGTTGCGGCGTCGGGGTGGTCGGGGTCGGCGAGGGCTTGGGCAATGCGCCCGAAGGTCGGATGGAGATTGCCCCAATGCAGCAGTGCCCCGAGGGCGCTGGAGGCGTGCGGGCTGAGCAGCAGAAAGAGCCCACGGGCGCTCCAGGCTGCCAGCCAGAGTAGCCCGATGAGGGTCAGGATGAGGATGGCGAGGCGGGTGGTGGCCTCTGCGGCGAGCTTCAGGGAGGCGCCAAAGACGATGCCCGGTGCCAAGTAGGCCGGCCCCCAGGCGATTGCCGAGCCAATGTTAGCGACGGCAAAGCGCCCTCTCGGCATGGCCATGAAGCCGGCGACCAAGGGGATGGTGGCGCGACCGGGGCCGACGAACCGTCCGAAGGCGACGCTTTTTCCGCCATAGCGCTGGAAGAAGGCGATGCCATGCTCGAGCGGCCCCGGATGTCGATTGAAGGGCCAGCACTGGCGTAAGCGATCGCGATAGCGGTAGCCGAGCCAGTAGCTGAAGCCATCACCGAGGATGGCGCCGACGACGGCAACGGCGGCTGTCGGCCAGAACGCCAAGTCGCCGGTGGCGATCAGGGCCCCGGCGCCGACCATGATCACCACCCCCGGCACGATCATGCCGATGACGGCCACCGATTCTGCCAGCGCGACCAGGAAGACGATCAGATACGACCAAGTCGGGTTGGCACGGACCCAGGCCAAGAGCTGAGCGAAGAACTCTTCCACTGCGCGTTAGGGGCCGCTGATGGGGCGACGACCGCGCACGGCAAAGAGCGCTAGGGCCCTGGTTGCGTCCGGGGGCTAGCCCTTGAGGCTAGCGAAGGCCTTGCCCGCGGCCTCGAGCGTCGCCTCGATCTCCGCATCGCCGTGGGCACCCGAGACGAAGCCCGCCTCGAAGGCCGAGGGCGCCAGGTAGACGCCCTGCTCGAGCATGGCGTGGAAGAAGCGACGGAATTGGTCCTGGTCGCAGGCCGTGGCTTGGGCGTAGTTGGTGACCGGGCCGGCGTCGGTAAAGAAGAGGCCGAACATGGCGCCTGCGCGATTGGTACTCAGCGCGATACCGGCTGCGCTTGCCTGCGCCTCCATCCCGCTGGTCAGGCGCTCGGTTTGGGCCGTGACGCGATCGTGGAAGCCAGGCTGCGAGATCAGCTCCAGGGTCTTGAGCCCGGCGGTCATCGCGATCGGATTGCCGGAGAGGGTGCCGGCTTGGTAGACCGGTCCGAGTGGCGAGATGTGCTCCATGATGGCCCGCTTGCCGCCGAAGGCGCCGACGGGCATCCCGCCGCCGATGATCTTGCCGAGGGCGGTCAGATCGGGGGTCACCGCGTAGTGCTCCTGGGCGCCGCCGCGGGCGACGCGAAAGCCGGTCATCACCTCGTCGAAGATCAGCACCGTGCCGTGCGCATCACAGACCTCGCGCAGCCCTTCCAGGAAGCCGGGTACCGGGGGGATGCAGTTCATGTTGCCGGCGACGGGCTCGACGATGATGCAGGCGATCTGGTCGCCAATCTCGGCGAAGGTTTGGCGCACCTGCTCGAGATCGTTGTAGGTCAGGGTCAGGGTCAGCTCGGCCAGGGCCGCGGGCACGCCTGGGGAGCTGGGCTCGCCGAGGGTGAGCATGCCGGAGCCGGCCTTGACCAGCAGCGAGTCGACATGGCCGTGATAGCAGCCCTCGAACTTGATGACCTTGTCGCGGCCCGTATAGCCACGCGCGAGCCGGATCGCGCTCATGGTCGCCTCGGTGCCAGAGCTGGTCATGCGCACCAGGTCCATGCTCGGGACAAGCTCACAGACCTTATCGGCCATCAGGGTCTCGAGCTCGGTCGGGGCGCCGAACGAGAGGCCCATGCCAACGCGCTCGGTGACGGCAGCGATGATCTCAGGGTGGGCATGGCCAAGGATCATTGGGCCCCAAGAGCCGACGTAGTCGATGTAGCGCTTGCCATCGGCGTCGGTCACGTAGGCGCCGGCAGCGGACTCGAAGAACACCGGGTCGCCGCCGACGCCGCGAAAGGCGCGCACTGGCGAGTTGACGCCACCCGGGATATGGCGCTGGGCCGCGGTAAACAGGTCGTGAGATCGGGACATCGGTGTGCTCCTGGTACGTGAGGATGAGCAGTGATCAGAGGAGAGCTCGACGCGGCCAACACGCGCTGATGGCGTCAGCCCTCGGCTCTGCGGTTGTGGTGCGCGCGCTGCTCGCCGCTTGGCTGTGCATCCTGCGGGCGGGGCCGCTCGACGCAGCGGGCAGCTCGAACAGAGATAAGACCATCCATTTTCTGGCGAGCACATCGGGATGGCAACCGTGACATCGCAGGCGAGGTTGAAATCCAGCTCAGCAACCCTGATTTCCGCGTGCTTTTGACAGCGATTTGGCTGAACCAGAGGAAGAAGTTAGGACCATGAAACGTTACGTTTGCGTGATTTGCGGGCTCATCTATGACGAGGCCGAAGGCTGGCCTGAGGACGGGATCGCACCCGGAACAGCCTGGGACGACGTTCCCTTGACTTGGAAGTGTCCCGAATGCGGCGCCGGCAAGGAAGACTTCGAGATGGTCGAGGTTTGAGCATCTGGCATCAAACTATCAGGCTGCTGTACAGTGCGGCCACTGATGTGGCCCTGATTGGGGCCCTCGACTAAATGCGATTCTGAACGCGATCCTGAATCCGGAGACTTCCTCATGCAGACTCTCATCGCCGAGACCGACCTCTCTCTCACGCCTGCGGCTCAGGCGAAGCTCAGCGAGCTCTTCCAAGATGTGGACGACGCCATTCAGGGTGTGCGGGTCTACGCTGCCTCTGGGGGCTGCAGTGGCCTGAGCTTCGGGATGACCTTCACTGATGTGGTCAACGAGAACGACGGTGTTCGCGAGTTTGGCGGCTGCAAGGTCGTGGTTGATGACGGCACGCTCGAGCACATTCGGGGGGTTGAGATCGACTTTGTTGACCCCGGAGACGGGAGCGCGACGTTCGTGTTCAATAATCTCCCGTCGACGGGCGGCGGCTGCAGTAGCTGCGGCTCGTCGGGAGGCAGCTGTGGCTAACGCCCAGGCGGTTGTGCTCGCGGCACGGGTGCTGTGGCGGTGATCCGGGTCGCGATCGTCGGCGGAACCGGCTACACCGGCTCCGAACTGCTGCGGTTGCTCACTCGGCATCCGGGGGTCGAGCTGTGTGCCGTGACCTCGCGTGCGGAGGCCGGGACCGAGGTCGCGGCGCATTTCACGTCGCTTCGTGGCGTGATTGACCTCGCCTTCTCATCGCCCGAAGACGCGGCGCTCTCGGAGGCCGATCTGGTGTTCTTCGCAACACCGAACGGCACCGCGATGCATGAGGCCGCAGCCTTGGTCGATGCGGGTGTGCGGGTGATCGATCTCGCGGCGGATTTTCGCATCAAGGATCTCGATGTCTGGCAGCGTTGGTACGGGATGGATCATGCGGCGCCGGCGTTGGTCGAGGAGGCCGTCTACGGGCTTCCGGAGATCAACCGAGCCGCCATCGCAAACGCCCGCATCGTCGCCAATCCAGGCTGCTATCCCACGGCCGTGACCCTCGGCTTGTTGCCTCTGCTGGAGGCGGGTGTCGTTGACGCGACGCATCTCATCGCCGATGTGAAGTCGGGTGTCAGCGGGGCCGGGCGCAAGGCCTCAGTCGGGTTGCTGATGGCCGAATGCGGCGAGAGCTTCAAGGCGTACAGTGTCGCCGGACACCGGCATCAGCCGGAGATCCGAGCGACCTTGCAGCGGGTGCTCGGGAAAGCGGTCGGACTGACCTTTGTTCCTCACCTGGTGCCCATGGTTCGCGGGATCGAGGCCAGCCTCTATGCGACGACAACGCGCTCCGGTCTCGATCTTGATGCGCTGTTCCGCGCGCGTTATCAGGCTGAGCCTTTTGTCGATGTGCTCCCGCCGGGCTCGGTGGTCGAAACACGCTCGGTGCGCGGCACGAATCTGTGCCGCCTGTCCGTGCTCGAGCCGCAGGCGGCAGGCGTCGTGGTGGTGCAGTCGGTGATCGATAATCTCGTCAAGGGTGCGGCGGGTCAGGCGGTCCAGAACATGAACATCATGTTCGGATTCGACGAGGCCGAGGGGCTGGCGCTCTCGGCGCTATCGCCCTGATCCATTGGTCAGGCGAGCGGCGCGACTGGAGGTCACGAGGCGTCGGGTTAAGGGTCGCGGCCGATGG
>CAZTYV010000048.1:8683-20971 GCA_964617675.1 uncultured Halochromatium sp. | reverse complement strand
CGCCTGCGGTGATCCTGCTCGCCGGCCTGCAGGGCTCGGGCAAGACCACCAGTGCGGCCAAGCTCGCGCGCTACCTCAAAGAGCGCCAGAAGAAGCGCGTGATGGTGGTGAGCTGCGACATCTATCGACCAGCGGCCATCGACCAGCTGCGCACCGTCGCCGCCGAGGTGGACGCGGCCTTCTTCCCGAGCACCCCGCAGCAGCAGCCGGTCGAGATCGCCAAGTCGGCCCTCGATGCGGCACGGCGCCAAGGCCAGGACGTGCTCATCGTCGACAGCGCCGGCCGGCTCGCGATCGACGAGCGCATGATGCAGGAGATCAAGGACCTGCACGCGGCGGTGATGCCGGTCGAGACCCTGTTCGTGGTCGACAGCATGACCGGGCAGGACGCCGCCAAGACCGCGCGCGCCTTCCACGACGCGCTGCCGCTCACCGGCGTGGTGCTGACCAAGATCGACGGCGATGCACGCGGCGGTGCGGCCCTGTCGATCCGCGAGATTACCGGCAAGCCGATCAAGTTCCTCGGCGTTGGTGAGAAGACCGACGCGCTCGAGCCCTTCCATCCGGATCGCATCGCCTCGCGCATCCTCGGCATGGGCGATGTTGTCTCCCTGGTCGAGGAGATGCAGCAGAAGGTCGACCACGAGAAGGCCGAGAAGCTGGCGAAGAAGCTCAAGAAGGGCAAAGGCTTTGATCTCGTCGACTTTCGTGATCAGCTGAAGCAGGTAAGCTCGATGGGCGGCATGGCCGGCTTGCTCGACAAGTTGCCTGGAGCCGGCCAGCTGCCGGAGCACATGAAGAGCCAGGTCAACGACAAGGAGGTGGTGAAGCTGATCGCGATCGTCGACTCGATGACGCCGATGGAGCGCCAGCATCCGCAGATCATCAAGGGCTCGCGGCGTCGGCGGATTGCCTTGGGCTCCGGCACCCAGGTACAAGACGTCAACAAGCTCCTGAAACAGTTCACCCAGATGCAGAAGATGATGAAGAAGATGAAGGGCGGCAACATGGCCAAGATGATGCGCCAGATGCAGGGCCGGCTGCCGCCCGGGATGGGTGGCATGGGCGGCATGCCGCCCGGCGGCGGCTTCCCCCCCGGTGGCGGCTTCCCGATGTAAGCCCGCTGCAACCGCCCCAAGCAACCGTGCCTCTCACCTGTCCTGAACCCGGCCCTTCGCCCGGGCTCGGCGGCCACCGCTGGCTGGCGCGTCAACGGTAACGGAGCCGATCGCCATGAACATCCTCGGCGGGCTGATCCAGAATGCCTCACTGTTGATGGCGCTGGCGTTGGCCCATGGGATGTTCATTGGCCGCCTGCCGCGCGATCGGCGCTCCACCCAGCTTCTCATCGGCCTGTTGTTCGGCCTGACCGCGCTCCTGGGCATGGTCTATCCGGTCACGCTTGGGCCGCTGATCTTCGATGGACGAACCATCGTGATCAGCATGGCCGGGCTCTTCGGCGGCATCCCGGCCGCGACCGTCTCGGCCGCGATTGCTGGCCTCTATCGCGCCTGGCTCGGCGGGTCCGGCGCGGCCATGGGGATCGCGACCATCGTCTCGGCCGCTGCACTCGGCGCGCTCTTCTATTCCCTGCGTCAGGCCGGGCGGGCCCGCATCACCGTTTGGACACTCGCACTGCTCGAGCTCACGGTGCACCTGGTGGCGTTGGGCTGGATCGTGCTCCTGCCCGAGGCGCTGCGAGGCCAGGTGCTGGCCAACGTTGCCTTGCCCTTCCTGGTCGTCTTGCCGCTGATCGGCGTGCTGGTCGGGCTCTTGCTACGCGATCAAGAGCAGCGCATCGACGACGAGCGCGCTCGGCGCCTGAGCGAGGCACGATTGCTCGAGGCGCGCCAGATCGCCGGGCTCGGCGACTGGCGGTTGGACCTCCGCAGCGGCGTACAGCGCTGGTCGAATGAGGTCTACGGCTTCCTCGGGCGCGATCCGACCCTGCCGCCACCGCGGCCCAAGGCCCTGCGGCAGGTCATGACCCCCGAGAGCTGGCGGACCCTGCGCTCGGCGTGCTTTCAGGCGCTGCGCGACGGCAAACCCTGGCAATGCGATGTCGAGCTTCGCCCCGCGGGTGATCAACGGCGCTGGCTGAGCCTGAGCGGGCAGCCTGTCTATGATGCGCGCTCTCAGCTGGACGGGCTTCGTGGCACGGTCCAGGACGTCACCGAGGCGCGCCTTGCCCGCGAGTCCTTGGTGCGCGAGCGCAGCTTCCTGGCGACCCTGGTCGCGACCATCCCCGATCTGGTCTGGCTCAAGGACCCGGGCGGTGTCTACCTGGCGTGCAATCCGCGCTTCGAGCGCTTCCTAGGCAAGCCAGAAGCCGAGATCGTCGGGCGATCGGATCGAGCGTTTCTACCGCCCGACCAGGTTCGCTTTTTTCGCCAGCACGACCTCAACGCCATCGCCGCTGGGCGCCCCCTCATCAACCAGGAGACCCTCAGCTTCGCCGATGACGGTCACCAGGAGCGGGTCGAGACCATCAAGACGCCGATGTACGGTCCCGACGGGCGGCTGATTGGCGTGCTCGGGATTGCACGGGACATGACATCGCAGCTCGAGGCCCAGCAGCAGCTCGCGGCCGAGCGCGATCGTATCCGGGAGCTGCATGCGCGCATCGAGAAGATTGCCGCCCATGTGCCGGGCATGATCTACCAATACCAGGTTTGGCCCGACAGCCGCAGCGCCTTTCCCTTCGCCAGTGAGGGCGTCAAGCGCATCTACGGGGTCGATGCGGCCGAGGTCATGGAAGACGCCACGCCAGCGTTTGCGGTACTCCATCCAGACGACCTGCAGCGCATCAAGACCTCGATTGAGCACTCGGCAGCCACGCTCACCACCTGGCACGAGACCTATCGGGTCAGACTAACCGACGGACGCACGCAGTGGGTCGAGGGCGAGGCCACGCCGCAGCGACAGCCCGACGGGAGCGTGCTCTGGCACGGCTACATCCATGACGTGTCCGAGCGCAAAGAAGCGGAAACGCAACTGCGGCTCGCCGCCAGCGTCTTTGCCCACAGCCTTGAGGGCATCGCGATCACCGACGCGCAGAACCGCTTGGTCGACGTCAACCCGAGCTTCACCCGCATCACCGGCTACAGCAAGGACGAGCTCATCGGCAAAGACCCGAAGCTCCTCGCCTCGGGCCGCCACGATGCCGCCTTCTATCGGCGTATGTGGGCGGCAATCCACGAGGATGGATTCTGGCAGGGTGAGATCTGGAATCGGCGTAAGGATGGCGATGTCTATCCCGAACTGCTCTCGATCTCTGTGGTCCGCGATGCCGCTGGAACCCTCGTGAACCATATCGCCGTCTTCTCGGACATCAGCCAATTCAAGGCGCATGAGGCGGAGCTGAATCGGATCGCCAACTACGATCATCTCACCGGGCTCCCCAATCGGCGGCTGCTCACCGACCGTCTCGAGCACGCGCTCGCGCAGCACCGCCGCCGCGGCCGCGCGCTCGCACTCTGCTATCTGGACCTCGACGGCTTCAAGCCGGTCAATGATCGTTATGGCCACGCGGTCGGCGACCGCCTGCTGGTCAAGGTGGCCGAGGCGCTGCGCAAGGTGGTGCGCGCTGAAGACACCATTGCCCGCCTGGGCGGCGACGAGTTCGTGCTGTTGCTGACCGACCTCGACGAGCCAGCGGCCTGCTATGGGCTGTTGGACCGGATTCTGGCCGGGGTTCGCGAGCCGATCACCGACGGCGACCTCGTCCACAGCCTCTCGGCGAGCATTGGGGTCACGCTCTGTCCTCCCGACAGCGCGGACCCGGACACGCTGATGCGACACGCCGATCAGGCTATGTACCAGGCCAAGGAGCGCGGCAAGAACGCCTATCACCTCTATGACGCGCAGCAGGACCGGCTGCTGCAGCTGCGCCGTGAGAAGCTCGAGCGGATCGACCTCGCGCTGCAGCGAGACGAGCTGGTACTGCACTTTCAGCCCCAGGTGGACATGATCAGCCGCGAGCTGATTGGCGTCGAGGCGTTGGTGCGCTGGCAGCACCCGGAGAAGGGTCTGCTGATGCCGGGTGCCTTCCTTCCCGACATCGAGGGTACCGAGCTCGAGGTCAAGCTGGATGAATGGGTGATCGAGGCGGCCTTGCGCGAGCTCGAGCGCTGGATCAGCGACGGCCGGCGCCTGCTGGTCAGCCTGAACATCGGCGCCCGGCATCTGCTGCGCCCTGACTTTGCCGCCAACCTTCGGGCCCGCCTCGAGGCGCATCCCGCGGTGGCCGGCGAAGACATCGAGCTCGAGATCCTAGAGACCGCCACCCTCAGCGATTTCGAACAGGCACAGCGTGTGCTCTCCAGCTGCCGGGCCCTCGGCGTGCGCTTCGCACTCGACGATTTCGGCACGGGCTACTCGTCGTTGGCCTATTTCCGTGCCCTGCCGGTCGACATGCTCAAGATCGACCAGAGCTTCGTGCGCGACATGCTCGATGATCCCGGCGACAAGGAGATCGTCGAGAGCGTGGTGCAGCTTTCGCATGCCTTCAATCGTCCGGTCATCGCCGAGGGGGTCGAGACGCTGGCGCATGCGGCGATGCTGACCTGGCTCGGCTGTCGTTTCGGGCAAGGCTATGGGATTGCGCGGCCGATGCCGGCCGCTGATCTTCCGGCCTGGATCGCGCGCTGGTCGGCCGGCGGGGAGGCTGGGGGCGAGCTCGAAGGCGTGCCCGAGCGCGGCGATCTGCCCCTGATGCTGGCCGCGCAACATCATCGGCACTGGCTGCACCGGTTTCTCGAGGCCTTGCGACAGGACGATCCCATCGCGCTGTCGAGCGTCTGCCCCGATGACGTCGAGTTTGGCCGCTGGTATGCGGGCGCGGGCCAGCGCCGCTACAAGACCTTCGCCGAGTTCAAGCCGATCGGCGACAAGTTCGAGTGCTTGCGCTCGATGGCGGCTGAGCTCCACCAGCGCCCCCTGCGCGGGGACCATGGGTTGCTGGCGGCGAGCACGCGTCGCTTGGAGCATGCCAGTGATGAGCTGCTGACCGAGATCGGACGGCTCATCCAACGGGTCGCGCCGAGCGTGGGGGCGCCGGGCGAATCAGCTCGGCCCCAGGCGCAGGAGAGCGAGCGTCTCACTGAGCTCGGCGGTGCCTGAGCGCGACCTGCATCACATCGATGCGATCATCGAGGAAGCCGGCCTCGCAGTACGAGAGGTAGTAGCGCCACATCCGTAGGAAGCGCTCGTCGTAGCCGAGTGCGCGGACCTCGGCCTCGCGGGCGAGAAAGCGCTGATGCCAGGCCGCCAGCGTGCGCGCGTAGTCTTTACCGTGGAAGCTGCGCTGAACCACCTCGAGCCCAGCCGCGGCCGCGGCCTCGTCGAAGCGCCCAACCGTTGGCAGCATGCCGCCGGGGAAGATGTAGTGCTGGATGAAATCCGGGCTCGCCTTGTAATCGTCGAAGATCTCGTCGGCGATGGTGATCACCTGCAAGGCCGCGGTGCCGCCGGGGCGCAGACGCTCACGGAGCGTCTCCATGTAGGTCGGCCAGTATTCCTCGCCGACTGCCTCAAACATCTCGATCGAGACGATATGATCGAAGGTCTCGGTGACATCGCGATAATCCTGCAAGCGCAGCTCGACCTGCCCGGCAAGCGGACTGCCGTCGAAGCGCCCCTTGGCCCAGGCCAGCTGCTCCTCGGAGAGGGTGATGCCGGTGAGCGTGAGTCCGCGCTCGGCCGCGGCCTCGGCCATCGCGCCCCAGCCGCAGCCGATCTCGAGCAGGTGCTGTCCGGGCTGGGCGTCGAGCATCTCGAGCAGACGCTGATACTTGCGCCGCTGCGCCTGCACCAGGGCCTGATCCTCATCCGTGGTCTCGGCGCGCGCCGCGATGCGCGCCGGTTTGCCGGGCCCGGTGTCGGCGCCGGTGGCGGGATTGGTGCTCAGGTTGGCGCCCAGACTGGCTCCCAGGTCTGCGTCCAGATCGGCAGTGGGCCTCGAGGCGGCGACCACGCCTGACGCGGTGCTTGAGCGGCCAGCGATCGCGGATGCCGTGGTCGAGGCCGGGTCGGGCTCGGCGCCGGCATAGACGCCGCTGGAATAGGTCATGCTCGGATCGAGCCAGAGCTGGTAGAAGTCATTGCCCAGATCATAGTGATAGGCGATGTTGCGGCGGCTGCCGGTGCGCGTGTTGCTTCGCCGCTGATGGCGCCGCGGCGAGATCAGCCGATGCAGGGGGCCGCCACGCTGGCGCTCGCGCCAGCGGTGCTCGTTGACCGCCAGCAGGTGCAGCAGCGCGGTCGGGTCCGGGCTCTCCCAGTCGCCGGCCATCCAGCTCTCGCCCAGGCCGAGGTGGCCCTTGGTGGCCAGTCGCCGCGCCATGCGCACCGGTCGGCGGATGTGGATCTCCGCCTGCGGCCCATCGCGATCGCTCTCGAGCAGATAGACGCGCTCGCCGATGCGCAGCCGCAGCCGCCCGGCGGCAATGCGATCGAACAGCCGCGTGATCGGCCAAAGCAAGGGCTTCAGCAGGGTGCGCAGCACCGGGCCGAAGAGCGGTTGCTGGAGTCGGGGCAGGGCGGCCTCGGCCGTCTTATCGCTTGCCATCAGGTCACCTTGGGTGGGGGTGGATCGGTTTTCGGCACATAGGGCGCGCCGCGCAGCCAGATCTTTAAGGCCTGCCAGTGGATCGCGGCCATGACCTTGAAGCTCATCAAGGGGGTGCGAGCCAACGCCCGCCAGAGTGCGCGCTGGGTCAGCGCCTCGCCGTCGCCGGTTTGGGTCGCCACCAGCTCCAGGCGCCCATCGGCATGGAACTGGCGGATGAAGACGCCGAGCTTCTCGGCCGGTTCGGCCAAGCGGAACTGGTACTCATGGCCCATCTCCATCAGCGGCGAGACATAAAAGCACTTGGTCGCCTTCTCGCGGACCGGCCAGCCCAGCGGCTTGCCGCCATCGGCGAGCAGATAGAAGTGCGAGTCACCGAAGGTGTTGCTGACCTCGGCCAGCACCGCGCGGAGACTCCCATCGGCATGCTCGCAATACCAGAGGCTCAACGGGTTGAAGCCGAAGCCGAGCACGCGCGGCATGCACAGCAGGCGGATGCGCCCGCCCTCGAGCTCGATGCCCTGCTGGCGCAACAGCCGATCGGCCCAGGGCCGCAGCGCCGAGCCATCGCGCGGCCCGTGGTCCTTCGCGCTGAAGCGCAGTAGACCGAAGCCCTCGCCGATACGCAGCAGCGGCGGCACCTGATCGAGCGCGTCGAGGTCCAGCAGCAGGCTGAAGACCCGATAGGAGAAGCGGTACTGCACCGGGAACAGGCGACGGTGCATCACCTGCGTGAAATAGATGCGATGCGGATTCTCGCTCATGCCGAGGCGCTCGCCGACGCGCGGGGCGATCCGGGCTGGCCGGGAGCGGCGTCGGCGCTTGTGCGATCGGAGGCGACGGCCGCCTCGCTCGCCGATTGGGTCAGGATCGAGGTATCGACCCCGAAACGATCGGCCATGGCGACCGCCGAGGCCAGCGCATCCTCATGGAAGCCGTAGCCGAAGTAGCTGCCGCAGAACCAGAGCCGATCCTGCCCCTGGAGCTCGGCGAGCCGCGGTTGCGCGTCCATCGCCGGCTGATCGAATACGGGGTGATCGTAGGTCATCTCGGCGATGACGGTCTCCTCGGCCGGTGGGCGCAGCGGATTCAGCGTGACCAGATAATCCTTGCGGGTCTCGAGCCCCTGCAACCGGTTCATCCAATAGGTCACCGAGACCGCGCGCGAGCCGTCCTGCGCCACCTGCGAGAGGTAGTTCCAGGACGACCAGACCCGGCGCCGCCGCGGCATCAGCCCGATGTCGGTATGCAGATAGGTCTGATTCGGCTGATAGCGAAACCGGCTCAGCAGCGCCTGCTCGGCGCCACTCGGCTGCTCCAAGAGCGCCAGCGCCTGATCGGCGTGGCAGGCCAGCACCACCTCATCGAACACCGACCGCTCGCCCGAGGCCAGGCTGACCTCGACCCCCTGCTCGGTGCGGCGCACCGCGCGCGCGGCATCGAGGCGGATCTGCTCGCGGCCGATCTGCTCGACGAAGCGCTCCACATAGCGCGCGCTGCCGCCGCTGACCGAGCGCCAGAGCGGGCGGTCGATCAGGTTCAGCAGGCCGTGATTGTTAAAGAATCGCGCCAGGCTCTCGGCCGGGAAGTCGAGCATAGTGCGGGTCGGGCAGGACCAGATCGCCGCCGCCATCGGCAGCAGGAAATGATCGCGAAAGCCATCGCTCATGCGCTCGCGCTCGAGCAGCGCACCGACGCTGAGCCCGTCGAAGCCGCCCTCGCGCAGCATCTGCTTGCAGCGCCGATTGAAGCGCAGGATGTCGCCGACCATGCGCAGGAAGCTCGGGCTGAGCAGATGGTGGCGTTGCGCGAAGAGCGTGTTCAGGCTGTCGCCCGAGTACTCGAGCGCGCCGGGGCCAATCGAGGCTGAGAACGACATATCGCTCTCGCGCGTGGCCACCTCGAGCACCTCGAACAGCCGCGTGAGCAGCGGATAGTTGGCGATGTTGTAGACGATGAAGCCGGTGTCGACCGCGACCTTGCGGCCGTCCTCGTCGACGTCGATGGTATGGGTATGGCCGCCGATATAGTCGTTCTGCTCGATCAGGGTGACCTGATGCTGCTGCTCCCTGCCGAGGAGCCAAGCCGCGGCGAGTCCGGCGATTCCGCTGCCGATGACGGCGATGTTCTTGCGCATGCGATGGGTTGTCTGGTCGATGTCGAGCGTCCGCCGCAAGGAAATCTGGACAGGTCGAGCATTTTCAATGCCTGCTCGGCCTCAGTCCCGCGCGGCGTTGTGGCCGAGGTTAGAGGACGGTTGTCTGCGTCGCGGCTCAAGTCCGCGTCGGTTGCAAGGGTATCAGATGCCTTGATGCGCGCCGACAGATCGCGGCGAACGATCAGGCAAGCTCATCGATCAGGGCCGGTGTCTCGCCGGTATCTAGACCGCTCCAGGGACGAATATCGCGCTGATAGTGGCGCATCACCAGATTCGCGAGCAGTCCGGTCCAGCCGGTCTGATGCGCCGCGCCCAGGCCGGCACCGGTCTCGGCATGGAAATACTCGTGGAAGGCGAGCAGATCATGCCAGAGCGGGTCCTCATCCGCCGGCCAGTGGCCGCGCAGCGCCGGCGCGCGATCGCCATTGTTGTGCCGATAGAGGTTGCTGAGGCGGTCGGCGATCAGGCTCGCGATCTGCTTGAGGTTGAGGCGCTGGCCGCCCAGACAGGGCACCGCGACGGTGAACTCGTCGCCCAGGAAGCGATAGAAACGCTCCAGCGACGAGACCAGCGAGTAGTTGGTCGGCAGCCAGACCGGCCCGCGCCAGTTCGAGTTGCCACCGAACATCGGTGAGTTGGACTCGCCCGGCACATACTCGATCAGCGCCTCGCCGATGCCCGGCAGGAACCCGAGGTTCTGGTCCTTGGCATGCACCCGGCTGAGACTGCGCACGCCAAACGGTGAGAGAAACTGCTCCTCGTCCAACAGCCGCTTGAGGATGCGCGGCAGCATCGAATGGTCCACCAGCGAGAGCAGGCGCTCGCCGCGCTCGTTCTCCCAGTCCGGGCAGGCACAGACATAGCTGCCGCGGAACAGCCCGCCCTTGTGCTCCTTGAGCAGCCGCTCGAAGCGCGGCGCGTGGTTGAGCATGCGCCGGTTGACGATCTCGACCGCGAACAGCGGGATCAGCCCGACCCAGGAGTAGACCGGGATGCGATGCGCGCCCTCGGGGGTCTCGAGCAGGTCCATGAAGAAGCCCTGATCCATGTCCCAAAGCGACGGCGTGCCGGTCTCCTCGCTGCCGGCCACGGCCTCGGCGATGGCGAGGAACTGCTTGTAGCAGTGGATGGCGATGTCCTCGTAATGTGGGTCCTCGACGCAGAGCTCGAGCGCGATCAGGGTCATCTTCAGCGCGAAGTGCGCCATCCAGCCGGTGGCGTCGGCCTGCTTGAGCCGATAGCCTTCGGGCAGCGCGCGCGAGCGGTCGTAGACGGAGATGTTGTCGAGGCCGAGGAAGCCACCCTCGAAGAGATTGTTGCCGTCGGCGTCCTTGCGATTGATCCACCAGGCGAAGTTCAACAACAGCTTGTGGAACACCCGCTTGAGATAGCCGTGATCGCCGGCGCCGCGCTGGATGCGCTCGGCGCGGAAGACCTTGATCGCCGCCATCGCCAGCACCGGCGGGTTGTCGTCGCCGAAGTCCCACTCATAGGCCGGTACCTGGCCGTTCGGGTGCATGTAGCGGTCCGAGAGCATCAGCTCGACCTGGTCCTTGGCGAAGTCCACATCCACCAGCGCCAGCGCGCCGCAGTGGTAGGCCAGGTCCCAGGCCGCGAACCAGGGGTATTCCCAGGCATCGGGCATCGAGAGCACATCGCGTGCGCGCAGGTGTCGCCAATGCCGATTGCGGCCTTGGCGGCGCTCGGCCGGCGGGGCGATCTTGTCGCCGTCGAGCCAGCGCGCGACATCGTAGTGATAGAACTGCTTGGTCCAGATCATCCCGGCCAGTGCCTGGCGCAGGATCTGCGCATCCATGCCCTCGGCCTCGGGCAGCAGATGCTGGTAGAAGGCGTCGGCTTCGGCCTGCCGCGCGTGGAAGACCGCATCGCTGTCGGCGAAGGGCTCGGCGAGCGGCTCGTTTGCGAGCACCAGCTCTAGGGTCTCGGTCGCACCGGGCTCGACCCGCAGTCGATAGCAGGCGGCGGCCTTAGTGCCGGTGCGGGCCGGGTTGACAGCGGCCTGATCTCCGTCGATCAGATAGCGATGGAAGGCGTCCTTCACATAGGGGCTGGCGTTCTCGCTGCCCCAGATGCGCACGTTGTCGGACTCGTTCTCGGTGAACAGCAGCTCCGGTGGCCTGTGTTCCGCCGGCGGCTGTCCGCGCTCGGCGGCGCGGCCATAGATGAACTGCGCGCCCAGGCAAGGATGCCGAGTCTGCAAGGCCCAGTCGGTACTGGGTGGCGCCTCGATGGCGGTGATCGATGGACGCTCCGGATCGCTGCCGAGCTGGCGCGCCTCGGCGCGCGCTCGGGCCTCGGCGGCGTCGCCCCAGAGGTCGTAGTGGGGTTGGCCCCAGCTCCAGGTGTTGCGGAACCAGCAGGTCGGCAGCACCTGCAGCTCGGCCGGCGCCGGGCCGCGATTGGTCACCAGGATGCGAGCGTGGACTTGGGTCGGGCTCGCCTTGGCGTAGCGTACCTCGACATCCCAGAAGCGGTTTTCGGCGAAGACGCCGGCCTCGACCAGCCCGAACGGGGGCGCATCGCGACCGCGGCGCGCGTTCTCGTCGATCAGCTGCTGGTAGGGAAAGGCCCGCTGCGGGTAGCGATAGAGGTAGCGCAGCCAGCTATGGCTCGGGGTCGCGTCCAGGTAGAAGTAGACCTCCTTGACATCCTCGCCGCGATTGCCCTCGGCATTGGTCAGCCCGAAGGCGCGCTCCTTCAGGAAAGGGTCTTGGCCATTCCAGAGCGCGAGCGCGAGACACAGATACTGCTGCTCGTCGCAGAGGCCGCCGAGCCCGTCCTCGTTCCAGCGATAGGCTCGGGAGCGGGCGTGATCGTGCGGAAAATAGTCCCAGGGCTCGGCATCGGCGCTGTAGTCCTCGCGCACCGTGCCCCAGGCCCGCTCGGCCAGATAGGGCCCCCAGAGGCGCCAGTCGGCCTGGCCTTGGCGGTGGTCTTCGAGGCGTTGTCGTTCTGCGTTCAGCGGGCTGTTCGGCATGCCAGTGCCATCCTCAGATCGGTTATGCGCCCGAGCCGGGGCGCGGTCATCGCGCGTGGCGCTTCAGCCCGCCCTTGAGTGCCGGCTCGCGCGCCGGGTCCTCAGGCCAATGGTGCTTCGGGTAGCGGCCGCGCATCTCCTTGCGCACCTCCGTATAAGCGCCGCGCCAGAATGCCGCAAGGTCCTGGGTCACCTGTAGCGGACGGCCCGCGGGTGAGAGCAGGTGCACGAGCAGCGGTTGTCGGCCGTCGAAGATGCGAGGCGTCTCGCTGACACCGAAGAGCTCCTGCAGCGGTACCTGCAGCACCGGCTGTACACCGGCGCTGTAGTCGATGGGCCGCTCGGTCCCGGCCGGGGTGCGCAGCCGGGCCGGTGCCAGCGAATCGAGCGCCTGAGCCTTGGCCCAGCCGAGGCGCCCGCGCAGGACCTCGCCCAGGTCCAGGGCGCGCACCGCGGCCAGGCTGCTGATGCCGGCGAGCCAGGGTGCGAGCCAGTGCTCGGCGCTGGAGCCGGCCTTGACGGCGGCCTGCAGACTGGCGCTGAGCCCAGCGGCGGAAAGGTCCG
>CAZTYV010000048.1:0-8673 GCA_964617675.1 uncultured Halochromatium sp. | reverse complement strand
CTGAACCCTTGAACCCTGAACCCTTGCGAGCGCCAGCGAGCCCCTTGAACCCTGGCGCGCCCCGCCCGCCCTGGCGCTGGGCTCCGGCCAGCCCGCCTCCGGCTGCAGCCGCCGCGCTAGCTCGGCGCGGGCACTGAGCTGGCGTGCGGCCGGGGTCCAGCGCAGCGCGCGCTCGGGGTCGCGCGCGATCGCTGAGAGCAACAACGGCAAACCCTCGTCGAGCGCGCCGAGCGGCTCAGGCTGGGCATCGAGCAGGATCGCGCCAAGCCGCCGCTCACGGCGCGCGACCAGGGCCTCGCGTTGGCCATCCCAGCTCAGGGTCCGGGTCTCGCGGACCTCCGCGGCGAAGAGGTCGCTGACCTCCGCCTCGCTGATCGCCGCCGCGGCGCGGATGCGGTGATCACCCTGGGCCGCCTCGAGATCGGCGATGATCAGCCAGGGCTCGGTGGCCAGTGTGTCGTCGCGCGGCAGCTCGGCGCCCGTGCCATTGCGGAGCAGATAGCGCACCCCGCCGCGCACCCCCTCAGGACCCTCGCGCCGGCGGGCAACGCGCTCGGGGTAGGCGAGTGCAAGGAGGGTGCCGAGGCTCGCGCGCTGGCCCGACTGGCGCTCGTCGATTGCGGGCCCTGGCTGGGGCTGAGGATGGGGCTGGGGCTTGGACGGACCCGCGCCCGCGACGAGCCGCTGCAGCTGTGTCGCCGCCCGCTGCACCGCCCGCAGCCTAGCCGTATCGAAGTCGGGCGTTCGCTGACCGTGACGCAGGCGCTCCAGCGCATCGAGGCGCGGGCGTAGATCGACCGGTCGCCAGTGTCCGGGCCGATGCAGCCAGGGGTCGCGCTCCTCGAGCAGCGCCGCCAGCATGCAGGCCTGCTCGCGAGTGTCCGCCGGCGCGCTGAGGAGCATGCGACCGAGCCGCGGGTGCGCTGGGATGGCGGCCAGGCGCCGGCCGATGGCGGTGATGGTGCCATCAGGATCGAGCACCGAGAGCGCCTGCAGCAGCTCGAGCGCCTGTGCCCAGGCGGCGGCCGGCGGCGGGTCGAGCCACTGTAGCTGGGAGGGATCGCTGATCCCCCAGAGCGCGAGCTCCAGCACCAGTGGTGCCAGATCGGCCTCCAGGATCTCGGCGCCACGCTGCTCCGGCCGGTCTTGATGCTGGGCCTGGCTCCAAAGCCGATAGCAGTGGCCGGGGCCGATGCGCCCGGCACGTCCGGCGCGCTGTTCGGCCGAGGCGCGTGAGATCGGCTGTGTCAGCAGCCGGGTGAGGCCCGCGCCCGGCGCGAAGCGCGGCTTGCGTGTCAGGCCGGTATCGATCACCACCTCGATCCCCTCGATGGTGAGCGAGGTCTCGGCGATGTCGGTCGCGAGCAGGACCCGGCGACGACCCCTGGACCGCGGCCTCAAGGCGTGCTCCTGCTCGGCCAGGGACAGGCCGCCATGCAGCGGCAGGATCTCGATGTCCCCGGACCCTTGCGTCGTCTCCCCAACAGCGGGGGAGACGCGCCGCGCCGAGTCGCTCGTCGATGCCCGTCTGGTTGTTGCGTCCGGGGCGGGCGCGGTATCCAGCGCCTGCATCAGCTGCCCAGCGATGCGCTGGATCTCGCCGGCGCCGGGCAGGAAGACCAGCAGGTCACCCGCGTGCGCCGCGAGTGCGGCACGCACGGCCGGCACCACGGCGGCCAACGGATCGGGCGTGTGGCGGTCGAGGAAGTGCGTCTGCACCGGGTGAGCACGCCCGCTGCCGCGGATGACGGGTGCATCCCCGAGCAGGGAAGCGAGCGGCTCGCTGTCGAGGGTGGCGGACATCAGCAGGATGCGTAGGTCCGGTCGCAGGCTGGCCAGATCCAGCGCCAGCGCCAGTCCGAGGTCGGCCTGCAGCCCGCGCTCATGGAACTCGTCGAAGATCAGGAGGCCGCAATCGATCAACTCCGGATCGCCCTGGATACGCCGGGTGAGGAGGCCCTCGGTTAAGACCTGGATACGCGTGCTCGGGCCGATGCGCCGCTCGAAGCGCACCTGATGTCCGACCGTCTCGCCTACCGTCTCGCCGAGCATCGCTGCCATGCGCGCGGCGGCAAGGCGGGCCGCCGGGCGCCGAGGCTCCAGCATCAGGATCGAACGACCCTGGAGCCAGGGCGCGTCGAGCAGCGCCAGTGGAACTCGCGTGGTCTTGCCGGAGCCGGTCGGCGCGCAGAGCAGGGCGTGGCCCCGCTCGAGACAGCGACGCAGCTCGGGCACGACGGCCTCGATCGGGAGTGCCTCGGCCATCGGGCAGCCCTGGGCTCAGCGTGTCTCTGGAGCCCCGGACCCGGAGGCTCGGCGCTGGCGCAGCGCGAGCTGCTCGGCGATGACCGCAGCGGTGGTGGGGCGCATCAGATGAAACCCCTGCACCAGATCGCAGCGCAGCCCGCGCAGCATCTCAAGCTGAGCCTCGGTCTCGATGCCCTCGGCGATGGTCTTCATCCCCAGCTCCCGACCAAGCGCGCAGATCACGCCGACGATGCGCCGATCGCGATCGGAGTCGGCCATGGCCCAGATGAAGGAACGGTCGATCTTGAGCAAGGTGATCGGCAGGTGGCGCAGATAGGCGAGCGACGAGTAGCCGGTGCCGAAGTCGTCGATGGCGAGCTCGATGCCGAGCTCACGCAGCCGGTAGAGGGTGTCGCTCGAGGACTCGGCGTCATCCATCACCATGCTTTCGGTCAGCTCCAGGGCGAGGAGGTGGGGCGGGATACGGTGTTTCCGCAGTGCCTCTTCGATCAGCGTCGCCAGCCCCGGGGACTGCAGCTGCATCGACGAGAGATTGATCGCGACCGAGAATTCGGCCTCATCGTCGAGGGCGTCGAGCCAGCGGCGCAACTGCGCCAGGGCCTGCTCGAGGACCCAGGCCCCGATCGGGACAATGAGCCCAGTCTCCTCGGCCACCGGGATGAACTCAGAGGGCGGGATCAGACCGCGTTTCGGGTGATCCCAGCGCAGCAGGGCCTCGACGCCGACAAGCTCGCCGGTTTGGGTGCCGAGCACCGGTTGGTAGAGGAGCCGCAGCTCACCGCGCGTCTCGCTATCGCGCAGATCATGGGCCATGCTCACGCGCTCGAGCAGGCGCCGGCGCAAGCTGCCATCGAAGCATTGCAGGCGGGCTCCGCCTTGCTCCTTGGCCTTGTACATCGCGGCGTCGGCGTCGCGCAGGAGGTCGCGCGGGCTGGCGAAGCCGTCACTGATCACGATCCCGGCACTCGCGGTGATCGGATACTCGCGCCCGCCGACCAGGAACGGGCGCGCGAGCAACGCCAAGAGTCGCTCCGCCTCGCCGAGCATCTCCTCGCGCGAGCGATCTTCGCCCTGTAACAGCACCACGAACTCATCGCCGCCAAAGCGCGCGATGGTGTCGCCGAGGGCGATATGGTCAAGCAGCCGCCTCGCCGCGTCGACCAGGAGCTGATCCCCAGCATGATGGCCGATTGAGTCGTTGATCAGCTTGAAGCGATCAAGATCGATGAAGATGACACCGACCTGATGGCCAAAACGCTGTGCTTGCAGCAGCAGCTGCTCGAGACGGTCGGTCAGCAGTGCCCGGTTCGGCAGCGCGGTCAGCGCATCATGCATCGCGCGATGGCGTAGCGTCTGCTCGGCCTGCTTGCGCCTGGAGATATCGTGCGTGTTGATCACGGTGCCGCCGATCGCCGGGTCCGCGCTGAGATCGGTGGCGGTCGCCTGACACCAGATGAAGCTGTCGTCGCCACCACGCAGCCGATGGTCGCCGATCTCGACGTGCTCTCCAGGCAGGGTCGCGGCGCGTTGCAACGCCAGGCGCACGAGCTCGCGATCCTCCGGATGCACGCTGTCGAGATAGCAAGGCCGCGATGCCGGCGCCTCTTCCCAGCCCAAGACGCGGCGAGCCGAGGGACCGAGATAGTGCAGGTGGCTGTCCTCGTCGATGATCATCACCACGTCCGATGCGCGCCGCACCAGGGTGCCGAAGCGCTGCTCGCTATGGCGCAAGGCCTGCAGCGCGTTGTGCCGCAGCACACCGCCGATGATGACATCGGCCACTGCCCGCAACAGCAAGATCGCCTGCCTCGACCAGACCCGAGGCTCGCGCACCGAGTCGAAGCCGATGAAGCCGTGCACCCGCTCCGGCGCCATCAGCGGGACCACGATCAGCGATTGAATGCCCTGAACCTCAAGCAGCTCGCGCTCGGCCGTGCGCTCCCCAGGCAGCGCCGCCACCAGGGGGATATAGATCGACTCCCCGGCCTCGAGGCGCGGCCGCCACCAGTGGATGGTGTCGTAAGGGACCTGCTGGAGGTTCTGGATCTCCGGCGCGACCCCAGACGCGCACCACTCGTGGCGGTTATTGATCAGCTCGCCGTCGATGGTGAACAGGTAACTGCGGTCGACACCGGCGAAGCCCCCGATCGAGGCCAGGGCCTCGTCGATCGCGGCGTCGATATCTTGCTCGCCGAGCCCCGCGAACCGGCGCAGGATCGCCGTCATCAGCTCGAGCAGCCCGGCGAGCTCCTCGAGCTGATCCGTGCTTGATGGGCTTGATGGGTTTGCGGGCATCGTCACTCGGTGCCTCTCCCTGAAAGATCCTTACGGCGCTCATACTAGTGCGAGCAAGATCCTTGACTCAAGCCAATTGGACGAGAATCCCCGCGATCGGGCGGCGATGAAGCCGACGTGACCGCCGTGGTCTGAGAGCTCAAGGCAGATGCCAGGCCCGAGCTCGTGCTCGAACGGGACCGTGCTCGGGAACATGAAGGGATCATCGGCGGCGTGGATGATCAGCGTCGGTGTGCGCACCTGTCCCAGATAGCCGCGGCAGCTCGCGCGCTGGTAGTAGTCGAACACGCCCGCGAAGCCGTTCAGCGGCGCGGTGATCTGATCATCGAACTGATTGAAGTCCTTGATCCGGTCCAAGTCGACCCGCAGCGGAGCGGGCCGCTCGGCGAACTTCTGTCGGTAGCTCGTCTTCAGGCGGCTGACCAGATAACCCCGGTAGACCCGGGCGAAGCCGAGCCCGAGCCGCAGCATCGCGTCGCGCAGCACGAACGGTACCGAGACCGCGACGGCGCGCTCGAGCAGCGGCTGCTCCTGCTCGCCGAGATACTTCAACAGCAGGTTACCGCCAAGCGAGAAGCCCACCGCCGCCATCGGCGGGCCTTGCGGGTCCTCGGCCAGCGCCTCGAGCACCGCGCGCAGGTCCTCGGTGGCGCCGGAATGATAAGAGCGAGCCAATCGGTTCGGCGTGCCGCTGGCGCCGCGCAGATGCATGAACAGGGGCTGGAAGCCATCCTCGGCGAGCCGGTCGACCAGGCTGGCCGCGTAATGCGAATCGAGCCCACCCTCGAGCCCGTGCACGATCAGCACGCGCCGATCACCGCGCTCGGCGCCCACCGAGAGGTCGATAAAATCCCCATCCGCGAGCTCGATGCGGCGTCGCTCCAGCGCAGTCCGCGGCCCCACGGGCGTCAACCTTTGCCGAGGCCTTTGCCCACCGCCGCGCGGGCGCAGGTGCATCCTGAGCTTCGGCCAGAGCGTCTGCAGATGCGGATTCTTGAGCCACCAGGGCGGCCGGAACGCGCTCTCGACGATCTTGCCGTGGCACCTGTTGTCGACCATCCGCGTTCAGCCGCGTTGGCGCGCGTAGAGCCGCGCGTAGGGGCCGCCGCGCTCGATCAACGCGTCGTGCTGGCCCTGCTCGACGATGCGCCCGTGCTCGAGCACCAGGATGCGGTCGGCGCGGCGCACGGCGCTGAGCCGGTGCGCGATGATCAGCGTGGTGCGGCTGGCCAGGAACCGCTCTAGCGCGCTGTGCAGACGCCCTTCGGTGGCGCTGTCCAGCGCTGAGGTGGCCTCGTCCAGGATCACCACCTTGGGCTCGGCCAGCACCATGCGCGCGATCGCCAGGCGCTGGCGCTGGCCGCCGGAGAGGCGCACGCCGTCGCGGCCAACCCGCTGATCGAGCCCGAGCTCGAGGTCGGCGATGACGCCGTCGAGCTGCGCGATCTCGAGCGCCCGCCAGAGCGCGGCATCGGCGATCTCGCGCCCGAGCGTCAGATTCATCCGCACGCTGTCGTTGAACAGCGCCGGATGCTGCAGCACGGTGGCGACCTGATCGCGCACCACGTCCATCCCGATCTCCTGCACCGGTACCCCATCGAACAGGATGCGCCCGGCGGTCGGCGGATAGAGCCCAAGCAGCACCTGCACCAGCGTCGTCTTGCCGCTGCCGCTTGCGCCGACGAGCGCCAGCTTCTCGCCGGCGGCGATGCTCAGATCGACCCCATCGAGCACATTCGGGCCATCGCCGTAGGCGAAGCGCACGTCTTCGAGCTTGACCCCAACCGTGGTCTTGCCAACGAAGGGATTCTCGCGATGCGGATAGGCCGGCTCCTGATGCATCTGGGTCAGCCGGTTGACCCGTCGCAGCGCGGCGTCGGCCGCGTGGTACTCGTACTGGACGCTCAAGACCTCTTGCACCGGCCCCATCATGAACCAGAGGTAGGCGAAGACCGCGAGCATCTCGCCGATGCTCAGGCCCGAGAACAGCACCATCAGCATACTGACGGCGCGAAAGAGGTCGAAGCCGACCAAGAACACCATGAACGAGAGTCGGTTCGCCGCCTCGCTCTTCCAGGTGAAGAGACTCGAAAAACGGCGCATGCGGTCCGCGGTGGCGATGCTGCGCTGGATGTAGAAGCCCTCGCGATTGCCGGCTCGGATCTGCTGGATCGCGTCGAGGGTCTCGGCCAGGCTCTCCTGGAACGCCTGATAGGCGCTGTTCTCGCGCCGCTTCATCTCCTTCACCCGGCGCCCGAAGACGGTGGTGAGATAGATGACCAGCGGGTTCAGCAGCAGGATGAACAGCCCCAGCTGCCAATGCATCCAGAGCAGGATCACGGCGGTGCCAAGGATGCTCAGCACCGCCACGAGAAACTTCGACACCGCGCTGCCGACGAAGCGATCGATCGCATCCAGATCGGTCACCAGGTACGAGGCCACCGTGCCGCTGCCGAGGGTCTCATACTCGGCCATCGAGACGCGCTGCAGCCGCGTGAGCAGATCGCGGCGCACGCGGAAGATGACCTGCTTGGCCACCAGGGTGAATTCGCGCGTCTGCCAGACCTGCAGCCCGAGCGAGACAAAACGCAGCACCACGGTGATGCCGAGCACCGCCAGGATGTAGAGCACCGGGCCCTGCCAGCTCGCCGGGCTGAAGCGATCGATCAGCGCCACGGCCGCACCCGGCTTGTCGAGCAAGACCTCGTCGACCAGCACCGGCATCAGCAGCGGGATCGGCACCGCCGCCAGGGTACCGAGGACGGCGATCAGGTTGGCCAGCACCAGCGTGCGCCGGTGTTGGCGCATCATCGCCAGCAGATCACGCCACCGATAATGCTGTGGCGGCGCTGACGCCGAGCGTTCGTCGCGGGCCCTCGGCCCGGCGGTCAGCTCGCGCCGTGCCTCGCTGTCGATTTGATCGGATAGGGTTCGTGCTTGCATCTACTCGAGATGGGGATGCTTCGGCGATTCTTCCGCGAGCCCCTAAATCGGTTGGGGTTTGACCCGATCACGCGGCAACTGTCATTGTGGCCGCTTGGCGCGCTCGCCTATACTTCGCCGACCGCACCGTCGAGCGTCGATGCCGCCCCGCCTTTCCACCGGATACGACCGAACACGATGATGAGACCGTTCAGGAGGGCCCTGGGCCCAATCGCGCTGCTCTGCCTGCCCAGCTTGCTACTGCCCGTGCAGGGGCGGGCGGCGGACCTGCTCCAGATCTACGACCTCGCCGTGGCCAGCGACCCCGCGCTGCGCGAGGCCGAGCAGAATTTCTACGCCACCCGTGAGGTCAAGCCACAGGCGCGCTCGCTGCTGCTGCCCAACTTCGGCGTCACCGGCAGCGTCGACTACACCGACGTCGAGTCGCGTGGGACCAGCCAAGCCTTCGGCAACTTCACGCGTAACGACAGCTTTGACTCCTCAAACCTCGCCGCCGTCGTCTCGCAGTCGGTCTACAACCGCGGCGACTGGATGCGCCTGAGCCAAGCCGATGACACCATCGCGCAGGCCGAGGCCCAGTATCAGAACGCCGAAATCGACCTCATGGTGCGCACCACCGATGCCTACTTCGGTGTCTTGGAGGCATCGGACCTGGTGCGCGTCCAAGAGGCCCTGGTCGCTGCCGATGAGCGCCAGCTGGAGCAGTCGAAGCAGCGGTTCGAGGTGGGCCTGGTTGCGATCACCGACGTCAACGACAACCAGGCCGCATTCGACCGATCGCGCGCGAACCTGATCACCGCGAAGAACGATCTCGACAACGCTTGGGAAGCCCTGCGGCGCATCGTCGGCCCGATTCAGATCCCGCTCGCGCGGCTTGGCGAGCGCTTGCCCCTGACGCCTCCGGAGCCGAACGATATCGACGTCTGGGCCGAGACGGCTCTGACCAACAACTTCGGCATTGCGGCGGCCAAGGCGGCGGCCGAAGCGGCACGGAAGAACATCGAGATTCAACGCTCTGGCTACTATCCGAGCCTCGATATGCAGGCGGGCTACGACATCTCGCGCACCGGACAGGAGTTCGGGACGGACACCGACTCGGGCTTCATCGGGCTCAACGTCAACATCCCGATCTACCAGGGCGGTGCCGTCGCCTCCTCGACGCGGCAA
>CAZTYV010000047.1:19352-21104 GCA_964617675.1 uncultured Halochromatium sp. | reverse complement strand
CTGCGCACAGAGCAGACTTACGTGGATTGGTGCTATCGGTTCCTGCAGTTCTGCGGCGCCCGCGATTCTGAAGAACCGGTGGATACCGACACCTTGGGTGCAGCGCAGGTCGAACGTTTTCTGGCGCATCTGGCGACCGATCGCAACGTGGCCGCGAGCACACAGAATCAGGCGCTGAATGCCTTGGTCTATCTGTTCCGTCGCGTGCTGGGCCGGCCCCTGAACGAGATGCAGTTCCGCCGCGCGCAGCGTCCGCCGCGGGTGCCGGTGGTGCTGACGCGGGACGAGGTGCGGGCATTGCTGGGCGCTTTGAGCGATACGCCTCAACTCCTGGCACGGCTGCTCTACGGCACCGGGATGCGGTTGATGGAAGGGGTGCGGTTGCGGGTTGGCGATGTGGACTTCGGCAACGGGCGCATCATCGTGCGCGATGGTAAGGGCGGTAAGGACCGGGTTGTGCCGTTGCCTACCTCCCTCGTAGAACCGCTACGAGGGCAACTCGCGCAGGTGCGGCAGCTGCATCAGGACGACTTGGCGGCGGGGGCGGGAGCTGTGTATCTGCCACACGCGCTGGCGCGGAAGTCGCCGAACGCGCCGCGCGAATGGATCTGGCAGTACGTCTTTCCGAGCGCGCGGCTGGCGACGGACCCGAAGGCTGGCGTGACGCGCCGGCACCACCTGCACGAGGCGAGCTTTCAGAAGCGGCTCAAGGCGGCTGGGCAGGCGGCGGGGATCGCGAAGCGCGTCAACTCGCACGCGCTGCGGCATTCCTTTGCCACGCATCTGCTGGAGGACGGCTACGACATCCGCACCGTCCAGGAGCTACTTGGGCACAAGGACGTCTCGACGACCATGATCTACACCCACGTGATGAACCGGCCCGCGCGGACGCGGCCGGCGGCCTCAGGAGCGCTGGTTGAGCCACTCGCCGATGGCCGGCGTGACTTCCTTCTGCGCCTTGCCGCTGACGTAGATGCCGATATGGCCGCCGGGGAAGGCGAGCTCGGTGTAGTCGTCGCTGCCGGTCAAGCCATTGAGGGCCTTGGAGGCATCGGGCGGCACCAGGTGGTCCTGCAGCGCGTAGATGTTGAGCACCGGGCAGCGGATCTGTTTGAGATCCACCGGGCGCTCGCCGACGCGGGCAGTGCCGTTGATGAAGGCGTTCTGCTGGTAGAAGTCCTTGATGAACTGGCGGAAGGTCTCGCCGGCCTGATCGGGGCTGTCGAAGATCCATTGCTCCATGCGCAGGAAGTTCTTGGCCTTTTCGGGCTTGTCGAGCATGTCGACCATGTTGACGTACTTCTGGCCGGTGAGACTGAACGGCTTCAGCGACAGGAACGACCAGTTCAGCAGCTCGCCAGGGATGTTGCCCATGGTGTCGACGGCGAGGTCGACATCGACGTGCTGCACCCAGTTCGACAGCATGTTGTCCGGGGTCTTGAAGTCGACCGGGGTGACCATGGTGACGAGGTTGCGCACCTTGTCGGGATGCAGCGCCGTGTACATCAGGCTGAAGCTGCCACCCTGGCAGATACCGAGGATGTTGACCTTGTCGACGCCGTGGGTCTCGCGGATGTGGTCGACGCAGCGGTCCAGATAGCCGTTGATGTAGTCGTCGAGGGTCAGCGAGCGGTCGGCCTGATCCGGGTAGCCCCAGTCGATCAGGTAGACGTCCTGGCCGGTCGCGAGTAGGCCCTTGATGGTCGAGCGGTCTTCCTGGATGTCGGTCATGTAGGGTCGGTTGACCAACGC
>CAZTYV010000047.1:17770-19342 GCA_964617675.1 uncultured Halochromatium sp. | reverse complement strand
TCCGCCGGGCGCTGGTAGCGGTAGAGCACCAGCTTGTCCTCACGATAGACGGCGTCCTTGGGGCTGACGCCGCAGTCGATGTCACCGGCCTCGAGCAGGTTTTGCATCCCCTGCCCGAGCTTGCGGCTGTAGTCGAGCATCTCTTCGCCGAGCTTGTCGGGGCGGATATCGATGGGAAACATGCAGCGGCGCTCCTCTGTAGATCGCGGGTGCGGACCCGCCTTGGCGTGGTCCGCGTTGTTCTTGCGTGTCGGGCCTGTGGCCGGCTGGCCCGTTCGCTGCGTTGCGCGCTCGGCGGAGCTTGTTCGGCTCAGCGAGGGGAGGCGATGCAGCGCGTTGCGGGCCGGGGCCTCGTTCGGGTTCGGGTGGCCAGCCTCGGCGGCACTCTCGGACGGCATCAGCTCGCGCTAGGCTTGGCGCCCGCCTTGGCGGCGGTCTTCTTACGCGCGGTGGTCTTCTTGGTTGCTGCGCCCGTGCTGGAACTGGGCGTCGTGCTCGAGGCAGCAGCGCGGGTCTCGGTGCCAGCAGGGGTTCCGGCAGGGGTTCCGGCGGGCGCGCTGGCCGGCAGGGTGGCGAGCCGGCGCTGGATCTGATCCAGCTCGCGGCGCAGTTGCTTGTTCTCGCGCCGGGTCTCCTGCAGGCGGTCCTGCAGCGTGCGCAGCTCACCGCGGGTGGGCATGTTCATGGCGCCGAGGGATTCATCGACCATCACCGAGAGCCGCTGCTTGAGCGCCATCTGGGCGTTGACCAGGCGGCCGTGCACGCGCGAGTACTCGGGCGTGATCACCTCTTCGGCATAGACGGCCTCGCAGCAGCCGACCCAGGTGTCGTAGAGGGTGCGGGCGGAGTCGATGGTCTCCCCGGCCTCGGACTTCTGCTGCAGCAGATCGCGCAGCCGTTGCAGGGATTTGATGCCGAGCTGATTGAAGAAGCCGCTGTAGTCTTGGAAGGCGCGTTGGTAGTCGATGCCGGCGCGCATCAGGTCCTGGTACTGCGCTTGCTCCTCGCGCGTGTAGCCGAGACCCGGTGCGGAGAGCATCTGCTCGAGACCCTCCTGCATCGGGCCGCGCATCATCCCATGCGGCATGTTGCGCAGCAGGTCGCCGGGCATCATCGGTGAGAGCGAGGACATCATCCGCTGCCAGTTGTCGAGCGGCATCTCCCAGAAGCCGAGCATCTTGCGCTGGCCCTCGTCCTGGTCGGCACCGAGGCCGCTGAAGCCCTTCTGCATCTGCTCGATGGTCTGGCTCAGCCAGTCCCAGGCGCGGGTTGCGTCCCCGCCTTGGCCGAGGCCGGCCTCGCTGAGGCCCTTAGTGAATTGCTCGGCCAGGCCGAAGTAGGAGCGGCCTTGGTCCATCAGTCGCTGCATGAAGTCGCGGGCCGGATCACTGGCGGCGGGGGTGAGGGTCTTCCACCATTGCTCCATCGCTGCCAGCCAGGGCGCCGATGCGGCGCTGCTCGATCGCTCATCGGTGGCGCCCATGGCTTGGCGGCCCATCTTGGCGAGTCCATCCCAGTAGTCGCGCTGGAGCTTGAGCCAGCGATCGTCGAAGAATACGTTTTGCGTCATCG
>CAZTYV010000047.1:0-17670 GCA_964617675.1 uncultured Halochromatium sp. | reverse complement strand
TAGTCGCGCTGGAGCTTGAGCCAGCGATCGTCGAAGAATACGTTTTGCGTCATCGTGCTTACCCCTGCCAGGGCCTCCTCTGATCATGTCCCGCGGAACCTAGCACGGAAATTTGTGCACTGCAACAAAAGGCCGTAGACTCGCGCGAGCGGGAAGGGGCAGGCACACTGGCGTCAGCAGAGGGCTTGTGACCCACCCCAAGCATCGCGAATGAAACAAGTCTCGCCTTGTCGAGCACAACGAGAGGAGGACCTCCTATGCCAGAGAATGTCGTGATCGTCGCCGCCGCGCGCACCCCTGTTGGAAGTTTTGGCGGTAGCCTCGCCTCACTGCCGGCGACCGCGCTCGGAGCGACCGTGGTCAAGGCGCTATTGGAGAAGACCGGGCTTGATCCGGAGCAGGTTGATGAGGTGATCCTCGGCCAGGTGCTCGCCGCCGGCGTTGGACAGAATCCGGCGCGCCAGACCACGCTCAACGCCGGTCTGCCGCACAAGGTGCCAGCGATGACGATCAACAAGGTCTGCGGCAGCGGGCTCAAGGCGGTTCATCTGGCGATGCAGGCGGTGGCGCTCGGCGATGCGGAGGTCGTCATCGCCGGCGGCCAGGAGAGCATGAGCCAGTCGGCGCATGTGGTGCCGGGCTCGCGTCAGGGTCAGCGCATGGGCGATTGGAAGATGGTCGATACCATGCTCAGTGACGGGCTGATGGATGCCTTCAATCAGTGCCACATGGGCGTGACGGCGGAGAATATCGCCAAGCAGTACGCCTTCTCACGGGAGCTGCAGGATCAGTTCGCCGCTGATTCACAGCGCAAGACCGAGCAAGCGCAGGCCGCCAATCGCTTCGCCGATGAGATCGTCCCGGTCAGCGTGCCGCAGCGCAAGGGTGATCCGGTGGTCTTCGATCGCGATGAGTTCCCGCGCCCGGGCACCAGTGCCGAGACCCTGGCCCGGTTGCGCCCGGCCTTCGATAAGGAAGGGACCGTCACCGCGGGCAACGCCTCCGGTGTCAATGATGGCGCCGCCGCGGTGCTGGTGATGAGCGAGTCCAAGGCCAAGGCGCTGGGGTTGAAGCCGATGGCGCGCATCGTCGCCTTTGCCAGCGCCGGCGTCGACCCGGCGATCATGGGCACCGGGCCGATCCCGGCCTCGACCCTCTGCCTGCAGAAGGCCGGTTGGACGGTCGCCGATCTGGACCTGATCGAGGCCAACGAGGCCTTTGCCGCACAAGCCCTCTCGGTGAACAAGGAGATGGGCTGGGACGAGGAGAAGGTGAACGTCAACGGCGGCGCCATCTCGATCGGTCACCCGATCGGTGCCTCCGGTGCGCGTGTGCTGGTGACCCTGTTGCACGAGATGCAGCGGCGCGACGCGAAGAAGGGCTTGGCGACCCTCTGTATCGGCGGTGGGCAGGGCGTGGCCCTGGCCGTGGCGCGAGACTGACCTGGCCCCGAGCCGACGTGCTGCGCCAGGTTCCGCTGGCAATGGGCGCAGCGCGTTGATCCCACACAGTTTACGTGTCTTCATGCTGGGCTAAACTGGAGAGGTGGATCAGCGACGCAGTAGGGGCATGCGATGACCGCCGAGCGCATCATCAAGAAATATCCGAATCGGCGGCTCTACGACACCGAGCTGAGCCGTTACATCACGCTCGCGGATGTGCGCGCGCTGGTGATGCAGGGCACGCCCTTTCGGGTGTTGGATACCGCCAACGATGCCGATCTAACGCGCTCGATCCTGCTGCAGATCATGCTCGAGGAGGAGACCGGCGGCGAGCCCCTGTTCAGCGCCAACATGCTCGCGCAGATCATCCGCTTCTATGGCGGCACCATGCAGGGCATGTTCGCCCACTACCTCGAGCAGTCGCTCGACGCCTTCGCGCGCCAGCAGCAGCATCTCGCCGAGGACCTCGGCACCAAGCCATTCGAATTCATCGGTCGCATGACCGAGCGCAATCTCGAGCTCTGGGCCAATGCGCAGAAGGAATTCCTGCGCGCGGCTGGGTTCGGCGGCGGTGAGGCGCCGTCGAAGCCCAAGGGCGAGTAGCGCACGGACCCGCACTGACCCGCACTGGCCTCGACTGAGCCCGCCCGACGGCTAGTTCTGGCTGCTGACGGCGTTGGCCGAAGGCCGGCAGCCTGTGCCATACCCTGCGTATGCTGCGGCGCAGCATTTTTTGCGGTGACAACCTTGACAGCCCCTGGGGTAGCGACTATTGTGCACTGCAACAAATGCTGCACTGCACAAACCGGAGCATCCCATGACCATGAACGACACCATGAAGACCCTGAACGAGCTGACCAACAACGGCGTCGAGCGCATGACGGCGCTGGGTGAGCTGAACATGAAGATGGCCGAGCGTATGGCCAACCGCCAGATGGACCTGTTCGGCCACTGGATGGAGCAGGGCTCGAAGCTGATGCGCGTCGCCACCGAGGCCCGCGGTTACAGCGACCTCTACAAGGCTCAGGTCGATCTGACCAAGGAGACGACCGAGCAGATGATGGCCGAGTCCAAGGCCAGCCTGCAGTTCGCGAGCGAGGCCCGTGATGAGTACCGCGCCTGGTACGAGACCACGCTGAGCGATCTGCGCAAGGGCACTGGCCTCGCCGAGGCGGCTGCCAAGGCCTGAAGGTCGGCTCCCACGCGCGGGAGCTCGGCAGCCCCGGCCCGAGCGGGCCCGGCGCTTGCCGGGCCTCTTGCGCCGTCGCATGCACCGGATTCGGGACTGACCGAGATGACTGATTCAAAAACACAGGCTGCCACGGGGCAGCAAACTGGCCGTGTTGCCCTGGTTACGGGCGGCATCGGCGGCATTGGCACCGCGATCTGCCGCCGGCTGGCGCAGGATGGCTGGCGCGTCGTCGCTAATCATCACCCGTCCGAGATGGAGGCGGCCCAAGCCTGGCGTAACGATATGGCCGGCGAGGGGATCCCTGTCGAGACCTTCGCCTGCGACGTCTCGGACTTCGCTGACTGTGGCCGCATGGTGGCGGCGATCAAGGAGGTGCAGGGCCCGATCGCCGTGCTCGTGAACTGCGCCGGGATCACACGCGACAAGACCTTCAAGAAGATGGAGGAGTCGCAGTGGCGGGCCGTGATCGATGTGAACCTGAACAGCGTGTTCAACGTCACGCGGCAGGTCTGGGAAGACATGCTCGAGGCGGGCTTCGGGCGCATCGTCAACATCTCCTCGGTCAACGGACAGCGCGGGCAGTTCGGCCAGGCCAACTACGCCGCCGCCAAGGCCGGCATGCACGGCATCACCATGACCTTGGCACAAGAGGGCGCGGCCAAGGGTGTGACGGTCAACACCGTCTCGCCGGGTTATGTCGAGACGCCGATGACCCTGGCCATGCGTGATGACGTCCGTGATGCCATCGTCGCGAGCGTGCCCATGCGTCGCATGGGACGTCCGGAAGAGATCGCGAGTGCGGTCGCGTTCTTGGTCGATGAGGCCAACGGCTACGTCACGGGCGCGAATCTGCCCGTCAACGGCGGCCTCTTCATGCATTGAACCGTTTTCGCGAGCGGGGCCGCCGTGGTGGCTTCGACTCGTTGACTCAGTGTCCTCCTCGTCTCTCTCAAGAGGCAGTTCGGCCTGGCATCACCTGCCAGGCCTTTTTTCTGCGCGCTCGGCGGACTCGGCTCACCAGCCGCGCTCGTCGATCAGCGCCTCTAATCGGGCGAGCAGTGCCTCGCGCTGCGCCGGGAAGTTGTAGGCGAACAGGTCTTGCTGCCCCTTGCCGTCCAGTTGGGTCGGCTCGACCTCCAGCACCAGATCCGCGCGGTCCTTCGGGGCGCCGCCCCAGGGCCCCAGCCAGTTGGGCACGATCCGCACTTGAGCGGTCTCGCCCGGTGCCAGTCCACTCCTGAAGCGCTCCACAAAGCGGGCGTCGACCCAGGGACGGTCTCGCTCCGGACTCGTGAGGCGTCCGCGGCAGTGACAGCTGCTGATGGTCTCGGGGGTCCCGTTGTAGACCTCGAGCTCGATCACCGGCTTACGGTGGATGCGGCTCTCACTCCAATGGAAGTGCGCCTGCTTAACCACGAATCGCTGAAACGGGGCATGAGCGGCCTCGGCGGCCTGGCGCTCGGCCCGAATCGCCGCTGCCTTGTCGCGATAGGCTTGTGCGAGGCGCTTCGCTCGCCATGCGCGAATCGCCTCAGCCTGCTCGGCTAAGGCGACATCCGCCGGCTGTGCGGGGGGGCTTGCCCGAGCAGGACCAGCGCCCGCGGTGGGCGCGGAGCCGGCCTCGGCGTCTCTCAGCTCATCGAGCAGCTGCTGCACGCGCGCGAGCTCGGCGTCACTGATCGGCGCACCGGCAAAGGCTTGGCCGCTGGCATTGAAGAGCTGCACGGGGCGCACGACCAAGATCAGCTCATCGGGGTCTGGTGTCGGCTCACCCGCGCGCCGGTTGAACAGCTCTGCAAGGCCCTCGGGGGAAAGTCGCCGCGTCGCCGTATCACCAAAGAAGAGCCCGCGCGAGAAGCGCTGTCGGGTCTGAAGCCGACGCCAGGGCTCGGTTTCGCCGATTTTGAACAGCTCGATCTGCAACAGCACCGCGTAGATCCCATCGCGCACCTGGCTTTCGAGCCGCAGCTCGATCTCGGCTGGGGGGGTGTCTGGGGTTTGGTGCTCGGCCGGCGCGTCGATGGCGAACCAATCCTTCACCGGGTCCAGCGGGTCTTCGGCCTCGGGCATGATGAGCCGAGCCTCGACCACCGACAGCCCGGCCAAGGTCTCAAGGTCGAAGGCGTCGAGCTGGGTGCGCAGCGCACGCCATTCGCTGAGCAAGGCGCGGCGCCGGCGCTCGCGCTCCAAGGCTTGGGCCCGAAGCCGCTGCGCCTCTCGCTGCTCGCGCAGCTCGGTCGCGATGGCGATGACCTCGCGCCCGCTGCGCCCCTGCAGTCGGGTCCTCAAGGATGGACTCAAGGCCTCGAAGAGCGCGCGTTGACGCGCATCCGCCAATCGCCTCTCGCTGCCCGACGTCGCCTCCCGATCGGCCGCTGCCAGGCTGGCGAGCGCCGCGTCGAATTCGGCGCGCGCATCCATCGGGAGCTTTTCCCTCACCGCGGCGACTGAGACCGCGAAGCGCTCGGCGTCACTGGTGTCGAGCCGTGGTTTCGTGCAGCCGCTGACGAGGGTTAGCGCGAGCACCAGCAGCGCCAGCACCAGGCCGCGCGCCAGTCCTGACGGCCGAGGCCGAGGCAGCGCGGCGACCCCTCGGCCGAGACCAGGCTGGCTGCAGCCGCGCCCGCGAGCCGACGTGTTGGCCGCAGCGGTCTTCGGCGATGGCGTGCGTCGGCGGTTGGAGGATGTCATCGGTCGAGAAAACCTCGAGCGGATGGGGGCGATGGCAGCGGGTGACGATGATTTTAAGCCTTAGGGCTGAGGCGTGGCAGGGGCTTGGGGGGGCGCGTAAGGACCGCCCGGTCGCGACGCCTGCCCGGTGCCTTGTCTACTGCGTTGTCTGCCGCAGCCGCCTGGTTTACGCTGCGGAAGTTGACCCGTTTCCAATTAGGAGATCGACGCTGATGGCGCTTCCCCTTGGTCCTAGGCTCGCGGGCCTGTTGCTTGCCTTGCTGCTCATAGGGCTCGTGAGCGCGCCCTTGGCCGATACCCCGTCCACCGAGAAACCGCAGGAGGCCGGAGACGCGACCGCGGCGGTGCCGGACTATGTCGACGAGGTTGCCCCCATCCTCACAAGCCGTTGCGTCGCCTGCCATGGCTGCTTGGGCTCGCCCTGCAACGTCAAGCTCGATTCGTTCCGCGGGCTGCAACGCGGTGGCTTCGGTCTCAATGCCTATTCGAACCATATCGGCAACTATCCGCGCACCGATATGGATGCTGCCGACTCGGTTGAGGCGTGGCGCAAGAAGGGGTTTTACCCGATCGTGGTCGACAAGGGGGCGGCCGCGGAGAATCTTGATCAATCCCTGCTCTACCTGATGGTCGAGGCTGGGATGCGTCACAATGGCCCGGGGTTCGCGCGCGACGCGCTGGAAGGCTTGCGCCCGGATCGGTTCAACGCAAGCTGTCCGCCAACCGCCGCGGCACTCAAGGCAGAGCTCGAGAAGCATCCGGCGATTGGCATGCCGTTCGGTCTCCCGGCCCTGACGAACGAGCAATTCAGCACCCTGAAGCAATGGCTGGCGGCCGGTGCTCCTGGGCCGAGCCAGGCGCAGCAGCGGGCTGCCGAGCAGATCGCCGACCCGGCGGCCGTGGCGCGCTGGGAGACCTTCCTCAATCAGGACGATCAGCGCGCCCAGCTGGTCAGCCGCTACCTCTTCGAGCACAGTTTTCTGGCCACGATCGTCCTCGAAGAGAGCAGCGGCGATCAGTTCCGGCTCGTGCGCTCAAAGACGCCACCGGGGCAGCCGGTTGAGGTCATCGGCACCGGACTGCCCTACGATGATCCCTACAGCTACGCCGGGGTCGAGCGCTTCTGGTATCGGCTCGAGAAGCTCACCGCGCCGTCGGTGCAGAAGAACCACTTTCTCTGGACCCTATCGCTCGACGACATCGATCACTTCACCCGGCTCTTCGCGCTCGACACGGGCAAAGGCTGGGGCACGTCTTTGAGCCCGGGCTGGGGCAGCGACAACGCGCTCGAGGTCTTCGCGGCAATCCCAGCCGAGTCGCGCTATCGCTTCATGCTCGAGAACTCGGAGATGATCGTCGGCGGCATCACCTATGGTCCGGTCTGCAATGGCCAGACCGCGACCTATGCCGTCAAGGACCAATTCTGGGTCTTCTTCCTCGACCCGGCCTATGATCCCTCGGTGCAGGAGCCGATGCTCGGTCTCGACGGCTGGGAGACGCTGATGGACCGCTCCGTGTTCGGCAATGCCGATTATCTGAAGGCCTTCGCCGCGACCAAGCAGAAGCTCTTCCCAAAGGGCTGGTCGTTGGATGCGGTCTGGGATGGCGATGGCAAGGATCGCAATGCCTGGCTGACGGTGCTGCGTCATGAGACCAACGTCTCCGTGGTCAAAGGCGCGCAAGGCGGCGTGCCGCGCTCGCTCTGGCTCATCAGCTTTGCCGGCTTCGAGCGCATGTACTACGACACCGTGGCCGGCTTCGCCTACTGGGAGGGCGACGGCCTCAAGCTCGAAACCCTGCTGTTCTTTAACTTCTTGCGCCAGGCCTTTGAGGACAACTTCCTCACGCTCCTGCCGCCGGAGGACCGCGAGGCGCTGCGCCACGCGTGGACGCAGGGCATCGGCGAGGTTGGCCTGGCGGCGGTCCCCTTCGCGGCCAAGGACCAGCCGACGCAAGTCAAGGTCAGCGGCGACGACCCGCTGATGGACCTGATCGCGCAGCTGGAAGAGCGTCTCGGTCCCGCGATCAGCGGCCTGCCGGACCGGCTCAATCCGCAGCGCAAGCCGAAGGTCGAGCTCGATGCCCGCATGCGCGGTTTCGAGGACTGGGAGAAGGCGATCTCGACCCTAACCGCGGTCGAGGGCCTGTCGTTCGTGCCGCGGCTGCCGAGCGTGATCATGCTACGGCTCAATCACGGCGATGAGCACCGGGTCTACTCCCTGATCGCGAACCGCGCCTACAAGTCCCAGTACACGCTCGTGTTTCAGAACGGCCAGGCGATGCCGGAGAAGGACAGCATGAGCGTCTACCCGACGCTGGTGAACGGCTTCCCGAATCTGTTCGTCGATCTCGATCTGAAGGACGCCCCGCAATTCCTGGTCGACCTGAAGGCGGTCGAGAGCGCAGATGATTGGACCGCGTTCAAGGCGCGCTACGGGATTCTGCGCAACAGCGAGGCGTTCTGGCCATTCTACGACTGGATCAACGCCTGGAACTTCGCCGAGCGTGGGGACCTCGCCGGCTGGCTCGATCTGACCTACTACGATGCGCCCGAGACCTGAGGCGAGGGCGCGACCCCATCGTGGGCGCCGGGGCGCAGGGGAAGGCGTCTCAAGGCGCCCGCGGCGATCGATCCTCGTTCGCGTGACCTGATCTAGCCAACCGCCGAGCGCGCGTCGACCGGGTCCTCGGCGTCGGGTCGTGCGCTGAGACCGACCGGGTCGGCGGCGCGGGCGGCGGAGATGGGCACGGGGCGCGCGGTTGTGACTGCGGTTGCTCCTGGGGCTGGTCCCGCGACCGGTCCTGGCGCGGGGGTCAGCGTGTCCTCGGCCTCGGTCGAGCGGATGGCGACATCGCAATAGTCGAGACCAGCCCCGTGGCGGGTCTCACGCCGCACGCGGCGGTAGAGCAGCCAAACCCGCAGCGCGTAGACGAGGAGTCCGCTGTAGGTGCTGAGCATCTCCCAGGCGCGGCGGGGGTGAAACACCAGTGGATGCTCAATCGCGAGCCCCGGGCGGCGCTGAGTGCGGAGCTTTCGGCGCAGAAAGCCGCCTTGCAGTGGGTGCACACGCTCGAAGCGAAAGCAGCCATAGAACTCGAGCGCGATCTCCATGACACGCTTCGGGTTGCGACCGAAGGCCGCGGCGCGCCGCATCAGGGTCTCGAGATGCTCGAGTGAATAGTAGCGATCCCAGGCGTCGCGATAGGCGCCGAGCCATTGCGCCTTGCTCATCCTCGGGTGCGCCGTGCAGACGTGCTCGAGATCGTAGATGTTGAGGTCAGGATCGACGGCGATGCCCTGCTCGACCAGCGCCTTGTGGTCGGCCGATCCCGGCAGTGGCGTGAGACAGAAGAGCTCCAGGATATCCAGCGGCAGCTCGCGCTTGATCGTCTCGATGTCCTCGGCGATGCGCTCAGGCGTATCGGCTGGAAAGCCGAGGATGTAGCCGCAATAGGTGGTCACGCGCTTTCGCTGCCAGGCGATCAGCATGTCGCGGTATTCAGCGATCTTGTTCTGCTTCTTGTTGGCGGCCTTGAGGTTGTCGGGATTGATGTTCTCAAGCCCGATGAACACGCGTGACACCCCAGCCCGCCGCGCCTTGTCGACGAAGCCTGGAAGCTTGTGGCAGAGGGTGTCGACCTGGATGGTGAAGTTGAACTTGACCCCGAGCTCCTCGCGCACCGCGGCGATCCGGTCGAAGATCGGCTCCCAGTTGCGATTCCGCGCGAAGTTGTCGTCGGTGATGAAGTAGTGGCGAATGCCGTGCGCGAGGTTAGCGCGCAGTAGTCGCTCGATATCATCGGCGCTGCGGTAGCGGGATTTTCGTCCTTGGACGTTGATGATGGTGCAGAAGCTGCACAGGAAGGGGCAGCCGCGGCCGGCATCGAAGGTGCCCGGCATCGGCGCATAGCGCCGGGCCACCTTCGGCGGCAGGTACGGCATGCGCTGGCCTTCCAGTCCGGGCAGGTCATCCATGAAGTTGTAGATCGGCTCCATCGCCCGATCCTTGGCGGCGCGGAGCAGGTCGATGAAGCGCCCCTCGGACTCGCCGGCGAACAGGGTGATGCCCAGGTCCAAGGCCTCCTGCAGCTCGCTTGGCAGCTGCGGGAGCATCGCCAGGCAGCCACTGACGTGGAAGCCGCCGATGGCGACCTGGATGCCCGCGGCACGAAAGACGCGCGCCATGTCCATCGCGCGCGGGAACTGATTGGACTGCACCCCGACCATGCACACCAGCCCCTGACCACCCGCCTTGCGGATGCGTCGGATGATGCGCTGGATCGGGATTGGGGTGTTGGTCTCGTCATAGGCCTGCACCTCGATGCGCAGCCCTGGGCCCAGCGCCTGCTGCTCGGCCGCCTCGAGCGTCAGCCCATAGAGGGTCGCCAATGAGTTCGAGGGGATCCAGGCCTTGACCCACTGGATCACATAGCCGTCGTCGTCGTAATGCGACGGTTTGATCAGCTCGACGTGAAACGGACGCTGAACGACTCGGGGCATGATCAGGCTCCAGGCTGCGAAGAGGAGGCTACCAAGGGATCGGCTCGCCGTGGCGGAAGAACCCGCCGCTCGGACCATCGGCCGCCAGGGTCGCGGCCCAGAGGATGCCCTTCACACCCTCATCGATACTCAGATGGGCGTGCTCACCGCCCATCTCGGTGCGCACCCAGCCGGGGCAGACCGAGTTGATCTTGATGCCGCTGTCGGCGCCGAGCTCATCGGCGAAGATGCGCGTGACCGCATTGAGCGCGGTCTTCGACAGCCGATAGGCGGGGCAGAAGCCGTTCATGTCGCTCAGCTGACCCATCCCGGATGAGAGGTTCACCACGCGCCCTTCGCCGCCCATGAGCGGGATCAGCAACTGGCATAGCCGCAGCGCGGCCAGGGTGTTGGTCTCGAAGGCGCGCCTGATCGGCTCCAGATCGGCGTGCAGGATGCTGGATGCCGGGTTGCTGGGTGGCGGATCGGGGAAGATGCCGGCGTTGTTGATCAGCACGTCCAGGCGCCCGAGCTCGTCACGGATGCGATCGCGCAGGGCGAGCCTCGAGGCCTCGTCGTTCACGTCTAGCGGCTGGAACAGGACCGGGTGTCCTTCAGCGCTCAGCTTGGCGGCCGCGGCCAGCCCCTCGGGCTCGCGGCGCGCGCTGAGCAGGACCTGGAAGCCCAGCTTTGCGAGCTGTCGGCAGGTCTCGAAGCCAAGCCCGCGGTAGGCGCCGGTGACGATGGCAACGGGTTGATCGGGCATCGATACTCCTCCTAAGGCTGTCGAATGGGCGGATGACAAGACCCCCCGAGATGTCGACCGGGATCTTGGCTGGGATGCGGGGCGCCGCTGCGAGACGGCGCTCTCCGGGCGCCTAGATCACTTGGGTCCCGGGCTCTGACCCGCTGTGCTCGCGCCAGTTTCCATCCGTGCCTCTCTTCCGGCGTCCACCCCGGCGCGATGTCCATCGTGTTTCGCCAGGAGTGCCTCCGAGGGCAGGCCGGAACGGCTGCGCGTGCGCTGATGCAAGGCGGCCTTGGCGATGACGTGAGCACTCACCGGTGCGGTGATGAACAGGAAGACGGCGACTAAGACCTCGTGCAGCGAGATTCCGGGCCCGCGCCAACTGAAGAACAGCGCCGAGGCGATCAGGAGGCTGCCGACGCCGAGGGTCGTCGCCTTCGTCGGCGTATGCAGACGCTCGTAGAGATCGCGCAGGCGCACCAGACCGATCGAGCCGAGCAGGGTGAAGGCGGCCCCGATCAGGATCAGGATCGCGACCAGGGTCTCGATCAGCAGGTTGAGGGGCTCGGCGCTCATTCGATGATATCCCCGCGGGTCAGGAACTTGGCCAGGGCCACGGTGCCGACGAAGCCGAACAGTGCGATCAGCAGCGCCGCCTCGAAGTACAGACTGCTGGCGAGCTTGATATCGAGCAGCACCAGCAAGGCCACGGTGTTCACGTAGAGCGTGTCCAAGGCCAGGATGCGGTCTGGCTGATCGGGGCCGATGATCAACCGCCAGAGCGAGAGCAGCACCGCGAGGGTGACCAGCAGAAAGCCGATCATCAGTGCAACATCCAGGATCAAGCCCGTCTCCGGCAGCTCGTTCATCGCCTCGCCTCCGTCACTTCTCGGTCTGGGTCCACCGCGCGGCCTTCAGACCTGCTCCAAGGCATCGAGCAGAGGCTGTTCGTAGCGCTCGCGAATCTCTTCGATGATGGCCTCGGGGTCGGTCCCTTGCAACGCGTGGACGATGAGCTCGCTGCGGTCAGGGCTGAGCGAGGCCGACAGCGTCCCCGGCGTCAGGGTGACGATATTGGCGAGCAGACTCACGCCGACGTTGCCCTGAAGCCTTAATGGCATGCGGATGAACGCCGGCTGAATCCGCGCTATCGGCCCGACGATCAGCCGTGCCACCGCCAGGTTGGCGACGATGATGTCGACGAGCACCCTGCCGGTAAGCCGCAGCAGCGCGAGCGGCCGTCGGATGCGCACCTGAGCGGCCCAAAAGCGCGCGGTGTAGAGCGGGATCAGCCAAGCGAGCACGGCGCCGAGGAGGATCTGCCCGGGCGAGAGCGAATTGACCAGCAGCAGCCAGAGACCGAGCAGCATCAGCGAGAGGATGGGGTGCGGCAGAAACTGGCTCATCAGGGTTGGGGGCGACTCATCGGTCTCTGGTCGGGTTAGCTCAGCGTCTCAGTGGGCGCCGGCCGTTGGTGGCTCTGCGCTCAATACCGCATCGATATAGGTGGTCGGCTCGAGCACTTGCGCCGCCGCCGCCTGCGCGTAGCCATGAATCGATTGGGCGAAAACCACAAACAGCAGGCTGAGTCCCGCGACCACGGCGACCGGCACCAGGTTGGCGGCATCGGGGAGCGTCGCCGCGCCAGCATGGGTATCGGTCTTGAAGAATAGGGTGCTGCCGGCGCGCGCCAGCGCCACGAGCGTGAGCAGGCCGGTGATCAGCACGATCGAGAGCACCCAGGGCATGGCCGGTGAGCCGAGGCTCGCCTCCAAGATCAGCAGCTTGCCGATGAAGCCCGAGAGCGGCGGCAGCCCCGCGACCGCGACGGCCAAGAGCAGGAACAGCCCGCCCAAGAGGTTCGCCGCCGGCAGCATCGGACCGGCGCGCAGCTCGTCACTGAAGGCACCGCGCGTGCGGGCGACGTTCTCGGTGAGCATGAACAGCGCCGCGGCGATCAGGGTGGACTGGAAGGTGTAGTAGAGACCCGCACCCAGTGCCGCCTCGCCACCGATGCCGAAGGCGGTCAGGATGCTGCCGGCCGAGATCACCACCAGATGTGAGACCAGCAGGCCGAGATGCCGACTGGCAACGGCGCCGACGGTGCCGACAATGATGGTGATCAGCCCCAGCACCAGTAGCCACGGATCGACGAGCCCGGCGAGTGGTCCCGCCTCGGCGCCAAAGATCAGGCTGTAGACGCGCAGGATCGAGTAGGCGCCGACCTTGGTCATGACGGCGAACAGGGCCGCTGAGGCCGGGCCGGCGGCCGAATAGGCGCCGGGTAGCCACAGGTGCAGGGGAGCCAAGGCCGCCTTGAGCGCGAACACCAGGAACAGCAGCAGCGCCGCCGCGCGCACCAGCCCGAGATCGTCTGCGTCCAGGGCGGCGACCCGCTGCGCGAGATCGGCCATGTTCAGGGTGCCAAGCACGCCGTACAGGGTGCCGACCGCGAACAGGAACAGGCTCGAGCCGACCAGATTGATGATCACGTAGTGCAGACCGGCACGGCTGCGCGCGGCACCGCCGCCATGGAGCAGCAACCCGTAGGAGGCGATCAGCAGGATCTCGAAGAACACGAACAGGTTGAACAGATCCCCGGTCAGGAAGGCGCCGTTGAGGCCCATTAAGAGGAACTGGAACAGCACGTGGTATTGGCGTCCGCGGCGGTCACTGCCCTGGATCGCGTGCATCATCGCCAGAAGGGCGAGCACCGAGGTCAACAGCACCATCCCAGCGGCGAGTCGATCGGCCACCAGCACGATGCCGTAAGGGGCGGGCCAGCCGCCGAGCTGATAGACCAGGATCTCGCCATCGGCGACCTGCAGCAGCAGCCAGAGCGAGACGCCAAGGAGCACCTGGATGCCGAGCATGCTGAGGGTGCGTCGCAGCGGCGTGGCGCTACCGCGGAGCAGGACCAGCAGGGTACCCGTGAGCAGGGGCACCAGGATCGGCGCGATCAGGATATGGTCGGTGAGTGCGCTCATGGCTCGCGCCCGTCGACGTGGTCGTTGCCGAGGTCGGCGCGGGCCCGCAACGCGAGCACGACGACGAAGGCGGTCATCCCAAAGCCGATCACGATGGCCGTGAGCACCAGCGCCTGTGGCAGCGGGTCGGCATAGACCGTACGCCCCGGCTCGATGATCGCGGGCACGCCGATGCTCAGGCGCCCCATCACGAACAGGAACAGGTTCACCGCGTAGGAGAGCAGCGTCAGGCCGAGCACCACGGGAAAGGTGCGCGCGCGCAGGATCAGGTAGATGCCGCAGCCGGCGAGCAGACCGACGACGAGGGCGATGAGTGCTTCCATCAGCGTCCCGAAGAGCGGTCGTGGATGGGGGCGCGACGCTGTACCTCGCCGATGCGCCCGAGCCGGACCAGGATGACCAAGGTGATGCCAATCACCACCATCATCACGCCGAGGTCAAACAGCATGGCCGAGGCCAGCTCCAGGTCGCCCAAGACCGGCAGATGGAGGTGGCCATGGGTCGAGGTCAGGAACGGATAGCCGAAGTACCAGCTGCCAAGCCCGGTCGCGGTCGCGGTGAGCAGGCCGAGGCCGATCAACGGATGCAGCTCGCCGGAGAGGCGCGTTCGGGTCCAGGCGATGCCGTTGGCCAGGTACTGCATCACCAAGGCCACCGCGATGATGAGGCCGGCGATAAAGCCGCCGCCTGGCAGATTGTGTCCGCGCAGCAGGATAAATACCGCGACCATCAGCGCCAACGGCAGCAGCAGGCGCGAGAAGGTCGCCAGGATCAGCGGATGCGCATCGCTGCTCCAGGGTCGCCCCTGGGCATCGGCGCTGGGTGCCTCGAGGCGAAGATCGCGCAGCAACATGTAGATGCCGATGGCCGCGATCGCGAGCACCGTGATCTCGCCGAGCGTGTCGAAACCGCGGAAGTCGACCAGGATCACATTGACCACATTGGTGCCACCGCCGCCCGGCACGCTGTTCTGCAGCAGCCAGTCGGCGATGCTGTCGTACGGGCGGGTGAGCACCGCCCAGGTCAGGACCGTGGTCAGTCCGCCACCGAGCACTGCCAGGGTCAGGTCGCGCAGCTTGCGCGGCAGCGATGACTCGCGCGGTGTGCGCGCCGGCAGGAAGTGCAGCGCAAGCAGCAGCAGGATGATGGTCACCATCTCCACCGCGAGCTGGGTGAGCGCGAGATCGGGCGCTGAGAGCTTGACGAAGGCCAGCGCGACGATCAGTCCCACCACGCTGAGCATCACCAGCGCCGTCCAGCGCTCTCGGTGCAGGACCACCGTGCCAATGGCGCCGACCGCGAGACAGAGGGCCGCGGCCGCGCTGACCGGATCGAGCGGGGTTAGCGACGCGCTGCCGGTCAGCGGCATGCCCCACATGCCCAGCAGCAGCAGGGCCGAGGCACTGATGATCAGCACCGCGAGCATGGGCTGGAGCGCGCCGCGATGGATCAGGCGGTCGAGTGCGCGTGCACCCCAGAACAGGGCGCGCTCGCCCCGCTCAAAGAGGCTGCGCGCGTCGATCTGGCCGAGGAGCCGATCATGCCAGCGGAACAGCGGCCGGCGGACCAGATAGATCAACGCGCCGCCGGCCAGCGCGAGCATGCTCATGCCCAGTGCCGGCGTGAAGCCGTGCCAAACCTTGAGGCTATAGGACGGCAGCGGTGCCTGCAGGGTAGCGCCGGCGGCGACCGCGAGTAGGGGGCCGAAGGTGAGACCCGGTAGGATGCCGACCGCGATACAGATCACGACCAAGATCTCGACCGGCACGCGCATCCAGCGCGAGGGCTCATGCGGGGTGCGGGGTAGGTCGGTTGGGGTGCCGTTGAAGAAGACGTCATGGATGAAGCGCAACGAGTAGGCGACCGCCAGCGCACCGGCGATGGTCGCCAGCACCGGCAGCAGCCAGGTGCTTTCCTCGAAGGTGGCCATGTAGACGGTCTTCTCGAAGAACATCTCCTTGGACAGAAAGCCATTCAGCAGCGGTACCCCGGCCATCGCCGCAGCGGCAATCATCGCCAGCAGCCCGGTCTGGGGCATGAACTTCCAGAGGCCCGCCAGGCGGCGCATGTCACGGGTGCCCGCCTCGTGATCGATGATGCCGGCGGCCATGAACAGCGAGGCCTTGAAGGTGGCGTGGTTCATGATATGGAACACGCCAGCGACCGCGGCCAGCGGGGTGCCGATGCCAAACAGCAGCGTGATCAGCCCGAGGTGGCTGATGGTCGAATAGGCCAGCAGGCCCTTGAGGTCGTGCTTGAACAGCGCGGTGTAGGCGCCGAGCAGCAGCGTCGCCAGACCCGCGCCGGAAACCAGCCAGAACCATTCCGGGGTGCCGGACAGCGCGGGATACAGCCGTGCCAGCAGGAACACGCCGGCCTTCACCATGGTCGCCGAATGCAGGTAGGCCGACACCGGCGTCGGTGCCGCCATCGCATGCGGCAGCCAGAAATGGAAGGGGAATTGCGCCGACTTGGTGAACACGCCGAGCAGCACCAGCACCAGCGTCGGCAGGTAGAGCGGATGCGCGCGGATCAGGTCGCCCGAGGCCAGCACCACGGACAGCTCGTAGCTGCCGACGATATGGCCCAGCAGCAGGAAGCCGCCGAGCATCGCGAAGCCGCCCATGCCGGTCACCGCCAGCGCCATGCGCGCGCCCTGGCGCGCTTCCTCGCGGTGCTGCCAGTAGCTGATCAGCAGGAAGGACGACAGGCTGGTCAGCTCCCAGAAGATCAGCAGCTGGATCAGGTTTTCCGACAGCACGATGCCGAGCATCGAGCCCATGAACAGCATCAGGTAGGAATAGAAGCGCCCCATGCTGTCGCGCTCCGACAGGTAGTAGCGGGCGTACAGCACGATCAGCAGGCCGATGCCGAGGATCAGCCCGGCGAACAGCAGCGCCAGGCCGTCGAGGCGGAAGGCGAGGTCGAGTCCCAGCGCCGGCATCCACTCATGTGTCTGGATCAGCGTCGTGCCGTCGAACGGCAGATGCAGCGAGGGCACCAGCCACAGCATCGACGCCAGCGTGACCGCACCTGCAGCCCAGGCGGAATGCGAACGCCCGAGACGCGACGCCAGCGCAACCAGGGCGGCGCCGACGAAGGGAGTCAGGACAGCGAAGAAAAGCGTCATCGATCGGGAATCGGAGTGCAACCGGCGGGGCGCCGGAAGTCGCGGCCATTCTAGCGTGACTTGGCGCCGTCATGAACCTCAGGCGAACGTGGATTAAACCTCGGCTTGAATGTCCGGCCCGGCATCGGGGCAAGGTAAGGTGGGCGGCGAGGAGGGCGAGGGCAGCGGCTTGGGGGCGGCATGGGCCTGTGCGACAATGCGCGCCTTCCCGATATGAGCTTTGCGCCCGTTCGTCCGATGTGGGTTTGTCGGCATGGTCCGCATTCGTGTCTGCAATCCGGCCTTTCCGGGCCGCTGCATTGTCCCTGTCCTCCAATCAGCCCGACTGATTTCGCCCGTCAGCTCGGGCGTGTGTGCCGTCGTTCCAGGTCAAGCCGATGAAATTTCCCGCCTGTCCCAACTATTCCCTGTCGCGTGCCCGGCTGTGCGTGCTGAGCGGCCTCACCGTCGCGCTCGCACTGGTTCCCGAGGCCATCGCCTTCGCCTTCGTCGCCCAAGTCCATCCCCTCACCGGCCTCTATGCCGCCTTCATCGTCGGCCTGATCACCGCAGCCTTCGGCGGCCGGCCCGGCATGATTTCGGGGGCAGCCGGTGCGCTGGCGGTGGTGATGGTCGCGCTGGTGGTCACCCACGGCGTCGAATACCTGTTCGCCGCGGTGGTGCTGATGGGCGTGCTGCAGGTCGCCTTCGGGCTGCTCAAGCTCGGCAAGTTCATCCGCATGGTGCCGTTTCCGGTGATGGTCGGCTTCGTCAACGGCCTCGCCATCGTCATCTTCCTGGCGCAGTTCGGCCACTTCAAGATGCCGGACGCCGACGGCAATGCGGTGTGGATGACGGGCATGCCGCTCTACACCATGCTCGGCCTGATCGCCCTGACCATGGCGATCATCTACCTGCTGCCGAAGCTGACCCGCGCGGTGCCGTCGACGCTCGCCGGCATCGTCATCGTCTCGCTGCTGGTGATCTATGGCGGCATCGATACCAAGACCGTGGGCGACAT
>CAZTYV010000046.1:8915-21209 GCA_964617675.1 uncultured Halochromatium sp. | reverse complement strand
TTCACGGCGAGGGTTCCCCAGGGGAAATCGCGACCGAAGAGCCGATAGACGCCAGTTGAGACGCCAAACCGCGCCACGGCGCCAAGGGCCCCACCGCCGGCGATCGCCAGGATCTGCAACATTATCCGTCTCGTCGTACTCAGCCTAACCTTGGCCGCGCATCTTACCCGATGACCGGGCATGCGCCAGCCACAGCCATCGCTGGCGAGCGCAACTGGCCACCTGTGGTCTAACGGCTTTGATGAGACTGGTCTGGGATGCAGCAGAAACCGAGACCTCGGGCTGGCGCCGCCAGAGCGGTCGAGGCCAGCGCGAAACGCATCCTGATCCCGGTGAGAACAAACGCGATCTTGCCAACAAGCCTGATGCCATATTGACGGCAACCCAGTGGCAGTTCTACAAGGCGCCGACGCAGGCCGCCTTGACCGCCCTCGGAATGGCTTCAATCGCTGTTCGAACGAGGCTGGTGAACGCGATCCCACTCATCCTGATCCCTCCAGGTGCGACCAGATGCACGACTGGCTATCCCGACCGCTGATGATCCTAGTGCTCGTGGCGCTGCCGAGCCACGGGGTTGCGACCGATTTGCCGCCGCGCCAAATCACGGTGCTCGCGATCAACGATGTCTATCGCATCGACGGCGTCGACGAGGGCGCCAGCGGCGGCATGGCGCGCCTGCGCAGCCTGCGTCTTGAGCTCGAGCAGCAGGACCCGAATCTGCTGGTACTGCATGCCGGTGACCTGCTGTTCCCGTCGATGCTCAGCCGGCGCTACCTGGGCGCGCAGATGATCGACCTGCTCAGCCGGCTCGACGGCGATGCGAGCGCCTTCGATGAGCGCCTGTTCGTCACCTTCGGCAATCACGAATTCGAGAAGTCCAAGCTTGATCAGGCGTCGATCCTCGCCGACCGGGTGGCCGAATCCGGCTTCACCTGGATCAGCGCCAACGTCGAATTCGTGCGCAGCGCCGACGGCGGGCCGCTGATTGCTGCGCCCCAACTTCGGGCCGATGCGCTCATCGAGCTGAACGGCGTCAAGGTCGGGATCTTCGGACTCACCACCGACGTGCTGATGCCCGAGTACGTCAGCGCCATCCATGATCCGGTCGCGATCGCGCGGGGGCGCAGCGCCGCCCTGCGCGCGCAGGGTGCGGAGCTGGTCATCGGACTCACGCATCTGTCGATGGCCGAGGACCGGCGGTTGCTCGAGCAGCTCGGTGAGCAGGGGCCAGACCTGATCTTCGGCGGTCATGAGCACTTTCGCCAGAGTGCCGAGGTGGATGGCCGGCTGGTGATCAAGGCCGATGCCGACGCGCGCACCGCCACGGTCGCGCGGATCGCGGTGCCGGCAGACGCTCGGCCCCAGGTCGCGTTCGAGTTTCGCCACCTCAACCAGGACATCCCCCCGGATGCCGCAACCCTGGCGCGAGTGCAGCAGTGGCAATCAAGCTTCCAGCAGGCCTTCTGCGCCGAGCAGCGGGATGCGCCGAACTGCCTGACCGAGCCCCTAGGCCGCACCGCGGTCAGGCTGGTGGGCGAGGAGCTGCAGATCCGCAGCATCGAGACCAATCTCGGCAACTGGGTTGCGGACCAAGCGCTGGCGGCCTTTCGCGACCGCGGTGCGCAGATCGCCCTGATCAACTCCGGCAGTCTGCGCCTGAATCAGGACCTCCCGGTGGGAACTGAGATCACCCGGGCGCATCTGGCCGAGCTGTTCGCCTTTCCCAGCCCGCTCTTCATGATTCGCATCTCCGGAGAGACGCTGTTTCAGGTGCTGCAAAAATCGATCGACGGCTGGCCCGGACACGGCCGTTGGCTGCAGGTTGCCGGCCTCGCCTTCGAGCACGACAGCATCGACGGCCGCATCGACGCCCTGACCTTGCTCACACCGCAGGGGCCGCGCGCCATCGAGCCGGACGAGGCCCTGCTGGTCGTGACCAACCGATTCCTCCTCGACCCCAGCATTGGCGATCAGGACGGCTACCGGATGCTGAGCATGGATCAGGTCGTCGATCCGGATGCCTCAACACCCGACCTGGTCGACCTGGTTGTCGCCGCCTTGCGCGAAGCCGGCGAGGCTGGCATCGCACCGAGGGTCGAGGGTCGCGTCTGCGATCCGAAGGTTGCACCCGATGCGCCCTGCCTAGCGGTCGGCCGCGGCGATGACTGACCCGAGGGCGAAGAACAGCGCGCTTGATGTCGGCCCCGCGCGGAGACGCCGCCTGAGCCTCGAGACGGTAGCCGTGCGCCTCAACGTCAACGGGGCTTGATCTTCGCGGCCCGGTCCAGCTCGGCAAGTCGCTCGAGCTTCTCCTTGATGCGGATCTCGAGCCCGCGCTCGACCGGCTGGTAGTAGCGTCGCGGCGCCATGCCGTCGGGGAAATACTGCTCGCCGGCGGCATAGGCTTCGGGCTCATCGTGCGCGTAGCGGTAGGCATGACCGTAGCCTAGCTCCTTCATCAGCCGCGTCGGGGCGTTGCGCAGGTGGACCGGAACCTCGAGCGAGCCCTGCTTGCGCACCTCCTCGAGCGCGCTGTTCCAGGCGCGATAGACGGCGTTGCTCTTCGCCGCGCACGCCAGATAGACCGCCGCCTGGGCCAAGGCCAGCTCGCCCTCGGGGCTGCCGAGGCGCTGCTGCGCCTCCCAGGCATTCAGCGCCAGATCCAGGGCGCGCGGATCGGCATTGCCGATGTCCTCACTGGCCATGCGCACCAACCGGCGGGCGATATAGAGCGGATCGCAGCCGCCATCGATCATCCGCGCCAGCCAGTACAGCGCCGCATCGGGCGCCGAGCCGCGCACCGATTTGTGCAGCGCCGAGATCTGATCGTAAAAGGCATCCCCGCCCTTATCAAAGCGTCGCACACCGCCGTCGAGCACCAGCCTGAGCGTCTCGATGCTGATGCGGCGGCTGCCAACGGGCGTCGCATCGGGCGCCGAGCTTGCCCCCTGCCTGTCAGGCCCGAGCGCGGAGACTGGCCCCTGGGTCGAACCGGCTGCCTCCTGAGCGGCTGGCCCGCCTTCCGTTTTTGGCCCCGGCTCAGAGGGCCTCGCCCGCCCGACCTCAGGCTTGGGGAATGGCTCGGCGAGGTCGGCAGCCAGCTCGAGGAGGTTCAGCAGCCGACGCGCGTCGCCATCGGCGACCTCGGCGAGCAGGCGACGCGCCTCGGCATCGATCAAGAGGCGACCCCGACCGTGGTGATCCGACGCGCCACCTTGGAGCCCGCGGGTGACGCGATCAGCCCCTGCTTTGCCGGCGCCGTCCTCTGTCGCCAAGTCCTGGGTGGGCGCGGGGGCGGAAATGGGAGCGACCATGGAAGTGGGAATCGCTGCGGGAGGCGGCGCCAGACCGCGCTCGGGGTCATCGAGCGCGCGATCCGCGAGCTGCTCTAAATCGTCCTTATCCAGGGGCTTGAGCAGATAGACCCGCGCCCGTGACAGCAGCGCATTATTGAGCGCGAACGAGGGGTTCTCGGTTGTCGCGCCGATGAACACGAGGGTGCCGTCCTCGACGTGGGGCAAGAACGCATCCTGCTGCGCCTTATTGAACCGATGCACCTCGTCGATGAACAGGATGGTGCCTCGCTGCTCGCTCGCGCGCAGCTGCCGCGCCTCGTCGACCGCCGCGCGAATATCCTTCACGCCGGCCAGCACCGCCGACAAGCTCAGGAAGCGACTGTTCGACGCGGCCGCGATGAGGCGCGCCAAGGTGGTCTTGCCGGTGCCGGGCGGCCCCCAGAAGATCGCCGAGTGCGGACGATCCGCGCCAATGGCCTCGCGCAGCGCACGGCCCGGCGCAAGCAGGTGCCGCTGCCCGACCACCTCATCGAGGTTGCGCGGGCGCATGCGCTCGGCCAACGGCACGTGCGACGAGGGGCTCAGGGTTCAGGCTCGCGATCGGGTCATGGATCGGATCTTGCCACAGGCGCAGGAGCCCGCGCAGGGACCGGAGAAAACCGGCAGCGCCGGCAGTGGTTGCACCGCACCGCTCAGTGCAGTGCAATACGCGCGCTCGCCAGCCGCTGCACCCTTGCGCCGCGTGCGCTCGCGACTCGCGCCTGGCGCTCCCCACACTGCATCGGAGTATCGGATGATCGAGGCCCATGAGATCAGCCGCAGTTACGGCACCCTGAGGGCGGTGGACCAGGTGTCGTTCGCGATCGGCCGCCGCGAGATCGTCGGCCTGCTCGGCCACAACGGCGCTGGCAAGACCACCATCATGAAGATGCTCACCGGCTTCCTCGAGCCGAGTGCGGGGCAGATCGTGATCGACCAGATCGATCTGGCCAGCCGCCGACGTGAGGCGCAGCGGCGTATCGGCTACTTGCCCGAGAACTGCCCGCTCTACCCGGATCTGAGCGTGCTCGAGCACCTCGACTACCAGGCCACGCTGCACGGCATCCCGGCACGCCATCGCGGCGAGGCGATCCAGCGCGCGATCGAGCGCACCGAGCTCACCAGCAAGGCGCGGGCGCAGGTGGCAACGCTCTCGCGCGGCTACCGCCAGCGGCTCGGCGTGGCCCAGGCGATCCTGCACGAGCCGCCGATCCTGATCCTCGACGAGCCCACCAATGGCCTCGATCCCTCGCAGATCCAGCACATGCGCGCGCTGATCCGCGAGCTGGCGCGACAGGCAACGGTGATCATCTCGACCCACATCCTGCAAGAGGTCGAGGCGGTCTGCTCACGCGTGCTCATCATGCGCGCCGGCCGGCTCTCGGTGGACAGCCGCCTGGATGCGCTGAGTACCGACCCAAGGCTATTGGTCACGCTCGACCGCCCTGTCTCTGAGGTCACCGAGACCCTGGGCGCCATCGACGGCGTCCGCGCCGTGAGCCATCTCGGTGACGAAGGCGCGCATCGGCGCTTTGCGCTGCAGACCAAGGAGCCCAAACGGCTCGCACCGCGCGTGGCACAGATCGCGGCCGAGCGCGGCTGGGCGCTCTATGCGCTAACCCCGGAGCGGCGCGATCTCGAGGCCCTGTTCAGCGCCGTCAGCAGCGGTGAGACGATGCAATCGGCAGCGGAGGCTCAAACCCATGACTGACATCCTGCGCATCAGCCGCAAGGAGCTCTCCTCCTTCTTCGGCTCACCGGTTGCCTATCTGTTCATCGGCGCCTTCCTCGCCGCGACCCTGTTCGTCTTTTTCTGGGTCGAGGCCTTCTTCGCGCGCAACATCGCCGACACCCGACCGTTGTTCGACTGGATGCCGGTGCTGCTGATCTTCCTCGCCGCCGCGCTGACCATGCGCCTGTGGAGCGAGGAGCGCCGCGCCGGCACCCTCGAGCTGCTCGCGACCCTGCCGGTGCCGACCTGGCGCCTGGTGCTCGGCAAGTTCGTCGCTGCCTGGGCGCTGGTCGCGATCGCGCTCGGGCTGACCCTGCCGCTGCCGCTCACCGTGGCACTGATCGGCCCGCTCGATTGGGGCCCCGTGATCGGCGCCTATCTGGCGACCCTGCTGCTGGCCGCGGCTTACATCGCCATCGGGCTGTTCGTCTCGGCGCGCACCGACAATCCAATCGTGGCGCTCATCGGCACCACCCTGGTCGCCGCGCTGTTCTACCTCATCGGCTCACCGGCGTTGACCAACCTGGCCGGACACGCCGGTGGCGAGCTGTTGCGCCTGCTCGGCTCGGGCTCCCGTTTCGAGTCGATCACCCGCGGCGTCGTCGATCTGCGCGACCTCTACTACTACCTGAGCCTGGTCGGCGCCTTCTTGCTGCTGACCGTCGACACCTTGGAGCGCCTGCGCTGGGCCGCCGACAGCGATCGGCGGATGATCCATCATCGCTGGTCGCTGCTCGCCGGACTCGCGGTCGCCAATCTGTTGGCCGCCAACCTCTGGCTGCATCAGGTCGACGAGGTCCGCGCCGATCTCACCCGCGGCTCGGTCTACACCCTCTCTGAGACCACCCAGACGTATCTGGATCAGCTCCAGGAGCCGCTGCTGATCCGCGGCTATTTCAGCGCCGAGACCCATCCCCTGCTCGCGCCGCTGGTGCCGCAGCTGCGCGACCTGCTGCGCGAGTATCAGGCCGCCGGCAAGGGGCGCGTCATCGTCGAGCTGGTCGACCCACACCAAGACCCGGAGCTCGAGCGCGAGGCCGGCGAGCAATATGGCATCCAGCCGGTCGCCTTCCAGACCGCGAGCAAGTACCAGACCGGCGTGGTGAACTCCTACTTCGACATCCTGGTGAAGTACGGCGACAGCCACGAGGTGCTCGGCTTCCAAGACCTGATCGACGTGAAGGTCCGCGGCGAGACCGATCTCGACGTGGTCCTGCGCAACCCCGAGTACGACCTCACCCGCGCCATCAAGAAGGTCCTCTACGGCTGGCAGAGCGGCGCCGATCTCTTCGCCGGCATCCAGCAGCCGCTGCGGCTGCGCGCCTTCGTCTCCGAGCCGCAGAGGTTGCCGGAGCCGCTACCGGCGCTGCGTGGCGAGCTCGAGTCACTGCTCGAGGAGCTCGCGACCGAGTCTGACGGTCGCTTGCGGTGGGAGATCAACGATCCGGCCGGCGACCCGGCACTGGAGCAAGAGATCGCCGAGCGCTATGGGCTGCAGCCGCTGATCTTGAGCCTGCTCGACCCGCAACCCTTCTATTTCGACCTGGTGCTCGAGCAGGGAGCGCAGGCGCAGAGGATTCCGCTCCCAGAACAGCTTGATGCCGCGGCACTGCGTCGCAGCCTCACCGCCGCGATCAAACGCTTCACGCCCGGTGTGCTTCGCACCATCGCGCTTTACCGGCCCGAGCCGGCGCCGAGCATGATGGGCATGGGCGGCACCGATCCTGGCTACAGCCTGCTCGAGGAGGCGCTGCAGACCAGCTTCAACCTCGAGCGCACCGACCTGCGAGCGGGTCAGGTGCCGGAGAATGCCGATCTGCTGTTCGTGATCGCGCCTAAGGACCTCGACGAGCGCCAGCGCTTCGCCATCGACCAGTTCCTGATGCAGGGCGGCACCCTGATCCTCGCCACGTCGCCGCTGGACGTCGACCTCGGCGGCGGGCGCATCAGCGCCGTCGAACAGTCCACTGGGCTCGAGGACTGGCTTGCTGGGCTCGGCATCAGGATCGGCCCCGGTCTCGTGCTCGATCCGCAGAACACCCCGTTCCCGATCCCGGTGCAGCGCAACCTCGGCGGCTTCCTAGTCGAGGAGCTGCAGATGCTGCCCTATCCGTACTTCCCCGATGTGCGCGCCGATGGCCTCGCGGAAGACTCCGGCATCACCGCCGGGCTTGGGCAGCTGACCATGACCTGGGCCGCACCGATCGAGATCGACCCGCAGGCCAATGCCGAGCGTCAAGTGGTGCGTCTGATCGAGTCCTCGTCGGGGGCTTGGACCAGCACGGCCACCGATGTGCAGCCTGATCTCGAGACCTATCCCGAGCTCGGCTTCGCACGCGGCGCCGACACCGGGCGCAAGCTGCTCGGCGTGCTCATCGAGGGGCGCTTCGATTCAGCCTTCCGTGGCGCGCCATCGCCGTTGCTCGAGGACGAGCCGCGGGAGAAGCCCCAGGGCGAGGGGCTGGGCGCGGAGCCTGAGGGCATGGCCGGCGCCGCGGACGTGGGCGACGCGCCCGAGACCGAGACCTCGCCGGTCATCTCCGGCGTGGTCGAGCACTCGCCGAGCACGGCCCGGCTGATCCTGCTCGGCTCGCCGAGCTTTCTGTCGGATACCGCCATTGGCCTGGCGACCGAGGCAACCCAGAGCCGCTACCTGGCACCACTGACCCTAGTCGAGAACGCGATCGACTGGTCGCTCGAGGATCGGGGGTTGCTCGCATTGCGCGGGCGCGGCCAATACAGCCGGCTGCTCGAGCCGGTCGGTCGCGAGCAGCGCATCCTGATCGAGGCGCTGAACTATCTGCTCGCGCTCGGCGGTCTGGCGTTGATCTACGCGCTGCACCGTCGACTCCGGCACCGTCGTGAGCAGGCCTTGGCCGCGATCCTGGAGGGATGAGTGATGAGTGATCGATCGAACGGGATCTCCAGCGTCTTCCGCAATCCGCTCGCCGGACTCGACCCGAGCTGGCGTCAAGCACTGCTAGCGCCGGCGGTGGCCGCGCTGATCGCGCTGCTGCTGATCCAACTGGTCGCCGCGGTGGTGTTGGCCGGCCGCGCCATGGACCAGCAGGCCGGGAATGACCCGCTGCTTGCCTTCGCACCGACCCAGGTCACCCGCATCCAGATCCAGGGCGCCGCGCAGACCCTCGAGCTCGAGCGTCGCGCCGACGGCTGGGTGCTGCCCGCACTCGATGACTTTCCCGCGAATGCCGAGAAGGTCGATCAGCTGCTGAAACGGCTGACCGAGCTCGCGCGACCGCTGCCGGTCGGCACCAGCGCCGAGACGCGGGAGCGACTCAGGGTGGCCGATACCAACACCGAGACGCGGCTCGTCCTCGCCGGCAACGAGGGCGAGCTCGCCAGCCTGCTCTTCGGCGACTCGCCGGGCTTCCGCCGCCTCTATGCGCGCCTTGCCGGCGAGCCAGAGGTCTACGACCTACCACTGGCGAGCTTCGAGATCGCGAGCGACAGCAGCGACTGGATTCGCCGCGACCAGCTGCGCCTCGAGGCCGAGGCCATCGAGCGCATTCAGGCCGATGGCCCGACCGGCGGCTGGGCGCTGACGCGGATCGACGGTGGCTGGCGGCTGGATGACCCTGGCGAGGATGCCGCGAGCGACGCGGGTGCCGATGCCCAGCAAGCGCTCGATCCGGAGGCCCTCAATGCCTTACTGAGCCGCATCGCCCATCTGAGTTATCAAGGCGTGCGCACCGCGGCGAGCGAGACCGGCGCCTCGGCGACGCCCGCGGAGCCGGTGCTCTCACTCGCGATCGGCCTTGCCGACGGCGAGCAGCTCAGTCGCACCGTTTTCGCCGACGATGATGGCGGCTACCTGCTGTACACAGGCACGGAGCCGCTGCGCTATGTGCTCTCCGAATACGATCTCGACGGCCTCCTCGGGCTCGAGCCCGAGAGCCTGATCGCCGAGCCCTCTGAGCCGACCGTCGCTGCTGAGCCAGCCGAGCAGGCAGAGGACTCGGGCGCGATCGGCGAGCAGGGGCGCATCACGGACGACGCGCAAGCAGCGATCGACGAACAATCGCGCGCGACGTCCGAGACCAACACAGCCGACGCGGGCAGCGCCGATCCAGCGGCCGACGACAGGCCCGAGGCAACGACCTCAGCACCGTCCGCCTCGATGGCAGCGCCTGCGCGCCAGACGCCAGGCGCCGACCCGGTCACCGAGGGTGCGGCACCCCCAATGCCCGAGCGAGAGCCCGACGCCCAGGCCGGGACCGACGCCTCGCCAGCCGCTGAGACGGGCACATCAGGCCCATCAGGGCCGAGCAGCGACGCCGCGGAAGACGTTGCGCAGGGTGCCGGTCAGAGCGCCGAACCGAGTGCCGAACCGAATGCCGCTCAGGGCGCTGGGCAACGCCCAGCGACGCAGCCAGCGCGCAGCGCGGCACCACCCTGGCCCTATCCGCAGTATCCGCCGCAGCATCGCCCGCCCTGGCCATACCCGGGTCGGCACCCGAGCCCGACCCAGGCTCCGACACAGGCTCCGACACAGGGCCCCGTCCAGGGCTCACCGCCGCAGGCGCCGCCGGGCTGGCGGTAAGCCAAGGCCAAGACCGGCGCTCACATCTCGCGCACGCGCACCCAGATCAGGGCACCCAGCTCCACCGGCACCTGCTCGCCGCTCGGGCTCGGCAGGGTCTCAGCCGCCTCGAGCAGGGCCGCGAAGCCCCACCAACCGGCCCGTGGCATCGCATAGCTGAAGGTGCCGTTCGCATCGGCCTTGATCACCTGGGTCACGAAGGGCGCAGCGGGCGGCTCAACCGAGCCGTCGTTGCGCCATTCCACCTCGACCGTTGCAAAGGGCACCGGCTTGCCATCGCGGGTCACAACGCCGGTGAAGAGGTTCCCGGCCCAGAGTCCGTAGGGGCGCACCAGCGGCTCGATCTCAACCGGAAAGCCGACCATTCGATCCCAGCCATCCTCGGCGCCGAAGGCGTCGACGACGGTCTTGGTGTAATGGATGATCATCGCGCCCTCGGCCGGCTCCCAGTAAGGCGCGGGCTCGATGAAGAAGATGTGGTCGCCAGGCCCGGAGACCCGATACTCAGCCTGGTAAGCGGCCGCGCCATCGCGCTCGACCGGCTCGAGTCGCCGCGAGAGGTCGACGCTGCCTTCAGGCCCGATCACACCGAAGCGCACCGGCTCGCCCATCGCCATCACCGGGCCGCGCTCCATCGGATGGGTGAAGGTCAGGTCCAGGCTCAGGTCAGGGCCCGTCTCCGCGGTCAGCACCTCGGCGGATGGAATCAACTCTTGAAAATGGGCCTGCGCCGCACTCGCAGTCATCAGGAAGAGCAGGGCAACAGACGCCGAGAATGGAGCAAAGCAGGATGCACGCCCGGGCTGGGCGATAGGATGAATCGTGACCATAAGAGACCTCGTTGGGGCGCGTGATCGCGCAAGACGACAGAGTCCTACGAATTTCTAGTTTCGCATACTCGCCGATGCAGCGGCTTCACCATCGCGCGCCGGTGACGCCCCAGGGGCTTGGAGTCAAGCCAAAAAGGCCCAATGCGGTACCATTGCGCACTACAATCATCGACCCTGCGCCCACCGCCTGAGATCGAGCCATGCGAATTTGCCATCCTCATTGCCCAATCTTCGGCCTGCCGCCGCGCGGCTGGCTGCTGGCCTTCGGCATCCTCTTGCTGGGTGGCTGCGCTCAGTTCCCCTATCCGCTGAGCCCTAGTAGCGAGCAGCCGACCGCGGCTGACGCTGCCGCCGAGGCGGAAACGCAGGCCGAACAGGAGGCCGCTGCTGCCCAGCCCATCCCAGAGCCACAGGAGGACCCCGAGCCCGGCAAGCTCTACGAATGGCACGGGGGCACGGGCAAGATCAGCCACGTGGTCATCGACACCACCGAGCAGCGCGCACGCTTCTACGATGGCCAAAAGCAAGTGGGTTGGACCACCATCGCCTCAGGCGTCTCATCACACCCGACCCCGAGCGGGGAGTTCGAGGTGATCGAGAAGGTCGCCAAGAAACGCTCCAATCTCTACGGGCGCATCTACAACGCCAGCGGCGGGCTGCACAAGCGCAATGCCCATTCGCGCGACCCGATCCCAGCCGGCGGCAAGTTCGTCGGCGCGCGTATGCCCCACTTCATGCGCATGACCTACGATGGCATCGGCATGCACGCGGGGCCGATCCCACGTCCGGGACAGCCAGCATCGCACGGCTGTATCCGCCTGCCGTCCGAGGTCGCGACCAGCCTGTTTTCGCAGGTCGACATCGGCACCCGTGTGACCGTGGTCGGCAACGGCCCAGACTACGGCAACTATGCCGAGCGAATTCGCCGTCAGCGTGAGCAAGAGCGGCTCAATCGCATCGCTGCCGCTGAAGAGGCCGAACGCGAGCCGCCGCAAAAGGAGCGGCCCGCGCGGCAGCGACAAGCGAGCACGGCAGGCGAGCCGACCGACGCGCGCTCGCGCTCTCGCGAGCGCGATCAACGGCGCGCAGCGACGAACGAAACGTCCAGTGATGCGTCACGTGCCTCCGGGCTGAGCGACGGCAGCCCAGCGCCGGCAACGTCCGTTGCGAGCGAGCCGAGGCCCGCATCCGTGCCCAGTCCCTCATCGGCCGATCAACCCAGCGACGGAGCAACCGCGCAATCAGGCTCAGGCAGTCAACCACAAGCCCGAGCCGAAGCCGGTGCCGCGGACCAAGCGGGGGATCAGGCTGGTTTGGGATCAGGTGACCGATCCGACTCTGGGGCCGCAACAGAGTCCGAAGCTCAGCCTACAACGAGCGAGACGACGCCTGCCCCGAGCTCAACCGCCAACTCAGCCGCTAACTCAGCCACTGGCCCAGCACCTACGCCAGCACCCGCACCCCCCGAGGTCGCGCCTGAGCCTCAACAGACGCCGGGACCCGAGACTCCCTCAGAGGCGCCATCCGCCCCCGAATCGGCAACGGCTGACACGACCGCGGCATCGGGATCACCGGACAATCGTGGCGCTCGAGGCACTGTCAGCGAGGACGGGCGAGGCGATGCGAGTGGCGCGACGGCGCCGACGCCACAACCGACCGCGCCGCATCGATCGCCAAAACCCGCTGATCCCGAAATCCGATCGGCAGAGCGCGATCAACACCAGGACTCGGGAGCCTGAGGCGCTGATCTGAGCGCATAACCTGGTCCCATAATCTAGGGCCCCTGACCTGGGCCCCTGATCTGAGCCGCGGCTCTAGTTGTTGGGCAAGATTGAC
>CAZTYV010000046.1:0-8905 GCA_964617675.1 uncultured Halochromatium sp. | reverse complement strand
GCTGATCCCGAGATCCGATCGGCAGAGCGCGATCGGCGCGAGGACTCGGGAGCCTGAGCCCCTGATCTAAATGCCCCTGATCTGAGCCGCGGCTCTAGTTGTTGGGCAGGATCGACATCGGTCTCGACATGATATTGACGTCGTGGCCGATGCTGCCGACGGCGCCCCGCATCGCACCGAGCTTGTGCTCCATCGACTGCAGGTGCCCGCCCAGCGTCAGCATCCGCTGTTGAATCCGCCCCATATGAGCGGCAACGCTGCCGATGTCCTCGCGCATCCCGCTCATGTCGCCAGACATCTGGTCGACGGAGGCATACATCGACGGCATCGGCGCGACATGCTCGTCCATGGTGCTGACCGACGCCTCCATCGTACGCATCTCCAAGGTCACCCTGTCAAAATCCTGGCGCATCCCCTGCATGTCGTCAGCCATCTCCTGCATGTAGGTGGTGATGGCATCCATGCGCGTCGTGAAGGTCGCCACCAGGGCGAGCATCGCGAACATCAGCACCACCATACCGACCATCGCATAGCGGATAATGCTGTTGATCCGCATATTGCTGCGGACCATGTTGTGCTTGAAGATAAACATCAGGTCTTCATGGAGATCCATGAAGCGATTCGCCACCTGCTCCGCCTCTTCGCGTTGCTCAGGGGTCATAGGCAAGGTCTCACCCAGGTCGAGGCCGAATCAAGAGGGGACTACTGCCCGAAGAACGGGATCATCCGCATCGGGCTGCTCATCTGGTTCACGTTGTGCCGCATCCTGAACATATCCTGGCTCAAGAAGCCCATCACCTCATCCATGCGGCCCATGTTGTGCTGCATGCCAGCAAGGGTTTGATCGATCGCGCCAACATCCGGCGCGATCGTGCTCATGGAGCCACTCATCGCACCGAGATCGCCGCGCATCGCGCGCAAGCGCTGCTCCATGGGCGGGAGCACGGCGATATGCTCGGTCATTCGCGCCACCGAGCCGTTGATCTGCACCATCCGTGCGGAGACCTCGGCCAGGTCCTCGGTCATGCCGCCGACCTCGCCGTGCATCGCCCCCATCCGATCGGTGATGATCCCCATTGCAATCACCAGGGTCCAGATCAAATAGAACACTGGCGGTGTGAGCAATAACACCGTAAATAGAGAGAGGCGCCCGATGAGCTGCGTGCGTTGGTTCGCGCGCGCGCTTCGGTAGTCGACATCCTCCTCGCGGCGAACCGCCTCTTGGAGCCGCCCCTCGATGATGCGAAAGACCTCGAGCTGCGTCGAGAGCGCGCTGTCAGCGCTGGTCGATGGATCGGTCACGCGTCAAGGCTCCGAAGCAGGCTGGTGTCAGGATGTCGGAAGCATAGCGCAGATTCAGCGCGCCCCAATAACCGAATTACGTTACCGAGGAACCTACTGTGGCTGCTGAATATTTCATCAGAGAAGACGTCTTGGTGGTCCGTCCCGGGCAACGGCTCGACACCACAACTTCGCCGGAGGTCGACCGCGAGATCAGTGCCCGCATCGATGCCGGCAGCACCAAGCTGGTGTTCGATCTGGAAGAGACCGACTATGTCTCCAGTGCAGGTCTTCGCGTGATGATGAAGGCGGCCAAGGGCGCGGCGAAGGCTGGCGGCTGCGTCGGCATCTGCCACGCCAAGGCCAGCGTGCGCGAGGTCTTGGATCTCTGTGGCTTCGCGCCCTTGTTCAAGGTCGGCAAGACGCTCGACAAGACCATCCGGATGCTTTAGGCCTCCGGCGCGAGCCGCTTGATCAAGCGCACCTGGTTGCGGCCATCAGCGCGCCTGTAGCTCATCTCGTCGGTCAGCTGCTTGACCAGGTGCACCCCGAGGCCGCCGATCGGGCGCGCGTCGAGATCCGCCTCGAGATCGGGCGCTGCCGCGTCTTTGGTTGGATCGAAGGGCGCGGCGCCATCGCTGATCTCGATCAGCAGGGTCTGCGGCGAAACCTCCACATCAACCTCGACGTCGGCGACCGGCTTGCCGCCATAGCCATGGTTGACGATGTTCACGAGCAGCTCCTCAACACAGAGATTGGCCACGTAAAGACCCGTTGGCGGTACGCCGCGCTCGAGCAAGAAGGCCTCGATGCCTTCGAGGAGCACCGAGAGCGCGTCGGGTTGCTCACTGAGTCTGAACTTCATCGGCTTCCCCCAGCCGGCTGAGCTAGGTTGCAGGTTGCCCCAAAGGCGCCGCTGAATCCAGTGCAAGCCCGACCTCCGGATCGGGAGGCTCGTCGCTATAGCCGAAGCGATGCAGCACGGCGCGGATCTCGCGGTCCGGCTCATGCAGGAGCCTGAGATCGCTCTTCCGCCAGGCGCCGATGGTGCGCGGGGGCACCACCAACTGCGCCGCCTGGTCGAGGGTCGCTGAGCTCACCGACTGCCCGAGGTGCGCGTACACACGCGCCAAGGTCTCGCGCGGCGCGCTGCAAAGCTGCTCATAGGAGATGCGCAGATAGTTCGCCCCCAGCAGTCGCTCACCGTCGCGCGCGGCACGCTCGTTGCCCAGGGCCCAGAGCCGCAGCTGCGACCGAACCCGATCCTGCTCGGGTGTGGCCTCCCCCAATAGGAATCGGCCATGCTTGTTCAGCAGGTTCGTATTCTTGCTCAGCGCCACGTCGCGGCCGTCACGCACCAGGTGGATAAACCGCATCTGCGGATAGAGACGCGCGAGGAACGGGAGCATCCACATCGAGCGCGGGTTCTTCCAGCCCCAGGGGCCGCTCGGATCGGGCATACCCTGACGATGAGCGCGCACCGCCTCAGCGAAGGCGCGCTCCAACTGCCGACGTTGCGCTGCATGTTGGTCCCAATGTTGGTCTCGATGCGGGTCTGGCTCCTGGTCTGCCCCCTGGTCCGGCGCTGGGTCTGGGCGCTGGCCCGGATCGGCAGCTCGGCTATCCACCACCGCCTGCTCGAAGTAACGCTGCAGGAAGTAGCGCGTCGCCATCGCGTCCTCGGTGCGATGATTGACCCAGGCGCCCATCCAGACGCCCACCAGGCGCAGCGCCCGCGGCAACACCCGGGTGCCTGAGCCACCGTGACCGCCGATCACCACCGGTGCACTGACCTCGTGGGCCGACACCGGCGCAAGCAGCGGCAGCACCAGGGTGCGAAAGGCGTGGAACTGGAGATTGGCCCAGGTCAGGGCGTTGCGGCTGTTGGCGGGATTGCTCATTGGGATGGTCCTTTGCCAGCGCACCGGCGACTGCGTCGTCGCCATCCAATCATCGCGACAGTGCCGGCTCCGCCTCGAGATAGGTCGCCGTGCTGCGTGCGAAGGTCTCGTAGATCTGGGGCAGCTCGAGTCCGCGCTCGGCCAGTGCCGCCGCATTGATCGCCACCACATAATGCCGCGGTTCCACCATCGCGACCTCGCCAGCACGCAGCCCCTCCTCGAGCAGCCGGTCAGCCAGTCTCGCCGCCACCTCGCCCTGCTCGAATGGGGACGCACCGACCGCGATGGAGGCGCCATCCTCGACATTGAAGACGTTGAGGCCGATGACCGGCAGGGGCGAGTGGGTCTCGGTCCAGCGCATCACCTCTTGCGGCGGCACCGCTTCGCGATCGCTCGCACTGCGGCGCAGCTGGCGATAGTTGGCGACCAGCAGATACTGGCCCGTGCGCTTGGGTAGCGAGCCTACATGGGCCTGCCAGGCGGGATAATCCTCGGCGACCAGGGTCCCCTCGAACCGCAATGGCGCCCAAGCGAACGACTCGACGCGACCGCGGTCGCGTGCCATCGACTCGGAGGGGTCCATCAGGTACCAGATACCCGGTTGGCCCTCGGGGTCGGGGCGCCGCTCCTCGAGCGCCAGCACCAGGTCCTTGACTGCCTGCAGCGGCTTGCGCTCGAACACGCCGGTCACATTGCCAGCGCCCGGGTATCCGTAGGGCTCCACCGAATCGTTAACACCGCTGAAGACGATCTGCATCCGCGGGTCATCAAGGTAGTAGCGCGCCGCCAGCTGCTGCGCGAGATCATCCACCGCGATCAGCACCCGCGGGGCGAAGCGATCGATCGCCCGGCGCGCAACGATCCCGGCATAGCGCAGCGATTCCGGGTCCGAGAGTCGCTTGGTGTTCATGTAATGCCAGTTCACGCTGTAGCTGGTCCAGTTCTCAGAGACCCGACGGATCCCGGCATCGATATCCCGCGTCCAAGCATAGTCCGGATCGTAGCTCTGCAGGATCATCACTCGCGGCTTGCTCACATTAAAGGCAATCGCGAACAGGATCACCCCGAGGAAGAACAGCGCGCTCAGCACCAGGGCCGCGGGACTCTGCTTCATAACACCCCGATGCCTTGCCAAAACGGGATCGAAATCAAGATCGAGGCCAGCTTGAACGGGATCAACAGCACATGGAACAGCCGGACCCGACGCATATCGCGATCAACGCCGCGCGTCAGGCGATCGAAGAGGAAGATATAGGGCGATTGATGCGGGAAAAAGGCCGTCTCTGCCAGGATCAACAGCACAAAACCCACCACCCAGGGCGAGATACCCGCGTTGCTCGCAATCGGGATCAGCGCGGCGGCGAACACCACGATGGCCTGATTGAGGGGGATGAAGAGTCGCGCCAGCAAGAAGATCGCCGCCAAGGCCAGCACGAAGAGCGCGAAGTCCTGGCGCATATAGGTGCTGAGCCAAGAGAGATGCCCCATGATGAAGCGGTCGATGCCGAGATGATTCATGGTGGCGATGATCCCGATCATGCTGCCGAGCAAGATCAAGAACGCCCAGTCGACCTTGGCGACGAAGGCGTCGCGCGAGAGCATGCCCAGCACCAGCATCAGACAGAGCACCGCGAGCGCGAGAAGATGAACCTCGATGTGGTGCCACTGAATGGTCGCGATCCCGAAACCGAGCAGGATCACGCCGATTAGCGCCGACCACTCGGCCGCGCGCATCGGCCCTAAGGCGTTGAGCGCCTCGCCTAGCTCGGCCTTGCCCAGATCCAAGCGCAGGTACGCGCGACGGAACAGCAGCGCGCTGCAGAACAGATACGACCACAGCAGCGCAAGACCCGTCAGCGATGCCGCAAAGGCCCAGAACAGGAAATCGAAGGCCTGCTGATCCTGCGGCGGCAGCAGCGCGAAGATCATCAGGTTGGCAGGAGCCGCGGTCAGGAACAGCGGCGCCAGATAGTGGATCGAATCCAGGCCGGTGGTGTAGAGCATGGTCGATGAACGCTGCCGTGCCTGCGCATCCCAGCCGCCGGCGATCTGCTCGATGATCGGACCGACGATGGCCGCCCGGCCGGCGATGGTTGGCACCGTTGGTGTGAACAGCAGCCCCGTCAGCAGCACCACCAGCTGATGCGCCAAGGTATTCGCCGGCAAATGCTGTAACAGGATGAGCGTGTAGCGGCGGGTCAGGCCCGACTCCACCACCACCACGCCGAGCCCGAGGATGCTCAGGGTGAGCATGAAGGCCGTCGACGAGAACCCCGAGAGCACCACCGACTCAGGCGCAAGGCCAAAGACGAGCAATGCCAACATGGCGAGCAAGGCCGGCACGAAGTCCGGCAGCAGCGACAAGAACCACATCAGCAGTGCTGTGGCCACGATCGCCGTGAACATGGTGACCTGCCAGCTCGCGCCCTGCGCCTGCAGCAGCCAATAGGTCCCCAAGGGCGCCAGGATCACCAGCAGCCAAGCAAGCCAGTCCCACCGCCGCAACATCGAGCGCAGCCCTATCGCACGCGCAGGGTTAAGACGGTGATATCGTCAGCCTGCCCGGCGCCGCGCGAAAAATGCTCGATATCCTCGATCAGGGTCGTGTTGATCACCGCGGCTGCCTCGCTGCCGAGGCTGCTGAGCAGATGCTTCAAGCGCTCCTCGCCATACATGCCTCCAGCCAGATTCACCGCCTCGGTCACCCCGTCGGTATAGGCGAAGAGCACCTCACCCGGCGCAAGCTGAACCTGCTGGAGCTGGTAATTGACGCCGTCGATCACACCGAGGGCCGCCCCTGGCTGCAGCGGCAGTAGGTTGGGGGTACCGTCGGCCGCGATGATGAACGGCGGATTGTGCCCACCGTTCGCGTAGGTCAGTCGGAGCGTGCGGCGCTCGAAGATGCCGAGGAAGAGGGTCACGAACAGGCACTGATCGTTGTCTCGCAACAGCTCCGCGTTGACCTTGCTCAGGATCGCCTCAGGGGTCGAGCCCGGCTCGGCCTTGGCGCGGATCAGCGTCTTGGCCACGGCCATGAACAGCGCCGCCGGTACGCCCTTGTCGGCGACATCCCCGACCGCGATGCAGAGGTGGTCGTCATCGATCGCGAAGACATCGTAGAGATCACCGCCCACCTCCTTGGCCGGCAGCAGCCGCGCGTGCACCTCCACGCCAAACGGCGCCGCCACCGACTCGAAGGCGCGCGGCAGCATGCTGAGCTGGATCTTGCGCGCGGTCTCCAGCGCCTCCTGCATCTTGCTCTTCTCGAGGGTCTCGATCGCCATCGAGACGTTGTTGGTCAAGATCTCGAGCAGGTCCTGATCGATATCCTCGAAGCGCCGATCGCCCTTGAGGTAGACCACGTTGCCCATCAGCCCGCGGGTCTTGAACAGCGCCACACACTCGCGGCCGCGAACCACGCTGCTGCCCTGCTCGATGGCCTGGCGAATCAGCTCATCGCCAGGCTGAGGCTCGCTCGCCGCGGCGTCTGCGCCGAGCGGGATCAGCTCGGCAGGCTCGAAGCGTCGCAAGGGTCCGCTGTAGTTGTAGAAGCTCACATGATCGACGGCGCGCTCGAGGAAGATGATGCGGTTGATGATCTCGATCAGCTCCTCCTTGATCTCGGCGGCCGAATCGAGCTCCAAGACCGACGCCATCGCGATCAGGATGTCCTGCAGGCCCTTCTGCGCGCGCTTGCGACGGCGGATGTTGAACAGCAGGATGAAGATGAACGCGAGCAGGACCAGAAAAACGGCCGTGACAGCCGCGATCAGACCCTTGTAGCGATACAAGAAGGTCTCGGGCTCGTTGATGATGACGCTATCGGCCGGCAGCGCCCGCTGCGGGATGCCGAAGCGCTGCATCTGCTCGTAATCGAACATGTAGATGTTCGGGCTCTCCATCACGATCGGGATGCACTCGGCCAGCTCCCCGTCAAGGATGCGTGCCGCGAGCTGTGCACCGACGTGCCCCTGGTAGTAGGACGCCTTGACCTTGCCGCCCAGAATCCCCTTGCCCAACATGTAGTCGACCTGACCATACAAGGGCACCGTCGAGCTGCTCGAGATCCGGGGGATCACCTCCCATGGGGTAAAGCTGGTGCCATCGGCGTCTTGGAAGAAGCTGAGATAGAACACCGCATCGCCCGGCCCCAAGGTCGCGACCTTCTCGAGCACCTGCTCGAGCGTCAGGTCGTTGAGGAAGTGGAACCGCAAGCGCTCGGAGAAGCCCTCGGCGGCATCCTCGAACTCGCGCCGGATCATCCGCCCTGCGGTCAGCTCATCGGTGATCACATACAGGTCGGTGACCTCGGGCTGAAGCCTGAGGATCAGCTCGAGATTGGCCTCGAAATCCGCCTCCTCGTTGACCCCGGTGACTCGCTCCATCCCGGCGATCTGCTCGGCACCGAAGTTGTTGATACCGGCAAAGACCACCGGCACCTCAGGGAAGAGCCGCTCCCCGTAGGCGCGCATGAACTCGAGGGCATCGTCGTCGGCCGCGATGACGACGTCGAAATCCGAATCCTGATACTTGTGCTGGTAGAGTTGCAGCAGGTTTTCGAAATGCCGCGGCGCATTGGTCAGCTTCGTATCCATGAACTCCATCTGCAGGATGACGCTCGGATCATCGGCGAAGTAATCCTGAATCGCGCGCACCTCGTTATCGGTCCATGAGTAGCCCAGGTTATAGGAATTCAACACCAGGACTCGGTGCTTGTCCGGATCGGCCGCCTCCGCCTGCATGGCCTCGGCCTCCTTCGCGAGCATCAACGCTTGCTCGCCGAAGGCCGGCGCGACCAAGAGCACGAGTCCAATCGCTACCAGCACAAGCCGCAGGAGTCGGGTCGGGGCGAGCCACATAGGCGATACATTCTTAGACATAACTCGGAGGCCTGTGCCGCTCCGGAGACCGGGGCACAGTCATTGAGGTCGGGGATCAGCGCCGATGAGGATACCGCGTTAGACTCGTGCCATGCGCCCCTGTGACGAATCCTTCCGCCTCATGAGTGTCTTCACTGGTCCCAGAGCCACACTCTCCTTACTCCTGCTCCTCCTCAGCTGCGCGCCGGCCTCAGGCAGCGATGAGCGCCCAGGCTATGCCGAGCTCGATGCTCCCGCCCCTGCAAGCCAGGGCGACCAGATCGAGGTGGTCCAGGTCTTCTGGTACGGCTGTCCCGATTGCCAAGTGCTCGAGGCACGGCTCGACGGGCTGCTCGACCAGGCGTCCCAGCAGATCAGCCTGCGCCGCATGCCCGCGATCGCACCACGCTGGGAGCCCCATGCACGCGCCTTCTACGCGGCCGCATCGCTCGGCGAGCTCGAGCGTTTTCATAGCGCCCTCGGTGAGGCGATGCAACGCGATCGCCGCCGGCTCATGAGCGACGCACAGCTCATCGACTTCGCCAGCGAAATCGGCCTCGATGCCGAGGCCTTTGCCGCCGCCATGGACTCCCCGGAGGTCGAGCGCCAGGTGCAAGAGGCCGCTGAGCTGACCGATCGCTATGGCATCAACGCCGTTCCCGCCCTCGTCATCAACGGCCGCTATCGGACCGACCTGCAGCTCGCGGGCGAGGCGAGCGGCATGATCGAGACCGCCAGCGCGCTCATCCAGCGTGAGCGGGCGCCATCGAGCGAGCGACACGGACGCAATCGGGCTCGGCGATAACGAGCGCCGCGCGAGCGCTCATCCCGGCACCAGCCCTATCACGAGCTGCCAGCACGAGC
>CAZTYV010000045.1:0-21290 GCA_964617675.1 uncultured Halochromatium sp. | reverse complement strand
CCGTGGACGGGGCCGCTGCCGCTGCCGAATGCTATTGCCCGCGCAGGCGCTCGGCGTTGACGAACTCCAGGCTGGTACCGAATCGGTCGTGCCGCACCCGTGTCAGGCCGGCGTAGTCGATTCGGATACGGTACCAGTGCTCGGGGTCGGCGTTGAGGACATGGCCGACAATGGCGCGGCTGACGCCGGCGTGGCAGACGATGAGTAGGTGCCGCCCTGGATAGGCAGCAACCTGCCGGTCGTAGGCGCGGCCGATTCGCGCCTGCAGTGCCTCGAGCCGCTCGCCGCCCGGCGGGCGATTCGCGACAGGGTCTCGGCGAAAGGCGCGGAAGGCCTCCGGCTCTTGCTCGGCGATCTCAGCGGAGCGGCGCCCCTCCCAGGCCCCCATGGCGATCTCGCGAAACGCTGGGTCTACAGCCAGCGGGAGACCGTGCCGGTTCGCAAGCTCACGCGCAAACTCCCGGCTGCGCGCCATCGGCGAGCTGATCACCTGGTGCCAGGGCGCGAAAGCACCGACCGCCGCGCGCATCTGCTCCCAACCCAAGGCACTCAGCGGATGGTCCACGCCCTGGCCGCGAATCATCCTGCCGCCCTGCGGCTCGCCGTGGCGGATAAGGTCGACAATGGTATCTTTTCGTGACACGAGTTACGGCTCCCGAACGTCCGCAGCGATCATCGCATCGGGCGGCATCACCTCTGGCCCCGCGTCTGGCGACGGCCAGCCGCATCAACGCACTGCAGCGAGGCAACAGTATCATGAACCGGAACAAGACCTATGTCGGCCTCGATGCGGATAGCTTCGGCGGTATGACGCCCACGGGGACCATCGTGCGCGACGCCCAGGTCTTTGGCCTGATCCCGGAGGGCGAGACCTGCACGGGCTGGACGCTGGGCCAGATCCAAGCCCTCTATGACCAGGTCAGCGACGCCTGGCATCCCTATGGCCACCTCGTCTCCCGTCTGCCGCAAGAGCTGCGTGAGCGCCACCAACGCATCTACGCGGCAGCGATTGCACAGGCGCGCGAGCGGGGATGGTCCGGCGAGCTCTATGACGACTAGGTCAAGATTCTGCAATCGTTCTGTGCGAAGATTCAGGGTTACCACTCCAAACCGACCCGACGCGTCTCCATCCTGATGCCATCCCAGACCACCGATCACCAACATATCGTCAGCGCCTTCGATCGCGAGCTCACCGAGCTTCGTCGGCTCGTGGTCGACATGGGAGAGGCCGTGGCGCGTCAGACACGAGACGCCGTGACCGCACTCTTGACGACCGACCCCGCCGGCGCTCAGGCGGTCATCGATCGCGAGCCCGATATCGACGCCCTGAGTGTGGAGGCCGACGAAGAGGTCTTTCGCGTCATCGCAAAACGCCAGCCGACCGCGGTCGATCTTCGGCTGGTGCTGGCTGTCAGCCGGGTGGTGGGTGAGCTGGAGCGTGGCGGCGACAAGGCCGAGCGCATCGCCAACAACATCTTGAAACTGACCGGTAGCGACCAGGCCAAGCATGTCTCAGAGGTCCTGACCGGGCCGATGCGAGCCCTGGAGCAGGTGGTCATCGAGCGACTCGGCAACGCGGTCCGCGGCCTCGTCGATGCCAACATGCAGCTGGCCATCGACGTCTTCGAGTCCGAGTCGACGCTGCGCGAGGCGCGCACCGCCCTGACCGAAACGCTGGTCGCACCGAACACGCCGTTCAGCGGCACCGAGCTCGCGGCGCTGCTGACGATCGAGCACGCGCTCGAGCGCATCGGCAACCACGCTGGCAATATCGCCGAGCAGGTCGTCTACGTCATCACCGCTGAAGATGTCCGCTATCGCAATCGCAGCCTGCTGATCGACGCCCTCAAGCACCGCGACACCACCGCCGCCCCAAACCGCTAAGCGCCAAACCGCTAAACGCCAGATCGTTGAGCGCCAGACCGTTGCGCATTCGTTCACCAGGGGCCAGATCGCTGAGCGCGAGGCCCTGGGGCGCGCCGGCACCAACAACCCAGCCCGCGAGCCGTCAGCTGCCACGGCACGCGCGAGATGAAGGCCATGTCAGACGACCCCCTCATCGATCGGCTCCTCGAGCTTGCCCAGGAGCTCAGCCTCGGCTCCGAGGGCTACCTCGACCGGCCGGACGACTTTCAGCTTTGGTATAACCGCGGCTACGCCAACGGTCTCGCGGCCGCCCTGCGCAGCCTCGGCTACGCCGCACCTGTCGACGCGGTACTCGAGGCCGACTGCTACGACGCGGCGCGCGATCAGAGCCACCTGCCTTGGGGCAAGGCCTATGAGCACGGCCGCGAGATGGGCTGGCGCGAAACCCACGAGGTGACAGGCTCCGATCTGCCGTAAAGGCTCAGCGATAGGAAACCGCATGACTCGACTCGTCTCGTTCAACGTCAATGGCATTCGCAGCCGAACCCATCAACTCCAAGCACTCAAGGCCAAACACGCGCCGGCTCTGATCGGGATTCAAGAGTCGAAGGTCGCCGACGACGCCTTTCCCACCGACACCATCGACGCCCTCGGCTGGCAAGCCGCCTTCCATGGCCAGAAGGGCCATTACGGCGTCGCCTTGCTGAGCCAGCAGGCCCCGGGGCGCATCATCAAGGGCTTTCCCGATGACGGTGAGGAGGCGCAGCGCCGGGCCATCACCGGCTTCTATCGGCTCGCCGACGGCACCGAGTTGGCCGTGATCAACGGCTATTTCCCACAAGGCGAAAGCCGCGACCACCCGATCAAGTTCCCGGGCAAGCAGAAGTTCTACGCCGATCTCGCGCGATATCTGAGCGGGCACTTCAGCCCTGACCAACCGCTCGTGCTGATGGGCGACATGAATGTTGCCCCGCGCGACGTCGACATCGGTATCGGCGAGGACAACGCCAAGCGCTGGCTGCGAACCGGTAAGTGCAGCTTCCTGCCGGAAGAGCGCGAATGGCTGCAGACGCTGATGGATTGGGGCCTGATCGACGCCTATCGTTGTATTCACCCCGACCGCGACGACGGCTTCAGCTGGTTCGACTACCGCTCCCGCGGCTTCGAGCGCGAGCCCAAGCGCGGCTTGCGCATCGACCTGATCCTGGTCACGGCGCCGGTCCGCGAACGCCTGCGCGACGCCGGCATCGACTATGAGCTCCGCGCCCTGGAGCGCCCCTCGGACCATTGTCCGGTGTGGATCGATATCGATTAACGCGGCGAGCATCCCCACCCTTCACAGGTTCCAGCCACAACGCCGAGTCGAGACGATCGGCGGTTCCAGCCAGGAGACCACGATGAGCGAGAAGACGATCCACGCGTACCCCGGCACCGAGATCGATGTCCAATGGGACCAGCGCCTCTGTATCCACATCGGCGAGTGCGGCCAGGCCGCCAACAGCCTGTTCGAAGGCGGCCGCGATCCTTGGTGCGTCCCAAATGAGGTCTCCAAGGCCGAGGTGCGCGAGGTCTGCGAGCGCTGCCCGAGCGGCGCGCTGAGCTACACCGACAAGGACGGCACGCCCGAGCAGCCCGCCGCCGAGAACACCGCTCAGGTGGTCTACAACGGCCCGCTCTATCTCAGCGGCGAGCTCGAGATCGAGGGCGCGCCCGAGGACATGCCTGGCGTGCGCTTTCGTGCCGCGCTCTGCCGCTGCGGCGCCTCGAAGAACAAGCCGTTCTGCGACAACAGCCACATCGCGGCCGGCTTCGAGGACTTCGGCGCCGTGGGCCAAAGCGGCCCTGGGCTCGAGGCCTCTGGAGGTCCGCTGAAGATCAAGGCGATCCCAGACGGGCCCCTGAAGATCGAGGGCAATCTGACCCTCCGCGCGGCCAGCGGTCGCATCGCCTGGCAGGGCACCAAGACCGCGCTCTGCCGCTGCGGGGCCTCGAAGAACAAGCCGTTCTGCGATGCCAGTCACCGCGACATCGGCTTCAAGTCCGACTGAGCCCGTGGCCCGGGCGAGGGCTCAAGCGCGAGGCGGCGTGGCAGGCTGAGATCGCTGGTCTAGCAGGACGCCGTGCAGGCAGGGATCGATCCCTGCGCTGCCGGCGGCCTCGGGCGGGTCTGTTTCAAGGACGTCATTGATCCGCACCGGGACGATGCGGTTGGTGAGATCGGCCCCCAGGGTGGGTACCCGCACCAACTGATAGCCCGGCGTGTACCCGACCTGGAATGGGACCTGGATCGGGACCCGGATCGGGACCTGAATCCGGTCTGTGGCTGGCTCGCGGCTCTCCTGCCCCTCAATCAGCACCGCCTGTACCGAGCCAAGCTGTTGCATCAGCGAAGCGCGCTTGAGCCGCTGCGCCAGGGCGTGCAGCTCGGCACCGCGGCTGCGCTTGACCGCGGCAGGCACCTGATCCGGCATCTCCGCGGCCCGCGTCCCCGCGCGCGGCGAATAGCCGAAGATGTGCAGCCCGCCGAAGCCGATGCGCTCGACGAAGGCCAGGGTCTCGGCCCACTCGGCATCAGTCTCGCCGGGAAAGCCGACGATAACGTCGGTGGTGATATTGAAGTCGGGCCGCGTCGCGCGCGCCGTCTCGACCAGGCGGGCGAACTCGGCGCTCTTGCAGCGCCGTGCCATGCGCTTGAGCACGCTGTCGGCGCCGCTCTGCAACGGCAGATGCAGATGCGGCATCAGGCGAGGATCTTCGAACAGCGGCCAAAAGCGCTCCGAGAGGTCCCAAGGCTCGACAGACCCGAGCCGGATGCGTGCCACATCCGTCTCGGCCAGCACCGCGGCAAGCAGCTCGGCCAAGCTCGACCCCAGGTCGCTGCCATAGCCGGCCGCGTGCACCCCGGTCAGCACCACCTCTTGGATGCCATCGGCGCTAAGCCGGTTGATCTCGTCACAGACCTCGGCGATCGGCCGGCTGCGCTCGGCCCCTCGGGCGCGGGTGGTGATGCAGAAGCTGCATTGGTAGCGGCAGCCGTCTTGGATCTTGACGAAGGCGCGCTGGCGCCCGCGCGCGAAGAGCGCCGCCGCGCCGGGCTCGGTCGCCGCCTCCGGCATCAGCGGCAGGGCCAGCGCCTCGCGCGCGATCGCCACCAGCCGATCCTTGTCGCGGTTGTGCACGACCAGATCGACGCCCAATTCGCCCATCTGAGCGAGCGGGTCTTGCTCCAGCGAGACGGCGCAGCCACTCACCACGGTACGCGCCCTGGGATGCTGGCGCTGCAGCCGCCGCAAGAGCTTGCGCGACTTGCGCACGGCTTCGGCGGTGACCGCACAGGTATTCACCACGATCAGGTCGGCCGCCTCGCCTTCCGCGCTGATCCGGCAGCCGCGCGCCTCGAGCTCGCGCGACCAGCCCGCGAGCTCGGCCTCGTTCAACCGGCAGCCGAGTGCGCTGAGCCTCACTCGCATGCGGTTAGGGGTCGCCTCAGCGCCCGTCGGCAGCGCCGCGGCGCGGGATCAGGATGCGAACCTGCGCATCCGTATCCACCCGCTCGAGCGCGTAGAGGTCGCCATCGGGCGGGACCGGCAGCCGGCGCGTGCTCGACCCGCTCGACATCCGATAGCTCTCGCGGTAGCCACTGCCGTCGGCATAGGTCTCGGAGCGACGGCTACGGGCGTCGACACGGGTTCTGACCAGCAGCGTCCGCCCCATCGGCCGCACCTGGACGTTCTCCGGGGCCACGCCATCGAGATCGATGATCAGCAGATACTGATCGTCGGTGCGCTCCTGCGTCATCCGAACCTGCCCGAGTCGCTGTTGCCGGCTCGCGACATCCTCTCTCGGACTGAAGCGTTCGGGACCAAACCCTGGATCACGCGCGAATCCAGCCGGCGGGAGGGGTGGACCGTAGGGCACACCATAGGGGGCCTGAGCAGCAACCGCGGTCGCGAACAGGCAGCCAAGGACGGAGATCGTCAGAAGCACGAGGGGCGTGGTCGGACAGCGATTCATGATGGAGGGTCCTTTACCGTGAGGATTGACGGGTGAAGAGCGGCGAGCTTCGGCAGGCGCCTCTTGCATTATAGGCAAGCTGGCCGGGGCCGGGTCGAACGCTGCATCGGCGGCTTAGAGGCCGGAGACCTTAGGTCCGCAGTCGCCAGGTTGGGGTACCAGCCGCATCGATCAGCCCGTGCAGCAATAGCCAGGCGCGTGCATCCTCGGCGTCCTGTTCGAACCAGGCCGCGGTGCTGCCGAGACGAAAGCTGTAGCCCCAGGCGTCCATATCGGCGAACAGCTGCTCGCGGGTCAGCCCCGGCAACTGCTCAGCCATCAGCACCTGGAGCAGGCAGACGGCATCCTCCTCAGCGAAGTCGCCACCGGCGTCGGTATGCAAGCCCGATCGGCGCACAGGGTCCATGCAGATGTAATGCGCGGCTTCGTGCAGCGCAGAATGCACCGGCGTGTCGGGTCGTAGGTAGATCGATGAGCCGATCAACCCCGCCTCCGGCGCCCCCCAATAGGAACCGGGAATGGGCTGATCGGCACCAACCCGGATCGGCTCCAATGGCTGGAATCGGCGCAACAGCGCATCGATCTCCCCGTCATGATCAGCGTATCGCAGCATCAGCGCTTTCGTCTCCAACAACAACCGGTTAGGCTGTCACAACAACGAGTGACCCGGCGAGGCTTTCACGATGGCACGTCACACCCCAAGCACCTTCTCGGTCCTCACGCCAAGCGGCCCGGCGGCGCCGAATGTCTCCGCCCCTGAGCCAAAAACACACCCAAACGCGCACCCAAGCGTACACCCTAGCCTCACTCGAATCGGCGCACGCGCGGCCCTAGTCGGTGCCGTCGTGGTCGGTCTGGGCATCGGCACCGTCTTGATGTTGACGCTCGCGGGCCCGCCCTCGCCCCGTCTGCAGCAAGACCCAGGATTGGCCAGTTTGGTCCGCTCCATGGTGCTGATCAAGGGGCTGATCCTTGCGGCTGCAGTCAGCCTCGTGGCCTGGCGCCTGGGGCGGCCGGTCGCCGCCGCGCGCCTACTTGGCTATCTCATCACACTGGCGACCTCGGCCGCGGCACTCGGCTGGATGTGGAGTCTGAACGCGATCCCGATCGCCGCACTCTTCTTCTACGGCGGTCTGATAGGCTGCTTCTTCAATGCATCGCGCGATTCGCGACTGCTGGTAGCGTCCTAGTCTAGTCCTGGGTCTAGTCCTGGCCTGCCTCCTTGTGCGGGCCCTTGGGCGGGGCACGAGCCGGAGCGCTGGGTAAGGAGCCGATCGGCCAACGAGCGGCGAGGCCCATAGGGCGAGCGCGGCAAGCGCTCTCGCGCCGTGAACGCGCCTGCAGAACATGCTAGCTTATTGGGTTTTGCTCGCTCGATTCGCCGCATGACCGCACTCCGTCTCCATCGCCTCAACAAGACCTACGCGACCGGGCTCAAGGCCCTGGAGGACGTCGACCTGAGTGTCGAGGCCGGCGACTTCTTCGCGCTGCTGGGTCCGAATGGCGCTGGAAAATCGACCCTGATCGGCATCGTGACCTCGCTGGTGCGCAAGAGCAGCGGCCAGGTCGAGGTCTTCGGCCATGACCTGGACCGCGAGCCCGAGGCCGTGCGCGCCTGCATCGGCGTCGTTCCGCAGGAGTTCAACTTCAACCTCTTCTTGCCGGTGATCGAGGTCGTGCTGAACCAGGCGGGCTATTTCGGCGTGCCCCGCAAGGAGGCGCGCGGCCGCGCCGAGATGCTGCTGCGCAAGCTCGATCTCTGGGACCGGCGCGACACCGAGATGCGCCTGCTCTCCGGCGGCATGAAGCGCCGCTTAATGATCGCGCGCGCACTGGTGCATCGCCCGCGACTGGTGATCCTCGATGAGCCCACCGCCGGGGTGGACATCGAGATTCGGCGCGCCATGTGGGGCTTCATGCGAGAGATCAACGCCGAGGGCACGACGATTATCCTGACCACCCATTATCTGGAGGAGGCGGAGAGCCTCTGCCGGCACGTCGCCATCATCGATCACGGACGCATCCAGGCGAGCTCCGATATCGCCACCCTGCTCGGCGAGCTGCACACCGAGACCTTCGTGCTGAACCTCAAGGGCCGCATCAGCGAGCTGCCAGCGCTCGGCGGCTTCGTGCTCGAGCACATCGACGAGAGCACGCTCGAGGTGCAGATCAACCGCGAGCACACCATCAACGGCCTTTTTGAGGCCCTGTCGCGTCACGGCATCGAGGTGCTGAGCCTGCGCAACAAACAGAACCGGCTCGAGAAGCTCTTTCTCGATCGCGTCGATGCCGGGCGCGGGGTCGCGCCATGAGCGGGCATCGACCAGACGGCATCGGCGACCAAGCCCCGCTGGTGGACCGCAACCGCTGGCGCCGCTACCAGATCACCTTCGGCACCCTGTTCCGCAAAGAGGTGACCCGTTTCTCGCGCATCTGGGTGCAGACCATCCTCCCCTCGGCCATCACCACCACGCTCTACTTCGTGATCTTCGGGCGCCTGATCGGCGATCGCATCGGGCCGATGGAAGGCCTGGCCTACATCGACTTCATCGTCCCTGGGCTGGTCTTGATGGCCGTGATCACCAACGCCTACAGCAACGTCGTCTCCTCGTTCTATAGCAGCAAGTTCTCGCGCTACGTCGAGGAGCTGTTGGTCTCGCCGGCGCCGAACTGGGTGATCCTGGCCGGCTACGTCGCCGGCGGCGTCGCGCGCGGGCTCACCGTCGGCCTGGTGGTGATCGTCGTCGCCACCTTCTTCACGCCGTTGCACATCCACAACCTCGGCGTCACCGTGCTGATCCTGTTGCTGACCGCCATCCTGTTTGCGCTCGGCGGCTTCATCAACGCGGTCTACGCCAATAGCTTCGACGACATCTCCATCGTGCCGACCTTCGTGCTCGCCCCGCTGACCTATCTTGGCGGCGTGTTCTACTCGATCGACCTCCTCCCCGAGCCCTGGCAAACCCTGTCGCTCGCCAACCCCATCCTGTACATGATCAACGCCTTCCGCTACGGGCTGCTCGGTGTCAGCGACATCCCGCTCGGGATCGCCTTCTTGATCATCGCCGCATTCATTGGCGCGCTCGCTGTCTACAGCCTGAGCCTGCTCGAGCGCGGCGTCGGTATCAAGCACTGACGCGGGGCCAGCTTGTGACCCAGCCCCTGCGATGGGATGATTAAGACCCTGCCTTAGGAACCTGCCCCGTGGCCAAAGCCAAGATCACCGCCCCCGCTAGGAAACGCAGCCGCTCGCCCCGTCGGCGCCGCGGCCTTGGTCTCTGGGCGTTCTTCTTCAGCTCGGCGCTGCTCTTGGTGCTCGCCGGCGCACTCGCGCTCGGGCTCTACGGCGTGCATCTCGACAAGATCGTGCGCGAGAAATTCGAGGGGCAGCGCTGGGCGCTACCGGCGCGCGTCTATGCGCGACCGCTCGAGCTCTACGTCGGGCGCCCCATCACTCAGGAGGCACTGGTCGGCGAGCTTGAGCGCCTCAAATACCGCCGCCAGGCACAACCGGAGCGCGCCGGCAGCTTTCATGTCGACGACAACCGCGTCCTCATCCGCACCCGCCCGTTCCGCTTCTGGGATGGCGCCGAGGCCGAGCGACTGGTCGAGGTGGTGATCGCCGACGGGCGGGTGACCGATCTGCGCTCAGGCGGCAACGGGGTCGATCTCGCCCTGGTGCGTCTCGACCCGGCCCTCATCGCCAGCATCTACCCCACCCACAACGAGGATCGCGTGCTCTTGCGGCGCCAGCAGCTGCCGCCACTGCTGGTGAAGACGCTGCTCGCGGTTGAGGATCGCAGCTTCTACCAGCACCCAGGCGTCGACGCGAAGGGCATCATCCGCGCCGCCTACGAGAACCTGATGGCCGGGCGCACGGTGCAGGGGGCCAGCACGCTAACCCAGCAGCTGGTCAAGAACTTCTACCTGACCCAAGAGCGTACGATCGAGCGCAAGGCCAAGGAGGCCTACATGGCGGTGCTCCTGGACCGGCGCTACTCGAAAGACGAGATCCTGACCGCCTACGCCAACGAGGTCTACATGGGGCAGGATGGCAGCCGCGCCATCCATGGCTTTGGACTCGCCAGCCGCTTCTACTTCGACCGCGACCTCGATGAGCTCAATGTGTCGCAGGTCGCGCTGTTGGTCGCCATCCTCAAGGGACCGGGCGAATACAATCCGCGCCGTAGCCCCGAGAAGACCCTCGAGCGCCGTAACCTCGTGATCGACCTGATGGCCTATTACCAGGTCATCTCCGCGGAGCAGGCCGCCGAGGCCAAGGCGGCGCCGCTCGGGCTCAAGGAGGGTGGCGCCAAGCCGGCCGGCGAATACCCGGCCTTCATCCAGCTGGTGCGTCGTCAACTGCAGCGCGATTATCGAGAAGAGGATCTGCGCTCTGAAGGACTGCGGATCTTCACCACCCTCGATCCGCTGATCCAGTCCGAGACCGAAGCGGCGATCCGGGACCGGATGCCGAAGCTCGACGCGCAGCGCAAACTGCCCGCGGGCACCCTCGAGACCGCCGCGGTGGTCACCTCGGTCGCCCAGGGTGAGGTACTGGCGCTCGTCGGTGGCCGCAACACGGAGTATGCAGGCTTCAATCGGGCGCTGGATGCGGTGCGCTCGGTCGGCTCGTCGATCAAGCCGGTGGTCTATCTCACCGCATTGGCGCAGCCAGAACGCTATTCATTGGTCACACCCATCGCCGATAAGCCGATCAGCCTGCGCGCCGGGGGCGAGCTCTGGACGCCGCAGAATTACGACCGCCGCGTGCATGGCACCGTGCCGCTCTACCAGGCTCTGGCTAAATCGTACAACCTCGCGACCGTGAACCTGGGGCTGCAGGTTGGCGTGGGTGAGGTGGCCGAGATGCTCAAGCGTCTCGGCGCCGTGCGCCCGGTCAGGGCCGTGCCGGCGATGCTGCTCGGCTCGGCCTCGCTACCGCCGATCGAGCTCGCACAGGTCTATCAGACCATCGCCGCCGGTGGTTTCCGCGCCCCGTTGCGGGCGATCCGCGAGGTGCTCAATGCCTCCGGGCAGCCGCTGAACCGATACCCGCTCGCCGTCGAGCCGGTGGTCAGCAGCGATGCGGCGTATCTGACCCAATGGGCCATGCGCAAGGTGGTCGAGCAAGGCACCGCGACCTGGCTCAAGCAGCGCCTGCCCGAGGGGCTAACGGTGGCGGGCAAGACCGGCACCACCAACGATATGCGCGACAGCTGGTTCGCCGGCTTCAGCGGCGATCGCGTCCTCGTGGTCTGGGTCGGGCGCGACGACAACAAGCCGATGGGACTCAGCGGCTCAAGCGGTGCGCTGCGCGTCTGGGGCGACATCATGGCCAGCATCGATAACGAACCGCTAAGCGACTACGCCCCCGACACCATCGAGCTCGCCAGCGCCTGCGGACGCAGCGGCATCCCCTTCAGCCGCGGCTACGCGGGTGGCCGCGCTGCCTGTGGCGGCGGGGGCGGCGGCGGCCGATCCGCTCCCGCAGGCAGCAGCAACGAGCCGAAGTTGGCCCAGGGCCCGTCCGAGCCCGCGCCCGACCCGGCCCCGGCGCCGCCGCGACCCGAGCGCAGCCAACCGCGCAATCCGAGTCCCTTCATGAGCGACTTCTACGGCAACTAATCATGTACAGACACCTGACCCTGCTGACGCTCCTGCCCCTGCTGCTCTCGGCCTGCGCCTCGATGGAGCGCAGCGGACCACCAGCACCGATCGTCGATGCACAAGACGCCCCGCGAAGCGCCCCGGAGCCGGTCGCTGACAGGCCGGAGCCGAAGCCCGAGGCCCCGCCGGCGCCTGCACCGACCCGCGTCTACGCCTACACGCCACCGGAGGAGATCCGCGAGACGCAGGAGCCCGCCACCACCGCGAGCACGCCGCCATCAACGCCCACCACGGCCTCGACCCCAGCACCCTCTGCCACGGCCGAATCCCCGAGAACCGCTGCGCGCGAAACCAGTGCGCCCCAGGCGCCGTCGCAGGCGCCAACCCAGCCGCCGCCACAACAACCTCGGCAACAGCCGCCGGCACAGCCGAGCAGCCCGCCGCAAACCGCCCAGACGCCCCCGCCGCCGGCGGCAACGCCTGAGCCTGATCCGCCAGCATCCACACCGGCACCGCCGGCGCCCGAGATCGCGAGCGCCGCACCGCAGCCGGGCGGTCTAGCCCCTGCCGGCATGCCGCCGGCGGTCGCCTCGCTCGCCCAACGCGCCGAGCAGCAGCGCCAGGCCGGCGATTCCGGTGGTGCCGCGGCGACCCTGGAGCGCGCACTGCGGATTCAGCCGCAAGAGGCCTACCTCTGGAACCGGTTGGCGCGGGTGCGACTCGAGCAAGGTATGAGCGACTCGGCCGCGAAGCTGGCGTCCCGCTCCAACGCCCTCACAGGTGATCAGCCGGCCCTGAAGACGAACAACTGGGAGATCATCGCCACCGCGCGTCGCCAGGCCGGCGACATCGAAGGGGCCGTCGAGGCCGAGCGCAAGGCCACGGGCGGCTGAGCCTTCCTGTCGACACCGGCACGGGCGCAAGTCCAGCACCCGCCGCGAGCGCATGCCTGCATCGACGATGACGCCGCCGCTCTCGCCGCAAGCGCGCTCCGTGCAGGCCGAGGTGCGCGCGGCGCTGTCGTCCGCCGGTCCGCTTGGCGAGCGGCTGGAGCACTTCCGGCCGCGCCCCCAACAGCAGGAGATGGGAGCGCGCGTAGCGGCACGGCTGGTCGATGGCGGCACCCTGATCTGCGAGGCGGGCACCGGCACCGGTAAGACCTTCGCCTACCTGGTCCCTGCCCTGCTGTGCGGCCGAAAGACGCTCGTCTCGACGGGCACGCGCAACCTCCAAGACCAGCTCTTCCAGCGCGATATCCCGCTGATCCGCGCCGCGCTCGGTGCACCGATCGAGGTCGCCCTGCTCAAGGGCCGCGGTAACTACCTCTGCCGCTACCGGCTCGGGCTGGCCATGGATGAGCCGAGCCGTTATCGGCCCGAGGTGAGACGGCACCTGCAACAGGTCCGCGACTGGAGCAGCGCCACGCGCCTCGGCGACATCGCCGAGCTGGCCATCCCGGAAGACGATCCGGTGTGGCCGGTGGTCACCTCAAGCGCCGACAACTGCCTCGGCCAGGGCTGTCCGCAGTTCGATGAGTGCCATCTGCTCGAGGCCCGCCGCCGGGCGCAAGCCGCCGAGCTGGTGGTGATCAATCATCATCTGCTCTGCGCCGATCTGGCGTTACGCGACGAGGGCTTCGGCGAGGTCCTGCCCGCGGCCGACGCCTTCATCATCGACGAGGCGCATCAGCTGCCTGAGGTGGCGGCCAGCTTCTTTGGCATCTCGATCAGCGCGCGACAGCTGATCGAGCTTGCGCGCGATGTCGATGCCACGGATCGGCGCGAGGCGGGTGATGTACCCGACCTACCGCTGAGCTGCGATGCCCTGCGCCAAGCGGTTGTCGAGCTGCGCCTGAGCCTGAGCGAGCATCTCGGCAGTGAGGATCGGCGCGGGCCCTGGCAACAGATCGAAGGCGCCGCCGGCGTCCAGGCTGGGCTTCAGGGGCTCGGCGATGCGCTCGATGCGCTCGCGGGGGTCTTGGCCCCGATCGCCGAGCGCTCGCGCGCGCTCGAGCAGGCGCTGGCGCGGGTGGAGGAGACGCGCGCACGACTCGATCGGCTCCTCGAACAGGCGCCCAGCGCCGATCCTGAGGGCGAAGCCGAAGCGCTGAACGCCGTGCGCTGGTTCGACCTCCAAGGGCGCGGCTTTCGATTCCACGAGACCCCGCTCGACGTCTCCAAGGTCTTCCGCGAGCAGCGCGAGCGCCATCCCGCGGCCTGGGTCTTCACCTCGGCCACCTTGGCGGTCGGGAGCTCCTTCGCGCACTTTGCCAGCCGCATCGGTTGTGAGGACGCCGAGACCGCGCAATGGGAGAGCCCGTTCGACTATCCGCACCAGGCCCTGCTCTACTGCCCGGCCGCGATGCCTGATCCGGGACGAGCCGAGTATCTGGGACGCGTCATCGAGGTCGCACGCACCCTGATCGGTTTGAGCCGCGGACGCGCGTTCTTGCTCTTCACCAGTCATCGTGCCTTACGCGAGACAGCGGCCCAACTCGACGCGCGCATCGACTATCCGCTGCTGGTGCAGGGGACCGCGCCCAGGGCGGAGCTGATCGAGCGCTTTCGCCAGCTCGGCAACGCCGTGCTGCTCGGCACCTCGAGCTTCTGGGAGGGGGTCGATGTGCGCGGCGAGGCGCTCTCCTGTGTGATCATCGACAAGCTCCCCTTCAGCTCGCCGGCCGACCCGATCCTGCAAGCGCGCGCCGAGGCGCTGAAGCGCCAAGGCGGCAATCCATTCCGCGATTTCCAGCTACCGCAGGCGGTGATCGCACTCAAGCAGGGTGCTGGACGACTCATCCGCGACCCGCAAGACCGCGGCGTCTTAGCCATCTGCGATCCGCGCCTCACAAGCCGCGGCTACGGCTCGATCTTCTTGAACAGCCTGCCGCCGATGCGCCGCACCACCGATCTGGCCGAGCTCGAGGCCTTCTTCGCGCCCGTGCCCCTGTCAGAGCCCGATCCTGGGCCGAACCGGGTGTCCGAATCTCAGGGCCCCTGTACCAACGCCAACATCTCGTCATAGCTGAGCTTGCCGCCGTCATCCGCGCCGCTCAGCAGGCCGTCGGCGAGGTCGCGCTTGCTGGCGTGGAGCTTCAGGATGCGCTCCTCGATGGTGTTCTTCGCCACCAGCCGATAGACGGTCACCGGTCGCTCTTGGCCGATCCGATGCGCCCGGTCCGAGGCCTGGTCCTCGACCGCCGGATTCCACCAGGGGTCCATGTGGATCACGTAGTCGGCGGCGGTCAGGTTGAGCCCCGAGCCACCCGCCCGCAGACTGATCAGGAAGAGCTCACCGTCGCCGGCCTGGAAGGCATTCACCGCGGCGCGGCGTTGCGGCTCCGGGGTGGAGCCGTCCAGATATTGATAACGGATGCCGCGGCGGTCCAGATGCCCACGGATCAGGCTCAGATGATCGACGAACTGGCTGAACACCAGGGCCTTGTGGCGGTTGTCGAGCAGCTCGTCGACGATCTCGGCGAAGGCCTCGAGCTTGGCGCTCGGCAGATCGGTCTCGGGCAGCGCCAGGCGTGGATGACAGCAGACGCGGCGCAGACGCATGATCTCGGCCAGCAGCAGCAGCCGTTTGTGACCGGGCGCGGACTTGCTGCCCTCGGCATCCAGACGCTCGATCGCCTCGCGTCTCAGGGCCTCGTAGAGCGCCATCTCCCCGGCGCTGAGCTCGAGCTGCAGGTCGATCTCGGTGCGCGGCGGGAGCTCCGCGAGCACATCGCTCTTCAGCCGCCGCAGGATGAACGGCTTGATCAGCTGGCGCAGCCGCTGGCGGGCGGCCTGGTCCTTGTCCTGCTCGATGGGCCCGGCGAACCGCTGATTGAAGCGCTGCAGCGAGCCGAGCAGGCCCGGATTGATGAACCGAAACAGGTTCCAGAGCTCGCCAAGGTGATTCTCGATCGGGGTGCCGGTGGTGATCATCCGAAAGCCGCCCTTGAGTGCCATGATCGCCTGCGAGCGCTTGGTCATCGCGTTCTTGAAGGCCTGCGCCTCATCGGCGACGATGGTCTGCCACTCGATCTGACTCAGGCGCTCGCGCTCGCTTTGCAGCAGCCCATAGCTGCACACCACCAGATCAAAGGGACCCGCGGCGGCGAGCATGGCACCGCGCTCGCCGGCCCCGAAACGCAGCGGCTTCAGGGTGGGCGCGAAGCGGCGCGCCTCATCGACCCAGTTGCCGCACACCGAGGTCGGCGCAATCACCAGCGTCGGGCCCTCTGGGGCGCGCGAGAGGATCAGCGCCAGCGCCTGCAAGGTCTTGCCGAGCCCCATGTCATCGGCCAGGCAGGCGCCCGCCCCCCAGTGCGCGAGCCGTGCCAGCCAACGAAAACCCTCCACCTGGTAGTCGCGCAGCTCGGCCTGCAGCGTTGACGGGATCTCGGGCTCGAAGGTCTCGATGGTCCTCAGGCGCTCGAGCAAGGCCGCCCAGGATTGGTCCGCCTCGACCTGCAGGCCATCGATCAGCTCGTTCACCGCGGGCGCCGAGAGCGGATGGAAACGACCGTCGTCGATCAAGGCCGCGAGCCCCTGCAGGCGGCGGCGTAGGGCGCTGCTCAGCACCAAGAAATCCCCCTCGCCGAGGCGCACATAGCGCCCTTGGGCATTGGCCGCGCGCTCGATCAGCTCGCGCATCGCCAGCACCCGTCCGTCATCCAGGCGCAAGCCACCCGAGAGATCGAACCAGTCGTGCTTCTGGCGCAGCTTCACCTGCAGCCGACTCAGGCCAACCTCCTCGCTCAGGTTGATGCGCCGCCCCTGCGGCCAGTCGAGCTGCACCTGATCGCCGAGCGCGTGCAGCTCTTCGAGGGCGGCGAGCGCCTCGGCCGGCTCTGGCAGGTCCCAGGTCCAATCCAGCTCGTCGTGACCGGGTCGTTCGGCCTGCGCCAGGGTTGGACAGGCGCTGAGCATCAGGTCGGCCGCGCGCTGCTCTGCGGCGAGATCGCGCTGGCAGCGGATCGGTTGTCCGTCGCGGTCGGTGAACAGGCTGCTGCGGCCCTCGCCGGGACGCAGTTGAGGTCCGATCTCGCCGAACGGATGGACGAAGCATTCGATGCGCAGCCCCTCGTCGACCGGTGACAGATGCAGATGCAGCCGAGTCTCGGCCTCGACCGTCTGCGCCTGACCATCGCCGCCGCCGATATCCGAGTGCACGGTCAGCATCGGTGCGAGCACGCTCAGGCTCTCGATCAGCTGCTTTTCGGCATTGAAGGGAACCGATAGGCCGTCCGGCCCGAGAATACGCGCGATCTCGCGATGCCCGGCATCGAACCTGATCAGCCGCAGACGCTGCGCCGTCTCCTGCACCGGCAGCCAAGCACGGGACTCCGGCGGATGGGGCTCGAGCTGGACGAGAAGATCCTGGGCACGGCGCACGACGCTCAGGACCGGCTCACCACGCACCAGCGCGACCGGGGAATCCGGTGCGTTGGGGCGAATCACCAGCGGATGACCGATCGCGGCCGCAAGCGCGCGATCCGGATCGAGGCTGTAGCTGGTGCGGCCATAGCCGCCGTACCAGCCAACCTGCTGCTCACGGCTGATGGCATCGCAGATTGCCCGATCCTTCGGCGTCAGATAGGGGAAGTGCTCTGGCTCTTCGGCGAGCCGCTGCAGCGAGACCGCACGCCCCTGCGTCCAGCCGCCGCGCTTGGTCCGCTTCTGCTCGCGCGGCTCGAGCAGCGCCAGATCATCGTGCAGGCTGAGCAGCCAGGCCATGCGGCGATCCGCCTCTTGGCGCTGCCCGACCCGGTCGGAGCCCACCGCTTTCTCCCCCGCCAACCCCTTCAGCGCATCGAGCGCAATCTCCCAGGTCGGCTTGGGCGCCAGCAGGCCGGTCAACAGCACTTGGCCGCTTGCGCCCTGCCCGATCGCCGGCAGCTTGGCCTCGACGCCAAAGCGCTCCAGCAACGCCACCGCCTCACGCACATACCAATCGAGGCCAGCGCTGGCGGCCTCCTCGGCACTGCGCTGGAGCGCGATCAGCGCCTCGGCCGAGGGCCGCTTGCCGAGCCAATGCAGACTCAGGGCCTGAAACAGCGCCGGGAAGTCACCCCTCGGCGCCATGCTGTGCAGCAGCCAGGCGCTCTCGGCGACCCGCCGCTGGCCGGCGAGCACGGCGGCGAGATCATCGAGCAGTCGGAAGACGGGCTCGAGCAGGTCGGTGACGCTGGCCTTAAGGCAGATCGCGACCTGATGCCGCACGCGCTCGAGGTCGGCCGGCTCGCCGCGCTGCAAGAGTGCCAGTAGATGCAAGATGCCTGGGATGCCAGCAATATAGAGGTTGCGCTTGCGGGTGCGCCGGCGTTGCTGTTGCAGCGCGGCCTCAAAGGCCTCGATCGCCTCGGCATAGGCCCCGCGCAGCACCTTGAGCCACCCGGTCAGGATCAGGGCTTGCGGATCATCGCGGCCAGCGAGCAGCTCTGGGACCTGATCGAGCTGTCCGCGCAACAGTCGTTGCTCGGCGAGCGCATCAGCGGCGTCGGGGTTGTCCCCAGCCAAGGGCGCAAGCAGGCGCTCCATCAGCTTGTAGGAGCTGGGCTTGGCGTTGAGGTCGAGCGCCGCCTCGCGAAGCATCGGCGCCAGTGCCAATACCTTGAGCCCGGTCGGCAAGGTCTCGAGCCAGGCCGGGTCGGCCGAGCGCGTGCAGATCCGCGCCAGCAGCTCGACCTGGCGATAGCGCACCTGCGCCAGGCTGTCCAAGCCCTGCAGCGAGAGCATCCGCAGGACCTCGTCCTCCCGGCCGGCATAGACGGCGATGCGCAGCTGGCGAAACCGTCGCTCATCGCTGGGGCGATCCCAGGCATTGCGCATGGCCACCGGCACCACCTGCTCGGCCGCGGCAACGATCGCCTCGAAGCTGCCGTCGGCCAAGGTCTCGCGGGTCAGCGGCTCGAGCAGCTCGGGGTGGCAGATCAGGTTGTTGCGCTGCTGCTCCAGCACGCCGGCATCGAGCAGCCGCTCGCGCAGCGGCTTACCCAGACGCGCCTTTAGGGGCAACCCCTTTCGGTCCTTCCAGCCCAGGGCATCCAGCACCAGACCGAGCATGGTCTGGCTGATCGGCTCGCAGACCACCGAGAGCACGCGCAGGATGCGACGCTCATCGGCGGCCAGCGCCTGATAACGCGCGCGCCGATCAGCCATGCGCACCTCCCCAGTGCCCCTGCCGAGTCACACCCGGGCTCAGCAAGCACCGCCGCACGAGACCGCGGGGAGAGTCCTGGCACCGGTGAAGACTGCGGATCGCGAACATGACTGCCTCGAGCGTCGAGAAAAGACGCCCATGGTACAGTCTGCGGCCCGATCGTCTACTCACCGATAACAGCTCGATGAAGATCCTTGCCCTGGAGACCTCAGGCAGCGACTGCTCGGCCGCGTTGCTGATCGGCGACCACCTCGAGCAACGCCATCGACAGGCCCCGCGCCAGCACGCCGACCTGATCCTCGAGATGCTCGATGCCCTGCTGCGGGAGGCCGCGCTCAGTTTGCGCGATCTTGATGTCATCGCCTACGGCCGCGGCCCGGGCTCCTTCACCGGGGTTCGCATCGCCGCCGCGGTCGCCCAGGGCATCGCCTTCGGGGCCGAGCGACCGGTGATTGGCGTCTCGACACTCGCCGCCTTGGCGCGCGCGGCTTCTCGTCAGACCGACGCGCGACGGATCGCCTGCGCGCTCGACGCCCGCATGGGAGAGGTGTACTGGGGTTGCTTCGAGATCGACGCCCAGAAGGGGCTTCTCGCCGTTGGCGATGAGGCGGTGCTCGATCCCCGTCACACGCCTGAGCTGACCGGAACCGGATGGTGCGCCGCCGGCAGCGGCTGGGAGGTCTATCCAGACCTCGTCCACGGGCATCGAGCGGCGCTCACCCGCCCAGACGGGCCAGACGGCCCGAACCAAGTGCAGGTCATCAGCGACGCGAGGATCGAGGCCGGGGATGTTGCCTGCCTTGCCCGGAACCAGCTCACAGAAGCGACGCCGGCGGATCGCGCGCTTCCTGTCTACTTGCGCCATCAGGTGACCGACCAAAGCCGCCGGTCAACCTCCGGCTAAACGCGGGTCAGGGCTCGGGACTGAAATGGCGGTTGTGGCCAAGCTTAGAGCCATGGTGACGACAATGCCGACGCATGCAGGACACCACATAGTGAACCAGCGTCGCCTCCACGGCGACGAAGGCGATGATGCCAACTAGGATGCGAAGTTGTGGATCGGGCTGGGAGAGTCCGAGCGTGAGCCAGGTGATGATCCCAGTCATTGCAGCGATGACCGTCACGAACACGAAGGGCCAGGGTGACGCGAAACAGGTCTTGCACAGCTTCATCGGAACCAACCTCGTGGCGCGCGGACGCGTTTTTTAGTGTTTACTGGAATACCTTATTAGCATAGCGGACACATCGGGTTTAGACGAGCATGCGCCGCTCCAGGCTGATGGCCAGGGCGATCGGGCGACAAGGATCGCCAGACTGTCCATGGCGTGAATAAGATAGAGCTCGACAAGACTGGAGACAACCGCGCTTTGTCCGAAAATCTTCATCGACAAACCATTGTCATCGCCGCGGCACGCTGCCTTGCCGAAACCGATCCGCGCACCAAGGTCGAGTGCACACGTGAGGTCGCTGCCCAGTGGGCCAGCAGTGCGATCGCGCCAGGGGCGCCGGCGAACTGGCACCCAGTCGAAGCGCCCGGCCGACCCGAGCGGCCAGCTTTAGTTGCCGCGCGCGAGCTCCCGAAGCGCAAGCTGGGGGATCGCGACGGCTTGGCCGCGCTGGTTCATGCCGTCGCGCACATTGAGTTCAACGCGATCAACCTGGCCTGGGACGCGATCCAACGCTTCCCCGCAATGCCGCCCGCCTATCAAGCAGACTGGGTCAGGGTCGCCGCCGAAGAGGCCGAGCATTTCATCCTCATGCAGGAGCGCCTGCAGTCGCTCGGCATGGATTACGGCGACCTACCGGCCCACGATGGGCTCTGGGATATGGCGCGGCGCACCGCCGGGGATGTGCTGGAGCGGATGGCCCTGGTGCCGCGAGTGCTCGAGGCACGCGGGCTCGACGTCACACCAGGCATGATCGAGCGCCTGCGCCGCATCGGCGATCACGACACTGCAGAGCGGCTCGCGATCATCCTGCGCGACGAGGTCGGCCACGTCGCCATCGGCAGCCGCTGGTTCCGCTGGCTCTGCGCCGAACGTGACCTCGACCCACAACAGACCTCGCTCGCGCTCATCCAACGACACCTGCGCGGCGAGGTCCGCTGTCCACTGAACCGCCCAGACCGACTGCGAGCCGGGTTCGACGAGGCCGAGCTGTCCGCGTTGGAGGCACTTTGCAAACCTGTCCACCAGGCAATGGGTAGAACATGATGACTTGCCTAGGGACTGGTGATGTCAGGTGCTAGGACCCCGCGCAACCGGCAGCCAAGGCCCAATCGTTGAATGATCCGAGGTCAGACATGACACCACCGGGACCACGGAAGAACAGGTGCCAACTTTCGTCCGAAACGCCAAGGTAAGACGCAGTGTCGCTGTAATGGCGAAAGTAGAAGGGCGCATGATAGCCGGTCAGTGAGGTTGGCGGAGACAGGCGATCAGCGTAGGCAACTTGCGCCCAGTCGAAAAAGCAATTGAGCGCCTCGTCAATCGGCGGCGAAATGACCTCGAGAGCGCCGATATCGACGCCCCGTCCAAAGACCCGCGGCATACCCACGAGGTCGCGCTCGGAGAGACCCGGAGCGTCCAACATACCCGCGTCGACCATCGGCGAGGCTGCACTCAGCGCAAGAAACCCAGACTCCGGCC
>CAZTYV010000044.1:0-21573 GCA_964617675.1 uncultured Halochromatium sp. | reverse complement strand
GTCGGCCCCGCCGTTCGCTCAGCCGACTGCTCCGCCAACTGGGCGGCAATCCCCTTCAGATGACCGGCGCCGACCACGGCCAAGATGTGTCGGTAGCCATGCGCCTCGGCCTCTTGGCGCAACCGGGCCGCCATGTAGCGGTCGCGCTCGGAGATCAAGGGCGTGAACAGCTCGGCGCGGTCTTGAGCGAACTCGGCGAACGCGGTCTCGAGGATATCGCCCTGTTTGAGCTGCTCGACCTCTTCCTCGGTGACCTTCTCACGGGTGAGCAGACCCGCCAGGAGTCCAGTAAACAGATTGAGGCGCTGGAAGAACCCGAGGTTATGTGCGGCACGGCGCAGGGTGGTGCCGACCTCGCGGTCGATCAGCAGCACCGGTAGGCGCCGTGCCTCGGCGAGACGCAGGGCCATGCGCTGCTCGGCCCCGGGCTCGATGCCGAATTGATCCGCCAAACGCTGTTGATAGGCCCCGAGCGCCAGGCTCGCAGCGACCATATAGACGCGCTTCTGCCGGATCACCGCGAACAGGTCGAGTCGCGCCAGGGCATCAGGATCGGTCAGGGAGTCGACCCGGCTCTGGCACAACTCCACCGCAACCGCGTCGACCTCCAGCCCATGCTCGCCGAGCAATTCCGCGACCTTCTCGGCGCTAGCCCGAGAGACATGGGCGGTGCCGAGCAGGGTCAGCCGGGTGGAGCCGACCTGGGTTTCGACGATAGGCTCTTCCTGGGACGGACTCATCATGGATACAGCGCTTGGGCGACGACGCGGCGACCCATGATATACCGCGCTCGAGGGCCTGTCGCGACCGGCGAAAACGGCGCGGTCGGCCCCGGTGCGGGAACGGCTCGCTGGCAGCTCCCTCGCGGCTCGCCTATGATCGCGGCCATCGAGACCCATCGCAGCGAGTCGAAGTGAGTGATCTGAGCGCATCCATGAAGGCCGAACCCCGTCATGCCCCGGCGTCCTTCGCGCGGTGCCGGCGAGGCGCCGTCGTCTGCGCCTTCGCCGTTGCCCTCGCCTTGGGGATGTCAGGGTGCGCGCGCGTGAAGGAGGATGCCAAGCGCATCGCGCTTGAGCACACCCTCACCAGCTACGCCCAAGCGATCCGCTGGGGTTATTTTCCTGCGGCGGCCGGCTTCGTCAGCCCCGAGCAACGCACCGAACTGGATGTCGAGCGGTTGAGCAACCTGCGGGTCACCGGCTACGACGTCGTACAGCCGGGGATCATTGGTGCCGACGACACGGCCGTACAGTTGGTCCAGATTGACTACGTGCTTGAGGACCGACAACGTCTCGAGCGCATCAGTGACCGGCAGCGTTGGCGTTACGATCCGCAGAGCAAGGCCTGGTGGCTCGAATCCGGGCTACCGGCCTTCGCAGACTGACGGCACCGCTGCCACGCCCTAGGTCCATCGAGGTGGTCGCATGCTGATCGAAGAGCTCTCGGCGCTGCTGCTTGTGCTCGCCATCGGCTGGCTCTGGCTTGACGCCGCGCGAGCCAGGGAGATGGCGGTCGGGCTCGCCCAACGCGCCTGCCAAGAGCGCGGCGTGCAGCTGCTCGACCAAGCGGTGGCGCTGCGGCGGATCGGGCTGCGCTGGCGCGCGCAAGGGATTCGACTTCGCCGCGTCTATCGCTTCGAGTTTAGTGAGGAGGGGGTTGGCCGCCGCACGGGCTATCTCGTGCTGCTCGGTCTGCAGCTCGTGGACCTGAGTCTCGGACTGCCGCAGCTCAGTGATGACGCCTGATCGGTCCCTGCCGAGCGCTACTTGACGACGCGGAGCGCGGGCCGTTTGGCCTTCTCGTCGCTGCTGCCAGGCTCGTCACCGGGCGGCGCATCAGCCTCCGCGCTCATCTCATCCGACTCATCGGGCGACGGATCTGGGAACAGCATGCCGTGGCCGTTCTCACGGGCGTAGATCCCGAGCACCGCGGCAATCGGCAGCTCCACATGGAACGGCTGACCACCAAAGCGCGCCGAGAACAGGACGGCATCGTTGCCCAGCACCAGGCCGTGCACGGCACCCGCGGCCACGTTCAGCACGATACGACCGTCGGCGACGTATGCACGCGGCACCACCACACCGGGCTGCTCGGCATCGACCAGCAGGTGCGGCGTCAGATCGTTATCGGCGATCCATTCGTAGAGGGCGCGGATCAGGTAGGGGCGGTTCGATGTCATCGTCACCTCCGGGAGGCTAGGCCAAACCGGTGACCATGTCGCGCTCAGCCTCGGTCAGGCTGGCTCGAAACGACGGCCATTCGAAGATGCGCGCCGCATACTCGGTCACGGGACTGGCGGCGGCTGGAAGCTCGAGCTCGAGAACGGGCAATCGCCAGAGCATTGGGGCTACACAGCAATCGACGAGCGAGAACTCATCGCTCATGAAGAAACGGTTGGCGGCGAAGATGGGGGCGACCGCGACCAGGCTCTCGATCAGCTCCTTTCGCGCCGTCTCGGCCTCAGCTGCATCGCCCATGCGAATCGCCCGCATGCGCTGATACCAATCGACATCGATGCGGTGGATAAAGAGCCGGGCATTGGCGCGGCCGACCGGATCGACCGGCAGCAGAGGTGGATGCGGGAAGCGCTCGTCGAGGTACTCCATCACGATCAGCGACTCGTACAGGCGCAGGTCACGATCAACCAGCGTCGGCACCGTACCGTACGGGTTGGATTCCAAGAGATCGTCCGGCGGGGACTGAGCGTCGACATCGACGATATCGATGTTGATGCGCTTCTCGGCAATCACCATCCGAACGCGATGGCAGTAGGGGCAGGTGGGATCTGAGAAGAGCGTCATGGTCGATCGTCTGTTGCCAGCCACTGGCACTATTTCCTGAAGAGGAGCTCGCTGCCGCGCGACGGGGAGCGCAGGCGCAGGCTACAGATGGTTACCAGAATGTCTTTGCGGACAGGCATCCGCTCTCCCCGAAGCCTGACGCCATCGCGGAAGCATACACCGAAATCCAGCATTCAGGGTGTCAGCCGCCGCGGAGGGAACAGGTCGCGGCGTCTGGACCCTCCACGCAGCTGGCGGTCGGCAGCGCGGGGCTGCCGACCGCCATCAGGGCCAGCCAGTGTGGACATCCAATGCGGTGACTGGACCGGCGGTGCGGTCATTGCGACCGACACCGACCCCGCATCAGTGGACGTCCTTCCAATACTCGCGCTTCAGATAGTAGGCGAGGATGAACATCAGACCGAGGAACAGCAGCACATAGAGCCCGAGCTGGCGGCGCTCAAGCTTGTAGGGCTCGCCGACGTAGGTCAGGAAGTTGGTCAGATCGCGGACCATCACGTCGTACTCGGCAGGTGTGAGCTGGCCGGGCTCGACCAGCTTCACGTCGACCACATGGCCGCCGTCGTCTTCCCCATGACCGCCCGCATAGACCGGCGCCTGCACGCCCTGCAGATGGGCGAACGGATGCGGCATGCCGACGTCCGGGAAGACCAGATTGTTGACACCGTAGGGGCGTGTGTCGTCGACATAGTAGGCCTTCAGGTAGCTGTACAGCCAATCCGGCGAGCGCCAGCGCGTGACCAGGGTCAGGTCCGGGATCTCGGTGCCGAACCACTTGACGCCGTCCTCGGGCTTGAGTGCATTGGTCATCATGTCGCCCGGCTTGGCATCGCCGAACAGCAGATTCTCCCGCAGCTCGTCCTCGGGGATGCCAAGGTCATCGGCCATGCGCTGGTAGCGCATGTACTGCAGCGAATGGCAGCCCATGCAGTAGTTGACGTAGTACTTGGCCCCACGCTGCATCGACGCCTTGTCCTTCAGGTCGACCTTTGCGTCTTGCAGCTCGGGACCGTGCCCACCAGCGGCCATCAAGGCAAACGGGGCGAGCAGGAGGGTGAATGCGAGAACGAGGTTTTTCATGACGTCACCCTCTCTGGGACCGGCTTCGTCTTTTCGAGCTTGGTGTAGATCGGCATGAGCAGGAAGAACGCGAAGTACAGCACGGTGAAGATCTGCGCCAGCAGGGTGTAGAGGTCGGTCGACGGCTGCAAGCCTAGGTAGGCCAGGACGACGAAGGAGACCGCAAAGACCCCCAGGAAGAAGCGCGAGAGCACACCCTTGTAGCGCATGGAGCGCACGGGGCTACGATCGAGCCAGGGCAAGAAGAACATGATCAGGATCGCACCGAACATGACCACCACGCCCGGGAACTGCGAGCCACCGATCGGCGGCACCGCACGCAGCATTGCGTAATACGGGGTGAAGTACCAGACCGGGGCGATGTGCTCGGGCGTCTTCAGCGGGTCAGCAGGCTGGAAGTTCGGCGGCTCCAGGAAGAGTCCACCGAGGTCGGGCGCGTAGAAGACCACCGCCGAGAAGATCGCCAAAAACACGACCAGGCCGGTGATGTCCTTGACCGTGTAGTACGGGTGGAACGGGATGCCGTCGGCCGGCTTGTTGGCGTCCCACTTGTTGCCCTTCGGACCTTGCTTGATCTCGACGCCATCGGGGTTGGTCGAGCCGACCCGATGCAGCGCGACGATGTGCAGGAACACCAGCGCAACGAGCAGGAACGGGATCACGAAGTGGAAGGCGAAGAAGCGATTCAAGGTCACATCAGAGATGACGTAGTCGCCTCGGACCCAGGTCGAGAGATCAGCACCGACCTCAGGAACCGCCGCGAACAGGTTGACGATGACCTGCGCGCCCCAGTACGACATCTGCCCCCAAGGCAGCAGATAGCCGAAGAAGGCGGTCGCCATCATCGCCAGGTAGATGATCACGCCGATGATCCAGAGCAGCTCGCGTGGGTTCTTGTACGAGCCCCACATCAGCCCCCGGAACATGTGTAGGTAGACCAGGATGAAGAAGAACGAGGCGCCCGTGGAGTGGATGTAGCGCAGCAGCCAGCCCCAGTTCACATCCCGCATGATGTATTCAACCGAGGCGAAGGCCTCGGCGGCCGAGGGCTTGTAGGCCATGGCCAACCAGAGACCGCTGACGATCTGGATGATCAGCACCACCAGCGCCAGCGAGCCGAAGATGGACCAGAGACCCATATTCTTCGGCGCGTAGTATTGAGCCATGTGGTCGTTCCACAAGGCCATGACCGGAAAACGCTTGTCCAGCCAACCGAGGAATCCCCTCGGCGCTGTATCGACCGTCTCAACGCTCATCAGGCGGCTCCTGCTTCATCCTCACCAATGAGGATGGTCGATTCGTTCATGTACGTGTGTTTCGGGATGACGAGATTCGTCGGCGCCGGAACCCCTTTGTAGACCCGACCCGCCAGGTCGAACTTCGACCCGTGGCATGGGCAGAACCAGCCGCCCTTCCAATCCGGCCCGAGATCATCCGGAGCAACCTCGGGGCGGTAGGTCGGCGAGCAGCCCAGGTGGGTGCAGATGCCGATCGCCACGAAGTAGCGAGGATTGATCGCGCGCACCGGATTCTGGCAATACTCCGGCTGTTGCGTCGCGAGCTCGGAGCCCGGATCGACCAACTTTCCGTCCAGCGTCGGCAGCGCCTCGAGCATTGCGTCGGTGCGATGCACGACCCAGATCGGCTGCCCGCGGAATTTGACGCGAAGTAGCGCGCCCGGTTCCAACTTGCTCACATCCGCCTCGACCGGTGCACCAGCGGCTCGCGCCTTGGCACTCGGATTCATGGAGGCGATGAAGGGAACGGCCACAAAGCCGACGCCGACGGCACCGACTGCGCTCGTGGCGGCGACGAGGATGCGCCTGCGGCCCTTATCCGTGCCTTGTTCGTTCATGCGTTTGTCGACCCCTCGCTAGGCTCGATGAACGACCTCCCGCGCGACGAGACGGTCGAACAGTCTGATGTTGAAGATAAGAATATCGCTAAGCTTTGCATAACCGACCGCGCATTCTCCACGAAGCAGCCGATCGAGGTCAAGAAAGCCCCCTTTGCATCAGGGTTTTACGATAGCAACCGCGAAAGCCGCTATTAGAGCCGATGGCCGCACACAGAACCACGACAAAGGTCAAAAACTGGCCCGATGCGTGGAATTGGGCACGACACACCCGCAGCTGCTGCCCCCTAGACCGGATTCTCGATCTCCAGATACCGGTGCTCGATCCCGAGACTGGCAGCCAGGTGCTCACCGAGCGCCTGCACGCCGCCGCGCTCGGTCGCATGATGCCCGGCCGCGAGGTAATCGATGCCGAGCTCACGCGCCTGATGGACGGTCTGCTCCGAGATCTCACCGCTGAGGTAGGCATCGACACCAAGCGCTGCGGCGCGCTCGATCATCCCCTGCGCCGCACCGGTGCACCAAGCGACCCGGTCTATGGGACGGTCGACCACGGCGATGTGCAAAGGTTCGCGCCCAAGACGTTCGCCAACCGCGCGGGCAAGTGCCGCACCCGCGAGCGGAACCGCAAGCCGCCCACACCAGAGCAGATCGTCGACGGCCGCGCTCGGCTGCGCGTCCACGAAGCCGAGCCGATCGCCCAATTGCCGGTTATTGCCGAGCTGCGGATGCGCGTCCAGCGGTAGATGATAGGCGAGCAGACTCACGCCCGAGCGCATCAGGGCCCGGACGCGACGCCCCTTGAACCCGGTCAGCGGCGCCGGCTCGGACTTCCAGAAAAAACCATGATGCACCAAGAGCGCGTCGGCCTCGGCCGCGATGGCCGCATCGATCAGCGCTTGACTCGCACTCACCCCGGTGATCAGGCGACGAATCTCACGATCCCCCTCGACCTGCAGACCGTTCGGGCAATAATCGGTGAAACGCTCGACACCGAGCAAGCGATCGCAATGGGCAGCGAGATGAACGGCTGAGATCATGGTCGGACCAGGTGTTGGGCCAGTTGTTGGGCCAGCGGGCAGCATCGGCAGCGCCAGCGCGCCTTGGCATGCGAGCGACGCGGCCGCGTGGTAGGTTACCCGGATGCGCCCCGCCACGCATAGCATCACCCTCATACTGATCGGCTTCATCGCTGGGGCCGCGGCCGCCTTCGCGCTCGGTCAGCTGGAGGCGATCCCAGCCGCACCCGATCGTCGCTCGAGTCCAGCGCAGGCCGCTGAGGCTCAGCAGCAGACGGCCACGCCGGGCTTCGCCGAAGCCGTGGCCAACGCCGGGCCGGCCGTCGTCAAGGTCTACGGCACCCAGCTGCAGCCGGCGGCGGCGTCACATCAACCCCAGGCGCCCCACTCGAGCGAGACCAGCGTTCGAGCCCTGAGCACCGGCAGCGATGATCGACAACGCCTTCGAGCCCGTCTCGGCTCGGGGGTGATCATCAGCGGCCACGGCTTGATCGTCACCAGTGCTCACGTGGTCCGGGGTCTCGAGCGGATTCAGGTCGAGCTCGTCGGCGGACGGACCCTGCAGGCTCGACGGCTCGGGACCGATGAGGCGACCGACCTCGCGGTGCTCCAGGTCTCAAGCGCCGAGCTTCCCGCAATCAGCCTTGGCGACCCGAGCCAGCTACGCACCGGCGACGTGGTCCTGACCATTGGCAACCCCTATGGCCTCGGTCAGACCGTCAGCCTCGGCATCGTCTCCGCGATCGGCCGCTCGCACCTTGGCCTCACCGAGGTCGAGGACTTTATCCAGACCGATGCCGCGATCAACCCCGGCAGCTCGGGCGGGGCCTTGGTCGACATTCAGGGGCGATTGGTCGGGATCGCGACCGCGGCACTGAGCGAGAGTGGCCATTCCGAGGGGCTCGGCTTTGCGATACCAGCCTCCCGCGTGGTACGGGTCGTCGAGGCGATCGTCGAGCGCGACGGCGGTGCGCGTGGCTGGCTCGGCCTCGGTGGCCGCAGCGTCACCGCCGAGCTCGAGCAGCGTTTCGGACTGCGCACCTCAAGCGGCGTGCTGGTCTCGACGATCGACGAGCACGGCCCCGCGGCGGCCGCCGGCGTGCGCGTGGGCGATGTGATCACGGCGCTCGCGGGCCACGAGGTGGACAATGCCTTCGCACTGCAAGCGCTGATCGGCGCCCTACCCCGGGACGAGGCGCTCGCGTTAGTGCTCTGGCGTGGCAGCGAGCGCATCGATCTCAGCGTTGCACGCCGCTGAGGGGCCGATCGAAGACTCGACGCAAGCGTCCGGGTCGCAGACGGGGAGCACCACGTGCACGCCGATCGCCTCTGCCCCTAACCGAAGTGTGGATAGAGCGGCGCCAGCTCATCCTCGGACGCCGTGCCGCTCGTCGATGCCGCGCGCGCTCCCAGACCCGCCTCAAACGCGGCCCACAAGGCATCGCCGTGCCACTCGGCCGCCGACGCGTCGGCACCATAGAGCCGGCGCTCAAGTGACCTGATGACAAGGCCCGCCTCTCCCGCGCGCTCCGCCAGCGCGCCCAAGCCGGTGGGGGGCTCGTTCGGCCAACGCGCGCAGGCCCAATCCAAGAGCGCCTGCTCCGCGGCACGCGGATCGCCGCGCTCGCAAGCGCCCCTGAGCGCGACCCGAGCCCGCTGCATCTGCTCGGTGGGCGCCCGACTGGCACCGCCGGACCGGGCGGCCACCTCCGACCTCGCGCGGTGGCGGCGCCGGACCCACAGCGCGGCGAGCCCCGCGCTGCCCAGGATCAACAGCGCGGTCAGCAGCGCCCAACCGACGGCGATGCCAGAGCCGAGCAGGCCGCTGGGGCCATCAGCGCCTGCGAGCGCAGCATCATCGCGCGCAGGCCCTGACCTCGCCGCCGCGATCGGAGCCTCTGTCGCCTCAGGCCCGGTCGACGGCTGCACCTGCGCGCCGCGACGGTCATCCTCAGCGCCGGCCGCCGACACTGGGCCTGCCACGCTTAGGCTCAAGGCCGAGACCCGCGCGACCCGCTCTTCACCGGCCTCGGTATCCCACCAGGGGATCTCGATCGGCGGCATCTCGATCTCACCGCCCTGCGTCGGGATCACCGTCACCTGTTGCTCGCTGATGCCAATCAGGGTCTGTCCATCGCTCCGCGTCTCAGACTTGGTCTGGCCCGGGTAGACACGGAGCCCGGGCGGCGTCGGGATAGCGACCTCCGGGATCTGATTCCCGGCCAGACCATAGGCGGTCAGGGTGAGGGTTCGCGTCGCAGGCTCACCGACGGCAAGCCGCGGTGGCTCGCCACCATCGGCGCTGGCCCATGAGTCCTCGACCGTCAACGCGGTGGCCGGCAGCCAGTGCTCACCGCTGAAGTCTTCGGCGCTGGCCGCGACCTCGAGCACCAAGGCCTCGCTCTGCGCGCGCGCCAGCTCACCGCGCTCGAACAACGACCCGCCCGGGCCGAGCCGCATCCCGCCCAGCATGCGATCGATCATCGGGTCGTCGAACAGATCGGACAGCCCGCGAGCCGCGGGTGATCCCACCCCACGGCCGGGCTCCGTCTTGAGCTCAGCATCGAAGGTGATCGGCGGGATGCGCAGGCGTCCGCTGCGCTCGGGGTTGAGACTGTAGCGACGCTCGATGACCCGATACTGCTTCCCGGCGCGGTTGACCAAGCTGCCCTGATCGCGACCGATTCGGGTCAGCACGGCGCCCTCAACGGCCGGCATCTCGATCTGGTAATCGAGCAGCGGCTGTGCGCTGTAGGCCCTCACCACCAGCGGCACCTGCTGCTGTACCACTAAGGAACCTGGCAAGGAACCTGGCAAGGGACCGGGCCCGCCCTCGGCATCATCAGCCGGCCCACCGAGCTCGACCTCGAGCCAGACCTGGTCGCCGGGACCGCCCAACCCGCCCTCGGGTACCGCTTCCACACTCAGGCTGAGCGGCGCGGTGGACGCTGAGCCGACCTGGATCGGGGGAATCGGCAGGCGCCCGAGTCGCTTCGGCCGCAACCCAACCTGCCAACGCGTCTGATCGGAGCGTCGACCGTTGATGATCTGGGTCTGTTGCGAGGTGCTGGGTCGGCCGACCTCGAAGTCCTCGGCCAAGGGGCTGAGATCCGGCTCGCTCGAGGAGCCACGCCCCGCGCGCTCGATCGTCAGCACCACCTGATCGCCCTCGTAGACCTGGGTCTGATTGAGAAAGGCGCGAACCTCGGCGCCCCAGCCCAGGCTCGGCAGGAGCAAGAGCGCGATGAGGCCGAGCGCGGCGAGTCGTTGAGCAGCCGCGGGCGCGGCCCGGACGCGCCGGGCCCGAGCCGCGACCCCTCGGAGCTTGGCTGCGATGGTCATCGGGATCACCATGGCGTGCCCGTCGAGAGGTCATCCGCCCCTGACCGACGGGTCTGATATTGATAGAGGAACTTGCGGCGCAACAGCTCGGCCGGATCATCCGGGATGCGTCGCAGCCATTGGTCGGCGGCTTGACGCGACTCGCGCTCCCGCGGATCGAGCCCCGCGGTGACGCCCCCGGGCGCGCGACCGGCCTGGTCCTTCGCATCGGGATTCGGACCGCGATCCTCCGGGGCATCGACGTCGCCTGCCTGCGCCGCCTCCTCACGATAGTCAGCGGCCGCCTGCTCCTGGCGGCCGGGGGCGTCGGCCCCAGGGTCAGCGGCCGAACGCTGTCCATCGTCCTCTGAGTCCGAGCCCTTGTCTGCTCCCGACTCGACCGGCGCGTCCGGGGAGGCGTCTGATGACGCGCTGGGCTCGGCACCCGCGTCGGTCGCTGCTTCCTCGGCCGCGGCCTGATCGCCCGCTTGATCGCCCGCTTGATCGCCCGATTGCTCGCGCTGTTGATCGCCCGGTTGATCACCGGCCCGCGAACCGCTGCTCGGCTCGGACGCGCTCGACCGATCCGCCGTGGGGTCACCCGATGCGTCTTGTCCGGATTCGTCTCCTGCATTAGAGCCCTGTTGCCCCGGCTGCTCGCCGGCATCCTGCCCCTGCGACGGCTCATTCTCGGATGGCGAATTCGCAGACTGCTGATCCTGCGAGCGCAGTGCAGCCTCGACCTGCGCGCGGTTGTAGCGCGCATCCTCGAGCTCGGGGTCACGCGCAAGGGCCTCATCGTAGGCTGCCAGGGCCGCCTCGAGCTCATTCTCGCGGGCCAGTGCGTTGCCGCGGTTGTAGTGATCAACCGCGCGATCGCCGCGCGCGAACTGAGCCGCCGCGTCGGCGTAATCGCCCAATCGATAGGCGGCGCTGCCGGCCCGCGCCGAGTCGCTCGCCAGCGCCCGCGCGCGCTCCAGCTCGCCGGCCGCAAGGGCGCGCGCCGCCTGCTGCTCCGGACGCTGCCAAAGATCGGCCCAGCTCAGCGCCAGTGCCGGCTGCGGCATGAGCAGCCCGCCCGGCACCAGGCCGAGCAACAGCAGCCACAGCCAGCCGCGGCGCAGGCCGAGCGCCGCCAAGGGCAGCAAGAGCACTGCGATCCAGGGGCCAAGCTCACGCCAGCGCTCGGCCAGCATCGGATCGCGCTCGGCCACCGCGCGCTCACGGCTGCTCGGGTCGATCAACACCTGATCCAGGTCGCCGTCGCCGCTGCTGAGACTCGCGTAGCGACCACCACCGGCCTCGGCCAACGCCTTCAGCGCGTTGCTGTCGAGGCGCGTGATCACCGGCCCGTCGGCGCTGGTCACGCCGGGCACCGTCGCGCCCTGCGCGGTGCCAACCCCGATCACGCCGAGCACGTGACCGGCCTCGCGCAGCCGCTCGGCGGCCCCGGTGGCGCGCACGCCACCGGCGTCATCGGTGAGCAGAATCACCTCGCCGTTGCGTGCACCGGCCTGGCGCAGCAGCTCAAGCGCGAGATCGAGGCCGCGGTCCGGCCGGCTGCCCTGCAGCGGCATGATCTGCGGGCTCAGCGCCTCGAGCATGGCGCGGATGGTCTCGGCATCGTCGGTCAGTGGCGAGACCGCGAAGGCGTCGCCGGCGAAGGCGACGAGCCCAACCTGGCCATCGGCGCTGCGGCCGAAGATATCGGCGACCTTGTAGCGTGCGCGCTCGAGGCGCGACGGGGTCAGATCGTCCGCCAGCATCGAGCGCGACAGGTCCAGCACGACCACACGCGCGGCATCGGTGCGAAAGGCCGGCACCGGCTCGCGCTCGAAGGTCGGGTTGGCTAGCGCCAGGACCGCGAGCAGCCAACCTGCCGCCAACAAGAGCAGCGGCCATTTGCGCGCCCCCTCATGAGCCGGCTCGCCCGCACCCACCTGGAGCACCGCGAGCAGCCGGGCGTCGACGACCCGCCGCCAGGCCGAATGCTCGGCATCGGCGCGCCAGAGCCACCAGAGCAGCAGCCCGAGCGGGATCAGCGCTAGCAGCCACAGCGGCTCGATCAAGTGCAGCTCGCTCATCACAGCAACTCCAATCACATCCAAGGCGCACTAAGCCACGGACCCCGCAAACCAACGCCGCAGTGCGCTTCCCACGCGTTCCGTCAGCCCCGCACCCGCCGCCGCGACCCCGGCACTGAGCACGAGCGCTAGACCCAAGGGCCAGGCGAAAAGCTCGCCGACCGGACGAAAGGTCTGCTGGTCCGATTCGACGGGCTCCAGCTCGTCCAAAAGCCCGTAAATGCCCTGCAGCTCGCGCACATCGCGGGCGCGGAAGTAGCGCCCGCCGGTGTCCTCCGCGATGGCCTCGAGCGTCGCCTCGTCGATCGGATTCCGGCCAACGTTGAGACCAAAGGCACCAAATCCGGTCCGTGGATCGGAGCCGACACCGATGGTGTAGATCCGAATCCCCGCCTGCTCGGCAAGCTCTGCCGCCTTCAGCGGAGCGATACTGCCGGCGGTGTTGGCGCCATCGGTCAGGAGCACCAGCACCCGCTCGTCCGTCGGTTGATCGCGCAAGCGCTTGACCGCGAGGCCGATCGCATCGCCGATCGCGGTCTCGCGGCCGGCCAACCCCACGGCCGACTCGAACAGCAGGGTACGAGCGGTCGCGCGATCGAAGGTCAGGGGCGTCTGCACGTAGGCCTGCTGGCCGAACAGGATGAGGCCGATCCGATCGCCCTCACGGCGCTCGATGAAATCACCGGCCACGGCCTTCACCGCCGTCAGCCGATCGACCGCGCGCCCGCCGATCACCATGTCCTCCTCGGTCATCGAGCCGGAGATGTCCACCGCCAGCATCAGGTCGCGCCCGGCCATCGGCAGCGGGATCGGTTCGACCGGTTCGCCGAGCCATTGCGGACGCGCTGCGGCCAGCACCAACAGCAGCCAGGCCAGCAGCGCGAGCCAGAGCGACCAGCGCCGCGACGGGGGCTCCGCGACCGGCTGGGCGGGACTCAGCATCCCGAAAAAGGGCACCCGCAAGGCCGCGCTGCCCACCGGCTCGGCTCGCGGCAGCAGCAGGCGCAGCAGCCAAGGCAGCGGCAGCGCCAGCAGCATCCAAGGCCAGGCGAGCTCGACTTGGAGTCCGGGCAGCAGGCCACTCATGGTTGTTGCTCCTGCCGGGCTGGATTCGAGGTCGGCTTTGGGGCTGGTTTAGGCACTGGTCTTAGGACTCGCTTGGGGGTTGGCCCTTGGACCGACCGTGGAGCCCATTGCCGAATCGGCAGCCGGCTCGACTCGCCCCGATGCAGCGCGCGACCTTCAAACCGGCTCATCGGAGGTTCCTCCGCAACCAGTCGCGAGCGACACTGAGCAGGGCGTGCGCGTCGAGCCCGGTCGTCTCGGGCGCGTAAGCGCCCTCCGCCAGCGCCCGTCCGGCGCCCGTTGCGAACCGCCCCTCACCGCCACTGCGATCGAGGAAGGCGAGCCAGGCATCGCCGGACAAGGCGGCCACCTCCGCGCGCGGATAGCGGCTCAGGGCCACCCGTTTCAGCAGCGCCGAGACCGCCGCGACCAACGCCGGCCCCCGCATCTCGGCCGCTTCCAGCCGATCGAGCTCGGCGAGGACGCGCTGGCGCCGTCGACGACGGCGCTGCATCCGCCAGCCTTGGCGCCCAAGGAACGCCAGCGCCGCCAGAAGCACTACCAGCAGCAGCCACCAGCCGGGCGCGGGCGGCCAGAGCCCAGGCTCGGCAGGCAGGTGGATATCGCGCAGCTCCAGAGAAGCGCCAACCCCGCCAGACGGGCTCGTCGCCGGAGTGCCCGAGGGCGCCGCCGACGGATGATCGAGCGCTGCCGACGCCGCGGAATCGGCGGGCGCAGACGGCTCCGCGCGGGCGGCTGGGACGCTGGCGTCCAAAGGCGTCGTCATCCGGAGGTCCCCATCGGCTCGCGCTCGGCAGTGACCGCGGCCCCTTGTGCCTTGCGGCTCGAGAGCAGCTCGCCGAGCCGCTCGGCCGGGTCATCGGTGGTCAGGCATTGCAGCAAGCCGATACCATTTTCGAGGGTCAGCTCGCGCACCCGCTGGTGATGCCGGGACAACGCGGCCTGATAACGCTCGCGCTCGACGCGCGAGCGGGTGTCGAGCATCGCCCGTCGGCGCCCATCGCTGATCCCATAGCGACCCGGCGGGGGCGGCGCCAGCTCGAGCGGATCGAGCAGCTGGATCGCATTGAGATCACTGTGCTGGGCCAGGCGGCTCAGATGGTGCTGACTGTCGGCGTCAGCGCTGTAGAAATCCGAGAGCAGAAACACCAGGCTGCCAGGCCGCGCGACTCGCCGCAGCCGCATCAGCGCCGCACTCAAGCCGCCCTCGCCCGCATCAGCGCGACCAGCCGGGCCTCGGGTCGCCTGCCCCCCAGCGGTCTGCCCCAAAACCGCAGGGCGATGCTGAGCGGCGTCAGCGCGAGCGGCGGTCTGGCCCCCCGCCCGATCAGCCCTGGGTCCGGCAGCAGCGCGCGCCGGTTCATCCCGCTCGCCCCGGCGCAGCGCGGCCTCGGGCGCGCCAGCCTCGGCCAAGGCGCGGATCAGGCGCATCTGTCCACGGCGGCCTCCGGCCGGTGACAGCTCTCGATGCATGCCTCGATCACCGTCATCACTGAACAGCAGCGCACCGATGCGATCGCCATGGCCGATCGCCGACCAGCCGATCAGCGCCGCAAGCCGCGCCGCCTGCACCGACTTGAAGACCCCTCGCGAGGCGAAGAAGAGGCTCGCGCTGAAGTCGACCAGGACCACGACGGGGCGCTCGCGCTCCTCATCGAAGACCTTGACATGCGCTCGGCCGCTGCGCGCGGTGATGCGCCAATCCATGTTGCGGATGTCATCGCCAGGCTGATAGTGGCGCGACTCCCGGTAGTCCATTCCGCGACCATGGAAGCGCGAGCGATGGGCTCCGGCGAGGGCCGAGCGAGCCCTCTGGGTGCGCGCCGGCCGCAACCGCTCGCCAGAGGCGCGCAAGCCCACCAGCTCGTCGGCATCGACGTGGTAGAGACGCTCGTCGTCGCTGAGCCTCGCGCTCATGGCCCCGAATACCCGTTGCAGTGCCTCGTCAAAACCAAGCCAACCCCAGCCGTCAAACGGGCCTTCAAACCGTCCTTCAAACCATCGGCACCTGGCGGATCAGCTGCCCTACCAGCGCGTCCGGCGTCAGGCCCTCGGTCTCGGCGGCATAGCTGAGCAGGATGCGATGGCGCAGCACATCGTAGGCCACCGCATGACAGTCATCGGGCGTCACATAGTCGCCGCCGCGCAGCCAGGCCCGCGCCCGTGCGCAACGATCCAGCGCGATGGTCGCGCGCGGACTCGCGCCGTAATCGACCATGCGCGCCAGCGCTTGGTCATAACGCCCCGGGCTGCGGGTCGCCAGGACCAGTTGGACCAGATACTCCTCGAGGTTGTCGGCCATGTGCAGGCCCATCACCTCGGTGCGTGCCGCGAGCACCTGCGCGCGACGGATCATCGGCCCCGCGTCGCCCTGCTGGCGCAGCTGCCCACGGGCCTCTGCGCGCGCGATCTCCAGGATCCGGCGCTCGGTCTTGGGGTCGGGATAGTCGACGCGCACGTGCATCAGGAAGCGATCGAGCTGCGCCTCGGGCAGCGGATAGGTGCCTTCTTGCTCGATCGGGTTCTGGGTCGCCATCACCAGGAAGGGCTCGGGCAGCGGATAGGTGCGTCCGCCGACGGTGATCTGGCGCTCGCCCATGGCCTCGAGCAAGGCCGACTGGACCTTGGCCGGCGCGCGGTTGACCTCATCGGCCAAGACCAGATTGTGGAACAGGGGGCCGGACTGGAATTGGAAATCACCGGTCTCGGGCCGGTAGACATCGGTGCCAGTGAGATCGCCGGGCAAGAGGTCCGGCGTGAACTGCACACGCTGGAAATCACCCTCGATGCGCCGCGCCAGCTCCTTGATCGCGGTCGTCTTCGCCAGCCCCGGCGCACCCTCAACCAGCAGGTGACCATCGGCCAGCAGCGCGATCAGCAGGCGCTCGATCAACGCATCCTGACCGACGATGCGCTCGCGCAAGTCGGCCCGCACCGCCGCAAAGGCCTGCTGTGACGCGCTGCCCGCGGCAGCCGCTTCATCGCTCATCGCCATGCCTCGTGTTCTCGTCGCAGACTGAATCTCGGAGTCGGTTACCGAACGAGGATAAGGGCTCGCCCCTTACCAGCGGCGTAACCGAAGATTACCAACCGTTAAGATTCGGATGGCGCTCAGGCACCGCAGCCTCGGCACCGCTCTCGGCTGGGAGATCTTCTGGGCGATCGACCGCTATACTCCGCAGACATGCGTCTTACACCAGAACAGATCGAGATCATTCGTCAGTCGACGGAGGAAGTCTTCGGCGCGCACGCGCGCGTTCGGCTCTTTGGCTCGCGCCTCGACGATCAGGCCCGCGGCGGCGACATCGATCTGCTCGTCGAGTCGGATCAAGCGATCCCCGAGATCCCGCGCAAGCGCCTGCAATTGGTGGCGCGCCTTCAGATGCGCCTTGGCGATCAGCCGATCGACGTGCTGATCTGCGATGCACAGAGCAGACCGGATCAGGTGCATCGCGAGGCCCAGCAAACCGGGGTTCGATTATGAAGTGCCAAAAGCTCCTGCCGCGCTGGCTGATCGCGCTGGCCGAGAAGCCTGGCGCACAGATCGAGGTGCTGAATCGAGCAGAGCGCCTCGGCGTTTTGGCGAGCACCGAACACTGGCTGCAGGCACGCAAGCTACGCAATCGGCTGATCCACGAATACATGGAGAGCCCGGAAGCGCTCGCCGCCGATTTGATCCTCGCGGGCGAATTTACGTCCTTGCGAGTGGATACCTACGAACGCGTCCGTCAGTTCGCTGAAACACGCATGCATGCTGCAACGTCCGACCATGGCCCCCACTGACCCCCGCTGCGACCTGATCTATGCCATCGCGCGCTGGGGCGAGGGCTATTTCGAGATCGGCCCTGGTGGCCATCTCTGCGCGCGGCCCCACCCCGAGGGCGAGACCCGCATCGACCTGGTGCGGCTTGCCGAGCGGCTGCGTGATGCCGGGCTGTCCCTGCCGGTGTTGGTGCGCTTTGACGACATCCTGCGCCATCGCGTGCATCGGCTGCAAGGTGCCTTCGCGTCCGCCATCGCTGCCCATGGCTACCGAGGCGCCTATCGGCCCGTCTACCCGATCAAGGTCAACCAGCAGCGCAGCGTGGTGCGCGCCTTGCTCAGTGCCGGCGGGCTTGGGCTCGAGGCCGGCAGCAAGCCCGAGCTGATGGCGGTGCTGGCGCTGGTGCCAGCCGGCGAGCCGGTAATCTGCAACGGCTACAAGGACCGCGAGTACATCCGCCTGGCGCTGATCGGGCGGCGCCTTGGGCTCGACGTGCAGATCGTCATCGAGAAACCCTCGGAGCTGGACCTGGTGCTGGAAGAGGCCGGGCGGATCGGTGTCGAGCCGGTGCTTGGCGTGCGCATCCGTCTGGCTGCCGCGGCTGCCGGCAACTGGCAGAACAGCGGCGGTGACAAGGCCAAGTTCGGGCTCTCAGCCAGCCAGCTGCTGGCGCTGCTCGAGCGCCTGCGCGCGGCGAACAAGCTGCACTGGCTGCAACTGTTGCACGCGCACCTCGGATCACAGATCCCGAGCCTCGACGACATCCGCGCCGGCGTCGCCGAGCTCGGCCAGTTCTATGCCGCGCTGCACGCGCTCGGCGCCCAACCGCGCACCCTCGACCTCGGCGGCGGCCTCGGCGTCGACTACGAGGGCAGTCGCACCCGCGCCTATTGCTCGATGAACTATCGCGCCGAGGACTATGCCGAGGCCATCGTCGGCACCCTGTCGCGACTCTGTGCCGAGCATGGGCTGCCCGAGCCGGACCTGATCACCGAATCCGGCCGCGCACTGACTGCCCATCACGCGGTGCTGATCACCGATGTGGTCGATCGCGAACGGGCCAGCGATGGCCCCGTCGACGCCGCAGCGAGGGCGCAGGACGATCAGTGGTCGCACCCGAGGTCCGCCGCGGGGCAAGCACTTGATCGTCCACAAGACGCCCCGCCAGCAACGATCGAGGTGGCGCGCAAGCCCCCGTTAGCGCCCAAATTAGCGCCCAGATTAGCGCCCAGATCCGCCGCCGAAACGCCGGAGCTCGAGCGCCTCGAGCAGGCACTGCGCGCCGCCAGCGAGGCCCCAGCACTGGCCGTCTACGAGGAGGCCGAGGCCGCGGTGCAGGGGCTGCGCCAACGGTTCGCCGCCGGTCGGCTCAGCGCGCTTGGCCCGGATGGATTGCTCGCCCGCGCCCGTGCCGATGAGCTGTTCATCGCCTGCTGCCGCGCGCTGCGCCCGCGTCTCTCGCACGCCAACCGACGCCAACGCGAGGTGCTCGAGCAGATCGATGCCCTGCTCGCCGACAAGCTGTTCTGCAACTTCTCGCTCTTCCAGTCGCTGCCGGACGTCTGGGCCATCGATCAGATCTTCCCGATCTGTCCCTTGCAGCGGCTCGACGAGGCCCCGACCGAGCGCGGCGTGGTCCAGGATCTCACCTGCGACTCCGATGGCTGCATCGCCCACTACGTCGATCAGGACGGGATCGAGGCCAGCCTGCCGGTGCATGCCTTCGATCCGCAGCGCGAGACCTACCTGCTCGGCTTCTTCCTGGTCGGCGCCTACCAGGAAATCCTCGGCGACATGCATAACCTGTTCGGCGACACCGATGCGGTCGCGATCGAGCTCGATGCGGACCAGCCCGAGGGTTGGCGCCTGCTCGAGCTCGAGCACGGCGACTCGGCCGATGAGCTGCTGGCCACGGTCCACTTCGAGCCGCGCGCCCTGCTCGCCCAATACCGCCGCCGCCTCGACGAGGTCGCGCTCGAGCGCGAGACGCGCGAGCAGCTCTACTCCGAGCTTAAGGCCGGACTCTACGGCTACACCTATCTCGGGCGACTATAAGTCGTTGGCAGTGAACCCTGGCAGGGGCAGCGAGCTAGCCGGCAGCCGCAGGTGACATCAGAGGAAGCAACCGGAGCGATTAACCTGATCACACGCGATTCATGCTCAGGGTTGGCACCCCGCCATGCGCGTTAGGGCAGCAGCCACTCGAGCAGCCGAATGAACCCGACCACGGCTCCAACCGCACCCACGACCCAGAGCGTCTGGCGGTGGATTGCGGTGCGCAGGCTCGCCTCGGTGGCCTTGACCTCGACGCGGACCTCCTGCACCTGCAGTTCGACTTGCTTGATCTCTTTTTGTAGCCGCAGCTCCATGTCTTTGTTTTCGCCGCGGACGACTTCGATCTCCTTACGGACGACCTCAATCTCCTTACGGACAACCTCGATCTCGCGCTGCAATCGCAGCTCGGATTCACGCACGTGGTGCGGGGAGGCGATCTCGCCCGGACGCGGCAAGGCATCCTCCAGTTGACCAATGGCTTCAGCGATCAGCCGGAAGCGTGCCTCGTCATTGGCGGCATCGGTGAGCTGCTCGAACAGCTTGAGTGCGACTCCCATAGCCATCGACCTCAACATCCTGATTCCTGATCCCTAGCTTGGCGTCTGCTTCTGGGGTTGTCCAGCGCCTCCCGATCGCCGGGTCACCTCATCCAACACGGCTTCCGTGTTTGCAACCCAGGTCTAATCGGTGGCGATCGACGCCATCAAACGCCGCAGCCTGTCGGGTGCCTCGAGCAAGGGATTGTGGCCGACACCAGGCAATCGATGGAGCCGCATCGATGGTCGCCAGTGCTCCACCTCCCTCGCCAGGGCGCTGAATTTGTGATCCTCTGCACCGGCGACCCAGTGCAGCTCACCGGGATACCGGATGATCGTCTCACGCATGCATGGCATCTCAGCCAGCCCATGCACACGCAACGAGGCCGCGAGCCCTGCCGCGCATTGACTCAGGCGTCGCTCACGCTGCTGCGCTCGCTGCTGCGCTGATGCCGAGACCTGCGTGGCGAACAGCGGTAAGGACTCCCAGGCATCGACGAAGGCCGCGATACCCTGGTGTTCGAGCCGCTCGATCCAGCGCTGATCGGCGGCTCGCCGGCGCGCGCGCGCGCGCGGATCGCTCAACCCGGGATGCGCCGACAGGATGATCGCGCAACCAAAGCGCTCCGGCGCCAGGCGCAGCAGACCAAGCGCCATGCGACCGCCGAGCGAATAGCCGATGACGCGCTCGATCGAAGCCGGCAAGGCCGCGAGCAACCGGTCGAGCGCCTGATCGAAGGCACCCTCGGGCGCACGGCTAGCACCATGTCCTGGTAGATCGATGGCCAAGGCCGCCCCCGGTCCAGACCCGGACCCTGACCCGGACCAGCAGTCCCGCCAATCCTCGGCCAAACCAGTGAAACCATGCAGCAACAGCGAGCGCGGCGGCTCCTCGGCGCCAGCGGGACCCATGCGTATGCCGGCGAAGCCTTGCTCCGCGAGGGGGCTAGGCGCCGACATTGCCCGACGGGCTCCAGGGCGAAAAGCCGCTTCCCGGACGACGCGGCAATTGGATACGGCCTGCCTTGATCGCAGGTGCTGGACCCAAATCCGCCGCGAGCCAATCGGCGGTCGCGAGTCCATGGGCCAGTGGCGAGCCCGTGGCGGCAGCGAGTTGGGCGCTGCTCCAGAGGCCAGCGGCGGATTCGATCAGGCTGGTGATCACAACCTCTCGGCCCACGGCCTGAGCCCGCCGCGCTAATGTCAGAGTTGGTCGGAGGCCGCCCATGACGCCCGGTTTCAGCACCAAGCGACGCAGCGGCAGTTGCCGTGGATCGAGCGGCCAACCGCGCGCCGGCAACGACTCGTCGAGCGCCAAGGCAAAGGGGGCCTGCGCTTGCAAGGCACGAAGCTGGATGTCAGTGGCCTCGGCACAGGGCTCCTCCAGACACTCAATCCGGTTCGCGATGGGCCTGAGAGCTTCTATCAGCTTCGCTGTCGTTGCCAGCGTCCAGGCACGGTTCGCGTCGAGTCGCAAGCGCACATCAGCGGGCAGCCGCGCGCTCAGATGCCGAATCGCCTCGAGCTCGCGGTCGATCGCTGCCACGCCGACCTTGAGCTTCAAGACCCGAAAGCCGGCGGCCAGGGCCCGCTCGAGCGGCTCGGGCCGCAGATCGGCAATGGCACCAAGCGCGGCGTTGACGGCGATCGCTGATCTGGAGCTGGACTTTGATCTGGGCTCGGGCCTAAGTCTGGTCTCGTGCGCGTGCGCGTGCTCATGCTCATGCTCCGAACCCAGGTCCGGCTGCAGATCAGGTTCTGGCGCCAGCGCTAGCGCCGGATGTGACTCGGCCACGATCGCGGCCGCAGGCAGCTGCTCACGGATCAGATAATCCGATAGCCTTAGGCCACAGAGGCGCGCGGACAGATCCAGCAAGGCCGTCTCCAGCGCTGCATCCGCGGCCGGCGTGGCCGATGCAAGCGCGTCCTCCAGCGCCGCGAGCTGCGTCTGTAGCGAGGATTGGTGGTGA
>CAZTYV010000043.1:0-21649 GCA_964617675.1 uncultured Halochromatium sp. | reverse complement strand
ACCAGGCTCGTTCCGGCGCCAGAGATAGCGCCGCCAGCGGCACCGCCAGCCGCGCCACGGCGAGACAGGCGGCAAGACGGGCTGCGAGAAAGGCGCCGAGGGAGTCGACGGTCGCGATCGCTGCGGACTCGATCAGACCAGACAGGCCAATGCGATCACCGAGCATCCGCGACGCTCAGGCGTTCGCTGACGCTTGGCGATCGATGGACTTGTGGCAGCCACCAGGCCGATCACGCCCTTCGAGCTCGGCCTCCTCAGGCTGCAGTCCGAGACGAGCGAACAGTTGTTGGTCTCGCGCGGCCTCGGCATTATCAGCGGTGAGCAGCCGGTCGCCGTAGAACACCGAGTTGGCACCCGCGGCGAAGCACAGCGCTTGTAGCTCGTCGGACATGCCAGCACGGCCGGCGGAGAGGCGCACATAGGAGGCCGGCATCATGATCCGAGCCACGGCAATGGTCCGCACCAGCTCGAGTGGGTCCAGGGCCTCGGTCCCGAACAGCGGCGTGCCCTCCACCTGGACCAGCAGGTTGATCGGCACCGACTCCGGATGCGCCGGCAGGTTGGCGAGCTGACAGAGCATCGAGGCGCGGTCGCGGCGCGATTCGCCCATACCGAGGATGCCGCCGCTGCAGGTCTTCAGCCCGGCCTCGCGCACGTATTCGAGCGTCTGCAGCCGATCCTGATAGGTGCGCGTGCTGATGACCTGGCCGTAGAACTCGGGCGAGGTATCCAGATTGTGGTTGTAGTAGTCGAGCCCGGCCGCTCGCAGACGCTGCGCCTGGTCCTGCTCCAGCATGCCTAAGGTGACACAGGTCTCCAGGCCCAACGCCTTGACGCCGCGCACCATCTCGATGACCTGATCGAGGTGCTTATCGGTCGGGTTGCGCCAGGCCGCGCCCATGCAGAAGCGCGTTGCACCCTCCTCGCGCGCGGCGTTTGCCGCCTGCAGCACCTCATCCAGCGGCAGCAAGCGCTCGCGCTCGAGCCCCGTGTCGTGCTTGGCGCTCTGTGAGCAGTAACCGCAGTCCTCGGGGCAGGCACCCGTCTTGATGCTGAGCAGGGTGCTGACCTGGATGCGGTTCGGGTCGAAACCCATGCGATGTATCGACTGGGCCGCGAACAGCAGGTCATTGAAGGGCTGATCCAGGCAGGCACTCGCCTCCTCGAGCGACCAGTCGTGTCGAATGGGCGCCGCAGCCTCGTGCGAGACCGGGGAATGCCGAAGGGATGGCGACATAGGCAGGTCCGGTAGCGGGTATCAAGAATCGCAGCCTTAGGGTCACTGCGTCGGAGCCTGCTAGCCTAACGGGCCGCGCAGCGCTGTCAACCAAATGCGGCACCTGCGGTTGACAAGCCCTTCGGGCAACGCCCGGTCGATGCGGCCTGCGGGCAACGCCGCGCGTGCCGGCGCCGAGGCGCGAAAGCCGCAACAGCGCCGATCACAACGTCGATTGCTATACTGAGCGCTGCCCGGATGGAGGATCAGCCATGACACTCACGCAGCAAGACATCGAGTTCATCAAGGCCAATATGGGCGATTGGCTCGCCGAGCAGAGTCTCGGCAAGCCACCGGCGGTCTACGAGATCGAGCTGCGCGAGCGGATGGTCCGCGTCGAAGAGGCGCTCAATCATCAGCGCGAGCTGATGCGCGAGGGCTTCGCCCAGATGGAGAGGCGCTTCGAGCAAATCGACAAGCGCTTCGAGCAGGTCGACAAGCGGTTTGAGCAGATGGAGAGGCGCTTCGAGCAGATCGACAAGCGCTTCGAGCAGGTCGACAAACGCTTCGAGTCGATGCAAGCGACCATGGACCAGCGCTTTGAGAACATGACACGACGCATCGACCGCTTCATGATCTGGTCTTTCGCAAGCCTGATCAGCGTCGGTGGCATCATCGTCGGCCTGGTCAAGTTCTGGAACCCCTAGATCGCCTGGTTTGCGCACCCTTTGCGGCCGAACCTTGCACGAGCTTGCCGAGCAGGCGCTCACGCTGCTCTACCCGCTGACCTGTGTGCTCTGCGGTGCGCCCGGCGTGGCCGGCCGCGATCTGTGCGCGGGCTGCCATGCGGACCTACCGCATCTGGGCTCGCGCTGCGCGATCTGTGCACAACCCTTCGCCACACCACGCGATCAGGCGCTCGAGCCGCGGGCCTTAGCGCCAAGCGCGGAGCGCATTTGCGCTCGCTGTCAGCGGCAAGCGCCACCATTCGATCGATGCCGAGCCGCCTTTCGCTATGAAGACCCGTTACCGGCAGTCGTCGCGGGGATCAAATTCCAATCCAAACTGAACCTGATCCGTTTGCTCGGCGAGCTCTTGGCCGATGCACTCCAGGCTGAGGCCGAGCAGCCCAACTGGCAACGACCCGACGCGATTCTACCGGTACCCCTGCATCCGACGCGCCTTCGCCAGCGCGGCTACAACCAAGCGCTCGAACTGGCGAAGGTGGTTGGACGCCGCCTGCAGATCCCGGTCAACCACCGCTGTTGTCGACGTACTCGCGCCACTCAAGCGCAGTCCGAGCTCGACGAGCGTCTGCGCCTCTCGAACATCCGGGGCGCCTTTGAGGCCGTCTCCGGCATACCGAAGCGCTTGGCCATTCTCGACGACGTGGTCACGACCGGCGCGACGGTCTCCGAGCTGGCCCGGGTGCTGAGACGCGCGGGCTGCGCGCAGATCGAGGTCTGGTCCTTGGCAAGAACGCCCTAGGCTGCCTGCCTGGATGCCCGCTTTCGTCGGCCGGCGCGGCCTGATTGGCGCCGATCTCGTTGGCGGACTCAGCTCGAGTCGGTAGGATGCGCTGCCCAGTGTGCACCAGGTTTCAGCTGATCGGCAGGGGTGACATGCAATGGATTCCGGGATTCTCAGCTTGATCGGTGACGACGCCATGCTGCGGGCGCTGATCGCGGATCAGCACGGCCTCGTGCTCCTGGGCATCATCGCCGTCTGTGTCGCCCTGCTCTCGAAAGGCGCCGATTGGATGATCGACGGTGTCGTCGATCTCGCGCGTCGCACGGGCCTGCCGAAGATTGTCATTGGCGCCACCGTGGTGTCGTTAGGCACGACCCTGCCCGAGGCGTTCGTCTCGGTGATGGCCGCCTACATGGGCAATCCGGGCCTGGCCTTGGGCAACGGCGTTGGCTCGATCATCGCCGATACCGGACTGATCTTCGGTCTCACCTGTGTGCTCGCGGCCGTCCCCGTCAACCGGTTCATCCTCGATCGCACCGGCTGGGTGCAGGTCGGTGCCGCCACGCTGCTGGTCCTGATCGCCCTCGCCATGCTCTTCGCCGCCCCCGTCGGTGCTGAGCCCGAGCTCGGGCGCTGGGTCGGGGTCCTGTTTCTGACGCTGCTGCTCGCCTACCTGTTCCAGACCTATCGCTGGGCACGCCAAGGTGGTGCGGCCGCGAGTGGCGGAGAGCAGGCGCCGGGCGACGCCCTGATGAGTCTCGGGCGCAGCTGGAGCCTGGTCATCGGTGGACTGCTGATGGTGGTGATCGGCGCGCGTATCCTCGTGCCGAGCGCCTCGGAGCTGGCGATGCGGATCGGGGTTCCGGATGACGTGATCGCCGCGACCATGGTTGCGTTCGGCACCTCGCTACCCGAGCTGATGACCGCCATCGCATCGGTGCGCAAGGGCCATCCGGAGATCATGGTCGGCAACATCGTCGGTGCCGACGTCCTCAACGTCCTGTTCGTGATCGGGGCTGCGGCGGCCGCCACGCCACTGGCCATCCCGATGAACTTCTACAGCTTCCACTTCCCGGCGATGCTGATCATCCTGTATTCGTTCCGGGTGTTCATTTTCACCAACCGCCGCGGCGTCTTCTATCGCTGGCAAGGCATCTGGCTGCTCTCGGTCTATGCTGTGTACGTCGTCCTTCAATACGCGTTAAACATCGGCTCGGCCCATTGAAACGATGAAGATCCTATTCGCGACAGACGGCTCTGACAGCGCCCTGGCCGCACTGGAGTTTCTCTTGCGCTTCCCGGTGCCAGAGGGCAGCGAGCTGCTGATCACCATGGTCATCGAGCAGGCCGCGTTCTCCGAGCGCCTGCGACAGCGGATCGCCGGCGTCGTCGCAGAAGACCGGCCCGACCCGGTGCGAGCGGCTGAACCGGATTCGGCTCACGCTGAAGGGGACAAACCGCCCGCTCTCAGCGAGGCCCAAGTCCGTCTTTGCCAAGACGCACGGGACCATCTACAACGGGTCGTGGCGCGGCTGCGTGCGGCGGATTGGTCGACAGCAACCGAGGTCCGAGAAGGCCAACCCGTCGATCAGATCTGCCAAGCCGCGGAAGCGCTGGCGGCTGACCTGATCCTGGTCGGCACCCGAGGTCTCGGCGGCCTCAGTGGCTACCTGCTCGGTAGCGTATCGGCCGGCGTGCTGCAAAACGCCCCCTGCTCGGTGCTCCTGGTACCGCCCCCGGACCTCACGAACCACCCGCTTCCAGACGCCGCCGCACCGCTGCGCTTCCTGCTCGCTCACGACGGCTCGCGGTCCGCCGAGAAGGCGGTGGAGCTTTGTGCACGCTTACCCTTGAAGGGCCGTGCGACGGTCACCCTGCTCCGCGTGATGGAGCTGGTGACCCTCTACCGCCAGGACCTCAGCCAGCGCCTGAGCCCCGCCTTCCAAGAAGAGGAGCGCGCCGCCAAGCAGGCATTGGGCGCAGCCGCGGAACGCTTACGCAGCCTCACGCCAGAGGTGCAGACCAAGCTGCTGCAGAGCGATGATCCTGCGCAGAGCATCTTGGCGACAGCCGCCGAGGAGCACAGCGACCTGATCCTGCTCGGCCACAAAGGCCGCAGCGCAGTCGAGCGCCTACTCCTGGGCTCCGTCGTCGGCCGCATCGCCGCGCGGGCCGAGTGCGCCTTGTTGGTCGTGCGCTAGGCTCCGGCTGCCAGCCTTCAGGCCACCATCGCGCGCGAGAGGTCCCAGACGTCGGGCGAGTGGTAGAGCCGTGCCAGCTGCAGCTCGCGCTCGAGCTCCATCTCGCGCGGGAGATGATCGCCGAAACGGGTAAACAGCTCCTCCTGCTCGACTGTCTCCTGGCGCGCCACCTCTTTATCGATGTTCATGATGTTGAAGAACTGCTCGGGCGTGAACTCGAGTCCTTCCCAGGTCAGGTCGTCCCAAGCCGGTAGCCAGCCAAGCGGGCTTTCGATCGCCGAGGCCTTGCCGTCGACGCGGTCGATGACCCATTTGAGCACGCGCATGTTGTCGCCGAAACCAGGCCAGATGAAGCGGCCATGCTCATCCTTGCGGAACCAGTTGACGCGAAAGATGCGCGGTGGCGTGGCCACGTGGCAGCGCCCGATGCGCAGCCAGTGCTTCCAATAATCGGCCATGTTATAGCCGCAGAAGGGCAACATCGCCATCGGGTCACGGCGCATGTTGGACTGGCCGATCGAGGCCGCGGTCCCCTCCGACCCCATGGTGGCCGCCATGTAGACACCGTGCTCCCAGTTGTAGCTCTGAAACGCCAACGGAAAGTTCTTACTGACCCGGCCGCCGAACAGGAAGGCGCTGATGGGAACGCCAGCCGGGTTCTCCCACTCCGGATCGATCGACGGGCATTGGCTCGCGAGCGCGGTGAAGCGCGAGTTCGGATGCGCCGCCGGCCGCCCGCATCCGGGCGTCCAATCATGGCCCTGCCAATCGATCAGGTGCTCGGGCGGCTCCTTGGTCAGCCCCTCCCACCAGACATCGCCGTCGTCGGTCAGCGCGGTGTTGGTGAAGATGGCGTTGCTCTTGAGCGAGGCGATCGCGTTCGGATTTGAGCGCTCGTTGGTACCGGGTGCGACGCCGAAGAAGCCATACTCGGGATTGATCGCATAGAAGCGCCCATCCTCTGGGTTCGGCTTGATCCAGGCGATATCGTCGCCGACCGTGGTCACCTCCCAACCCTCGAAGCCTTGCGGCGGGATCAGCATCGCAAAGTTGGTCTTGCCGCAGGCGCTCGGGAAGGCACCGGCGACGTAATGCTTGCTGCCCTCGGGCGACTTCACGCCGAGGATCAGCATGTGCTCGGCCAGCCAGCCCTCGTCGCGCGCCATCACCGAGGCGATGCGCAGCGCGAAGCACTTCTTACCAAGTAGCGCGTTGCCCCCGTAGCCACTCCCGAAGGACCAGATCTCGCGGGTCTCTGGGAAGTGGGTGATGTACTTGTCCGCAACGTTGCTCGCACAGGGCCAGGGCACATCTTGCTCACCCGGCGCGAGTGGCGCACCAACGCTGTGCACGCAAGGCACGAAGTCACCCTCATCGCCGAGGGCATCGAGGGCCGCCTGCCCCATTCGGGTCATGATCCGCTGATTGGTGACGACGTAGGCGGAATCCGTGATCTCGACGCCGATGTGGGCGATCGGCGAGCCGATCGGGCCCATGCTGAACGGGATCACGTACAGGGTGCGTCCCTGCATACAGCCGTCGAAGCGCTCGCGCAGGAGCGCACGCATCTCGTTGGGATTCATCCAATTGTTGGTCGGGCCTGCATCCTCCTTGCGCTGCGAGCAGATGAAGGTGCGATCCTCGACCCGCGCCACATCGCTGGGATGGGAGCGCGCAAGGTAGCTGTTCGGGCGCTTGTCCGGATTGAGGCGGATATAGGCGCCCGTTTGCACCATCTCATCACAGAGTCGGTCGTATTCGGCCTGGCTTCCGTCGCACCAATAGATGCGATCCGGCTTGCAAAGGCTCGCGATCTCGTCAACCCAGCTCAAGAGCTTGGCGTTGCCGGTTCGTGAGGCGCCATCATGCGTGGTGGTCATGGCGGACTCGCTCCTCGATTGATTACCTGAAGGGTTGATTGCCCCACCAGAAAGGCTGCTCCAGCGGGCACTCGTCATCGACTGATCCGAAACCTATCAGGGCGACAGCAAGGTTCACACCAGTTCTGCCGCCATCGCCAACCGCCAAGCTTGCAGGACGGAGCCGCTCACCAAGGCCCCAAGGCCGTCCCAAGGCCGCCCCGAGGCCGCCACCAAGGCAGCGCTCACGCTCGATCGGGATGACGCGGCTCCAATCGTTCGAATGGCGTTAGGGGCGCTCGCGCAGGTCCGCAAGACACAGAGCAAGCGAGTGTCTCCAGTCAGGTAACGCCAGTCCAAAGGTGTTGCGGAAACGGCCGGTATCGAGCACCGAGTAGGCTGGGCGAGCCGCTGGTGCCGGATACTCACTGGTCGGGATCGGGATCAGTCGACAATCGCTCCCAGACGCCTCGCGAATGGCCTCGGCGAAGCCGAACCAGGAGGTGGCACCGGCGCCGGTCACATGATAGAGGCCCTTGACCTGTTCGATATCAAGGCTGCCGTGAAACACCCGGTAGGTGATCTGCGCCGTCACCTCCGCGAGCATTCGGCTCCAGGTCGGTGTGCCGACCTGATCATCGACCACGCGCAGCTCACTGCGCTCTCGGAACAGCTTCAGCATCGTCAGCAAGAAGTTGCTACCCCGAACCCCATAGACCCAAGCCGTGCGGAAGACCAGCGCCGGCGCTGGCGACTCGAGCAGGGCGCGCTCACCGGCGAGCTTGGTGCGTCCGTAGACGCTCTTCGGCTCGGCAAGGTCGTCCTCTCGGTACGGATGATCGGTGACTCCGGAGAAGACGAAATCGGTCGAGTAATGGATCACCGGGATGCGCGGCGCCGCACAAAGCTCAGCAATCACCGCCAAGGCATCGCCATTGATCGCCTGGGCCAATTCCGGCTCGGTCTCGGCGCGATCAACCGCGGTGTAGGCGGCGGCGTTGACCACCGCGTCGGGCGCGGTTTCCTTGAAGAGTCGCCGGACCGAGGCGGCCTCCGTCAAGTCGACCGACGGGCCATCCTGGCCATTGAGCGAGGCGGCGATCACCTGTCCGACGGGCGCCAGGGTGCGACGAAGCTCCCAGCCGACCTGTCCGTCCGAGCCAATCAGTAGGATGCGAGGTATGTCGGTCATCTCAGTGAAGGTTGCCTAATGTCTTGGCCGGGGCACCGGCGCGTGGTCTGGTTGGCATCGACTCAGAACGGGATGTCGTCATCGAAATCATCACGGCCGGGCCCCGATGCTCCGGGGTCAGGGTCACGATGGTCGTCACGCGCACCCGACGCTTCCGTCATCGGCGCAGGCCGCGAGTAGTCGACATCACCGCCAGAGCTACCCCGGCTGTCCAGCATCTGCATCGCGCCATTGACGTCGACCACGACCTCGGTGGTGTATCGATCCTGACCATCCTGCCCTTGCCATTTGCGCGTGCGCAGCTTGCCCTCGACATAGACCTTGGAGCCTTTGCGCAGGTACTGACCAGCAATCTCGCCGAGCTTGCCAAACAGGGTGACGCGATGCCACTCGGTGCGCTCCTGTGGCTCGCCGGTGTTTTTGTCGCGCCAGGATTCACTGGTCGCGAGACGCAGGTTGGCCACCGCGCTGCCGCTGGGCAGGTAGCGCACCTCGGGGTCCGCGCCCAGGTTGCCGATCAGGATCACCTTATTGACGCCGCCGCCTGCCATCGCGTGCCTCCGGGAGTTTCGCCGTTTGTCGGCTCAATGGTGCACAATGCGGCGATACCTTGTCCACCACCTGGCATCCCGCGCCGGGCGCGTGGTGAGCGGGCCGCGCACGCATCGGCGCGATCTACCTGCACCCGGCAAGGGGTGGTAGCATCTCGGCGCTGTTTAGCAGCATCCATGCCTCAACCTCGACCCCAGATCAGAAACACGGAGCTCAACGTGAAGCAGTGCCTCGGCTATGGTCTCCTCATTGCAGCGTTGCTCCTGGCGGGCTGCGGCTCACAGCCGACCCGAGTCGACGCCACTGGCGCCGTCGTCGGCGCATCGGGGCCAGAGATCGTTCTGCCCGGCGGCGGGGTTGAAGAGGCCCGATTGCTCGCCATGGGCTTGGCGCGCAGCAAGGGATGGACGCTCGTCGAGGCCAGCTCGAACCGACTCCTGCTCGAGCGCAGGCTGCCGCGAGACGCGCCGCAAGCGCAAAGCCTGAGCCCGAATGGCGTCCTCAGCGAACCGAAGCTCGAGGTTGAGACGCGGCTGCTCGAGCGACGCGGCGATGTCGTCGTCGGCCTGAGTGCCTTCGTGACCGCCGACCCAGGCACGGAGCAAGAGCGACGCATCGACTACACCAGCGACTATCAGGACGAGCTCCTCATCTCGTTGAACGCGCTCGCCAACGCCTGGCTGGAGACGCGTAACCGTATCGCCTCTGAGATCCCGTTACCGCCTGATCCAGACGAGGTCATCGTTGCCGAAGCGCCCATCGGCGAGTCGATGGATGGCGGCGCTTCGACACCAGCGGCCGTCCTCGACTCGACCACCACAACGGCCTCGGCGACGCCCGCCGCGGTCGGGCCGACCGCCCAACCGATCCAACCCAACGAGAGCAGCGCTCCCATCGCCGATCCCATCGCGGCCACCGCGGCGGCGTCAGACACGAGCCCAGCCCAGGACGAGGGTGATCGCAACCAGATGCTCGTGCTCGATGACCCGGCTCGACGTGGCCTCTGGACCTTCTATGCCGAAGCATCGGCACGCGAGCGCGGCTGCACCATCGGCGAGCGCGGGGCCGTGCTGCTCAGCTCCACGACGGCATTCGAGCTCTATGAGGTGCAGTGCGACAGCCAACAGAATCTGCTCTTACGCTGCCAAGGCGGGGTTTGCCGCGAGATCAACTAGGCGCGCAGCCCCTGGAGCGTCCGCGAGCGCATCCGGGATCACATCCGGGATCACATCCGGGATCACACCCGGGACCGCGCCTGGGCCCTGCCTGGTGCCGGCTCCGGGGCCTTCCGGACCGCAAGCGGGAGTGCATGTGGGAGCCCAATGGGGAGCGCAGTGGGGAGCGTACCAAAGACGCCCTCGGAGATTTCCTAGAGTGCTCGCTGTTGCCTTGGCGGCGCTCTTGCTCGCCCACACCAGTCTGTTGGCAGCAGCAGAGGCGCCGCCGAGCACGCGCCTGACGGGCGCGACCGTGCCGCGCGCCAAGGCCCTATCCCTCGACGCTGCCCTTGCCCGCGGCTGGCAGCTGCGCGACAGCGGCCCCGACTACGCGGTGTTCGAGACCCCGCTCGATGAGCCAGCCAGCACCGGTCCGCCGGATGCCCGTCGCTCGGAGCGGACCCATCTGCGAATCCGAGCACGCTTCAGCGCCACAGACGACGGGGTGGAGGTTAGCCTGCGCGCTGAAGAGGTCTGGCGCGCCGAGACGCCGAAGGAGTGGTCGGCCGAGATCACCGATCGCTACCGCGACCCTCTGCAGCGCGCCCTGCAGTCGCTGAACGCTCAGTGGCGGCATTTCGTCGGCTCGGGATCAGGATCGAGCTCGGGATTGGGATCAGGGTCGGACTCGGACTCGGACTCGGACTCGATGGGCGCAGGTGAAGGCCTCGCGAGTGCGACGAGCAAGCAACGGAGCATCGCGCCGCAGACCAGGGCCGAGCGCACCTCGGACCAGGTCGGCCTCTGGGCGTTCGATGCCGAGCGGCTCGCGCGGGCGCAGGGTTGCGCGCTCGACAACCGCGGCGCGGTCTTGGTGGCCCATACGCCGACCTCGGAGCTGCATCAGGTCGGCTGTCTCAGTCGCCCGAGCCTAATGATCCGTTGCGATCGTTTGCGCTGCTGGCTCGAACGCTAGCATCCAAGCCGGCTCTACCGCGGGTCCGGGTCGTCATCGTTGGCCGAGCGACTGCTGCGCCCGGCCATGAAGAGCGCAGCGACACCGAGAGCGACCAGTAAGAGCAGCGAGATCGCAATCAGGGGACCAACAAGCTGCATCGGTTGCAACTCCTTAATTTGCCATTGATCTGAGGGTTTTTGCGGGTTGTCATAGGCACGAGGTCGCGCCGCGCGAATGATCAGCGCATTGATTGGACAGCGCGACGATGGCACAACCCTGAATGATGATCAAAGCCCCCTTCACGAGCACGCTCGTGCTCAGTCTGATCCTCAGTGGCTGCGGCCAAACACCAGACCCGCAACAGCAGGCCGAGGAGCTGCTCAACGTTGCCGAGATCGGCGACGTCGCCGCGCTCGATCGGCTGCTCGGCAATCGGGTTGACACCAACATCCGCAATCACTGCGATTGGACACCGCTGATGATGGCCGCGGTCAATGGCCACGCGCAAGCCACCGAGCGCCTGTTGGCCGCCGACGCCGAGGTCGATGCAGTCGATCAAGGCGGCTACACCGCGCTGCTGCTGGCGGCATCCAATAACCACACCAACGTGATGAAACAGCTCCTCGATCAAGGCGCCATGATCGACGCCCAAGAGCAAACGCAGGGCTACACGGCCCTGATCTGGGCTGCCCATCGCGGCCACCGCGATGCAGTCGAGCTGCTGATCGAGCGCGGAGCTGATCAGACCCTGCCGGACTTCGAGGCCAAGACAGCCGCGGATCACGCGCGCGAGCAGGGGTTCGACGCGATCGTCGCCCTGCTCGAGCCCGAGACACTGGCCGAGCGCAGTGACTAGGGCGAGCACGTGTCACGAGCGTCGTCGAATGGCCCCTGGGGAAAGGGTCACCGATGACTTGGCGATCCGGCGAAGAGCCCAATCTTCCCCCCCATCTGTCCCCGACCGATGAGAGCACGATGAGCCGACTATCCCGCATCCAAGCGTCCCTGACCAACGGTCTTACGCCCATGCATCTGGAGGTCACGGACGAAAGCCACATGCACAACGTCCCGGAAGGCGCCGAGTCGCACTTCAAGGTCCTCGCCGTCAGCGAGACCTTCACCGGACAGAAGCTCATCGAGCGCCATCGCCGGGTGAACGCGCTCGTGCGCGATGAGCTTGCGGGCGGCCTGCATGCACTCGCCATCCACGCCTGGACGCCCGAGGAATGGTTTGAGAAGGGCGGCGGTGAGGCGCCGATGTCGCCCGAATGCCTCGGTGGATCGAAGCAGGCCGACTAAGTCGGCGCAGACGCCGCCGGAGACGGCGGCACCAGCCGACGATCATCGGCCGTCCGTGGCCAGCGAGCGCTCTAGGGGCGTGTCAGGCCCCTGACTCAGGAGCCCTCGCGCACGCGCTGCTCGGTAAAGAACGTCTTGGTCACCTTGAACACGACCGGGCTCAGCAGCAACAAGGCGATCAAGTTCGGGATCGCCATCATCGCGTTCATGGTATCGGCAAGCAGCCAGACGAAGTCGAGCTGACTGATCGCCCCAATCGGGATGGCCAAGACCCAGAGCACCCGAAACGGGATGATCGCGTGCACCCCGAGGAGATATTCGACGCAGCGCTCGCCGTAGACGCTCCAGCCGAGGATCGTGGTGAAGGCGAAGAGCGCGAGCCCGATCGAGACCACATAGGCACCGCTGCCCGGTAGCTCCTCACCAAAGGAGACCGCCGAGAGCGCGGCGCCGGTCTGGTTGCGATTGCTCTCGGTGCGGGTGCCATCCTCCGCCTCAAGAACGCAGACGGTACTCGGCTTGCGGATCATCCAAGCCGAATCAACCCGCTCTTCCACCACCCCGCCGCGCTCGACGCAATCGAGGTACTCCGGGCTCTCAGCCTTCCATTGCCCGGAGATCACGATCACCAGCCCGGTGACGGAGCAGATGATAATGGTGTCGATGAAGGTGCCGAGCATCGCAATGGTGCCCTGCCGCACGGGGCTGTCGGTCTCCGCCGCGGCATGGGCGATCGGCGCGCTGCCAAGCCCGGCCTCGTTAGAGAAGATGCCGCGAGCGACACCCATCTGGATCGCCAGGATCACCGAGGCCCCGGCAAAACCGCCGATCCCGGCGGACGGGGTAAAGGCGTACTCGACGATGGTGACGAAGGCGCCCGGGATCTCCTCGAGATTCAACGCCAACACGATCAATCCGGCGATCAGGTAGGCGATCGCCATCAAGGGCACCAAGCGGCCGGCGACCTGCGCGATCCAGCGGATACCGCCGATCAACACCAAGCCGACCAGGAACGCCATCACCAGACCGGTTCCAAGCTCGGGGACTCCGAACTTCGTCTCCAGCGCATGCGCCACCGAGTTGGCCTGCACCGTATTGCCGATACCGAAGCCAGCCACGGCGCCAAAGATCGCAAAGAGCGTCGCCAACCAAAGCCACTTCTGACCCAATCCATTGCGGATGTAGTACATCGGGCCGCCGACGTGATAGTTGTTCTCGTCGATCTCGCGGTAGCGCACCGCCAGCACCGCCTCGGAGTACTTGGTCGCCATCCCGACCAGGGCCGTGACCCACATCCAGAACAAGGCGCCCGGGCCACCGATCGCCAATGCGGTGCCCACGCCCGCGATGTTTCCGGTGCCGATGGTCGCCGACAGCGAGGTCATCAGTGCATTGAAGGGCGTGATATCGCCACCGCCCTGCTCCTTGCGCCCGCGCCAGAGCATCCGAAACCCGTAGCCGATGCGATAGATCGGCATGGCCTTCAGACCAATGGTCAGGACAAGCCCGGTGCCAAGGATCAGCACCAGCATGGGTGGTCCCCAAACCCACCCGTTGATAGAGCCGATCACCGCTGAAACCTGTTCCATTCGTGCCCCCGATTGATGGATGAAAGGTCAATGTGTCAGCAGGCGCGTACTATACACGGCGGCGCGGGGGTCGCTCATCTTGACAGGCAAAAGGGCACCGACCAACAGGAGCCTGCCGGATCAGCGACAAAACCGGGACAGGGCCTCACGCTTGCAGAACCCTTGGTACTGGTGCGCGAGATTGGTGACGGGCCAGCGCAGGGCGCGTCGATGCCCGGCTGCACGAGGAGGCTTCAGGCGTCCGCCAGATGCTTCTGCAGTCGATAAAGGAAGGTATCGCGCGACAAGCCGAGCAGACGGGCGGCCCGGCTCTTGTTGCCATCGGCAAGATCAAGCGCCTGGCGGATCGCCTCTTGCTCTAGCTCCGCCAGATCGATGCCGGCTGGCGGCAGCTGGAAACCGAAGTGATTGCCCTGCGGCGCCTCGGACGTGCGGATCTCGGCCGGCAGATTGGTGGGTGTCACGGCGGCGCCCGGCAGCAGGATCACCAAGCGCTCGCAGAGGTTGCGCAGCTCGCGCAGATTGCCTGGCCAGCCGTAGCGTTTGAGCAGGCGCATCGCGTTGGCCCGCACCTCGGGGACCGCGAGATCGTGCTCGGCCCCGGCAGCAGCGAGAAAATGCTCGACGAGCAAGGGGATATCAGACGGGCGCTCACGCAGCGGCGGCAGCTCGAGCGGCACCACGCACAGCCGATGATAAAGATCGCGCCGGAACCGCCCTTGCTCGACGAGCGCTGGGAGATCCTGCGCCGTCGCGGCGATCACCCGCAGTAATGGGCCAGCCCCCGAGGGTTGCTCGAGTGCTTCAAGGCAACGCAGCAGGCTCGCCTGGCCACGCGGCGTCAGCTCCGCGACCTCGTCGAGAAACAAGGTGCCATGGCCCTGTCCCTGTTCACAGATCGACGGCAGGTCAGGCGTCTCGTCGAGACCCATGCAGTGCAGGCCAACGAAACCCGCCGTTGCCCTCGGGCTCCACCGGTGCAGACTTCGCGCCAGCACCTCCTTCCCGCTGCCACTCTCACCCAGTAAGAGGACGTTCACGTCGGTGGCCGCGACCACCTTCGCAGCCTTCAGGAGGCGGCGCAGCGCAGGCGATTCACCGATCAGCACCTGCTCAACCTTCGCGCTCATGGCTCCTTCGTCTCCCATAACAGGATGTCGACATCTGCATCAGAGAATTATATCCCTATGCTCAGTAATGAATACAAACCGAGTGCGACGACGAGCGCGCCGCCGAACAGCGCGAGCTCACAACGCCCGAGGAGGCCACGAAACCCGGTGACGAGCAGCCCGGAGCCGACCATCACAGGCAAGGTTCCGAGCCCGAACAGCGCCATATAGAGGCCGCCACCGAGCGCGCCTCCTTGCGCCGGGGCATTGAGCAGCATCGCGTAGACCAACCCACAGGGCAGCCAGCCCCAGACCACACCAAAGCCGAACGCACGGCCCAACGAGCGCACCGGCAGGAGTCGCCGCCCAAACGGCTCGATCCGGCGCCAGAGCGGCTCGCCGAAACGTTCCATGGCCGCGAGCCATGGCGACACGCCCATCACATGCAGCCCGATCGCCATCGTGATCAACGCGGCCAGCACCCGGAGCAGCAGACCAATGCCGGTCGAATGGATCGCGACCATGCCGCCGAGAGCACCGAGGAGCATCCCGGCCAGACTGTAGCTCAGCACGCGACCGGCGTTGTACGCCAGGGTGAAGATCAGAAACCGACCGGGCCGGCGCCGGGTCGCGCCGGGTAGCGAAAACCCGAGCGCGCCGACAATGCCCCCACACATGCCGACACAGTGCGTCGCGCTCAGCAGACCAACGACCAGCGCGATGATGGCGCTCGTGCCCACAAACCCCTCTCCGCTGCACCGCCCGTCGTCGACGTCGAACGCACTGCCCAAGGCTCAGGCCAGGCTCGCCGACGCCACGACCATGACGCAAAGGGCAACCGGCTTGCTATGACATCGATCAGCCCGCCGCCAACGGCTTGGAGCGCGCGGGTTTGGGCGTATATTGGCGGGTACATCGCGAGCCAAGACAATCGAGGTCATCTCATGGCAGCACCCGATCTGACCCCCATCCAAGAACTGGTCGAGGAGCTCAATCAGCACCCGATCTACGCCGAGCTCAAAGACGTCGACGATCTGCGGGTGTTCATGTCTCATCACGTCTTCTCGGTCTGGGACTTCATGTCGCTGATCAAGTACCTGCAGCACAAGCTCGCCCCCGCCCAGGTGCCTTGGGTGCCGACGGGCGACCCCGCGGTGCGCTACTTCATCAATCAGCTCGTGCTCGAGGAGGAGTCCGACGTGGTCGATGGTGCGGCCGAAGCGCGTCGCTACAGCAGCCACTTCGAATTCTATTGCCAGGCCATGAACGAGGTTGGCGCCGATGGCGAGAATCCGCGCCGATTCGTCGCCCTCGTCCAGGAAAAGGGCCTGGACGCAGCGCTCTACTCCGAGCTCGTCCCGGTGCCGTCGCGCTACTTCACCGAGACCACCTTCTGCTTTATTCGGGAGGATAAGCCGCATGCCGTCGCGGCCGCCCTCGCGGTCGGCAGGGAGCGCGTGATCCCGCAGATGTTTCGCTCGCTCTTAACGCGGATGGCGATCACGCCTCGGGATGCGCCAGCCTTCCACTACTATCTCAACCGCCACATCCACCTCGACGAGGACTTCCATGGGCCCTTATCGATGGCGATGCTCGATCAGCTCTGCGGCAACGATCCACAACGACTCGAGGAGGCCCTGATCGCTGCCGAAGAGGCGATCTGTGCACGCATCCGCTTCTGGGATGCGGTGCTTGAGGCGGTGCGCGAGCAGCGCGGACACTGACGCGGCGAGATCAAGGGCCCGACCAGCTCCGGACTGCGCCCACCGGCCCCGATCCGCCCCAGCGTCGGCCCTGACCAAAACCTGATCCCAGCCCGGCCAGGGTAGAAACATCGGTTCTTGGGACCATCTTCGGGGTTCAAGCTTACTTTCATTGCAGAAATCGACACGCCGAGGTAACCCATGACTGTTGCTGTTCCGTTGGATAATGAAGGCTTCTTGCTCAACCGAGACGACTGGACCGAGGAGCTGGCGGCGGAGCTCGCCGAGCAGGACGACTTCGAGATGAACGAGCAGGTGATGGAGATGATCCGAGAGGCCCGACGCATGTACGAGAATGACGGCGTGGTCCCACCGATTCGCATCTTCGCCAAGAAGCAAGGCGTGTCGACGAAGGAGCTCTACACCATCTTCAAGAAAGGCCCCATGAAGCTGATCTGCAAATGGGGCGGACTTCCCAAGCCCACCGGCTGCGTCTGATGGGCATTCACACGAACTGAGAGCTGACACATGGCAGGCGTTCTATCGTTTAAAGGCGACCCTTTGTGGAAACGGGCGAGCGATCCGGGATACCGGGTTGGATGGCGCAGTAAGGCGGCCTTCGAAACGGGCCATCTTGACGGCGAGATGACCTACGGCGAGGCTCAGAAGAAGGCGCAAGAGCTGGCCGCTCAGGATCTGACCAAGACCTACTTCCCTGAGCTCATCGTCACCGAGTAGCCAGACTGCTCTGGCTCGACCTGACGTCCATCAGCGGCGTAACAGAGACCATCGCGCAGGGCGATGAGGTCACCCTCCCCTAGCGGCTCCCAACGCTCGTCGGTCAACGGCACGCTTGCAACGAGCGCGACGTCCTGGCGTATCGAGCTCAGCTTCACCCCGGCGTCTTGAAGCTCCGGCGCCGTGCGCCAACAACAGCGCTGTAACAGATAGAGTCCGGGTGCCCGCAGGCGCCCGTCGGGCTGGGTACGCCGGTCCGCATGGACGAACAAGGCATCGCTGTCGGCGTAGATGAAGTTCGCCGGTCCCAGCGCGCGCAGTTCTTGCGCATAGGCGGCCATCACGGCCAACCGGCTTGAGAGCGAGGGCAGCTCACCGGCCGCCTGGTCCCAGATTGCCGCGAGCGCCGTCATCAACCCGCAAAAGGCCCGCTCGGAATCGGAATCGCCCACCGGTGCGAAACGCGCCGGATGCTCGGGGGCCAGACCCGCAAGCGCGGGCATGTCCCCATTGTGCGCGAACACATGCATGCGTCCGCCAAGCTCGCGAGCAAACGGCTGAGTGTTGCGCAGCGCCGAGACACCAAAGGTCGCGAGCCGGATGTGGCAGAGTCCGAGCTTGGTGCGCAGCCCTTGTCGCTCCATGAACTGCATCAGTGGGCTCTCGCTGGCAGGTCGGGGCTCGCGCAGCAGGAGGCAGTCGTTGCCCTCGTAGAACGCAAGCCCCCAGCCATCGCGATGCGGCCCCTCGGCCCCACCGTGTCGCGCGAGGCGCTCGAGCGAGAATCCCAGTGTGGCTGGCGCCCGGCTCGACATTGCAAACAGCTCGCACATTCCAAACTCATCCTCGGGCTCAGGTTCGGGCTCGGGCTCAATCGGCCGCGCCCTGAGCGCGCTCGAACAGCGCGCGGTCAGACGATCGTTATATCATCGGGACACCGATTCACCCCGTCATCCTTCTTGCCGTTGAGCCCGCGTGGACCCCGAAGCCTTTGTTCAGTCGTCCGTCCTGTTGCTGATCGCAGCCGCCGCTGCGGTCACCCTGTTTAAGCACTTCGGACTCGGCTCGATCCTAGGGCTCTTGGTCGCTGGGGTGCTGATCGGGCCCTACACCCCGGGGCCATCCGTCACCGGCGAGGTCGAGAACCTGCGCCACTTCACCGAGCTGGGCGTGGTGCTGCTGTTGTTCGTGATCGGTCTCGAGCTCCACCCAAGCCGCCTCTGGGAGATGCGCCGCACCCTGTTTGGCCTCGGCTCGCTGCAGATCCTCTTCACTGGTCTGGCGCTGGCACTCTACTTCCGATTCTTCGTCGAGAGCTGGCCGATCGCCCTGCTGATTGGTTTGAGCCTGTCGCTCTCGTCAACGGCTCTGGTGATGCAGATGCTCTACGAGAAGGGCGAGATCGCCACGCCGCGCGGGCAGACCGCCTTCGCCGTCTTGCTGATGCAGGATATCGCGGTGGTCCCGATGCTTGCACTGCTTCCACTGGCGGCCTCCTCGGGAGCGAGTCTGCCGGGGCCGCCGCTCTGGGAGCAGCTCGGGCTGATCCTGCTGATGCTCGCCGGTGTCATCCTCACCGGGCGCTATCTGGTCCCCTTGGTGTTGGATCTGCTCGCTCGGCAAGGCAATCGCGAGGCCTTTTTCCTGGTCAACCTCGCTGCCGTTTTCGTCGCTGCGTGGGCCATGGACCTGGCCGGGATGTCGATGGCGCTCGGCGGCTTCCTAATGGGGATGATGCTCTCCGGCTCGCGCTATAGCGTCCAGATCCACGCCAGCATCGAGCCCCACAAGGGGCTCTTGATGAGCGTGTTCTTCGTCACCGTCGGCATGTCGCTCGACCTCGGCGTGCTGGCCGAGCGGCCCTTCAGCTTCAGCCTGCATCTCTTGGCCCTGATGCTGATCAAGGTGACGCTGATCTACCTGCTCGCTCGCCGATTCTGCAGCACGCGCAGCGGCGCGCTGCAGATCGCCTTCATGCTCGGACAGGCCGGCGAGTTCGGCTTTATCCTCTTTGGCGCGGCAAAGATGCTGGGGATCATCGACGACGGCACCTTCACCATGGCCGTGGCGCTGATCTCGGGCAGCATGCTCGCGACGCCCTTGCTGATGCGCCTGGGGGCTTACGTGGTCACGCGCTTCCCAGACGACGATGGCAGCGTCGATGAGCGCTTTCAGTATCACCCGGCCAAGGAGGATGCACCCGAGGCCGTGATCGCCGGCTACGGGCGCGTCGGCCACACCATCGGCGCCGTGCTCGCCAGCCATGGCATCCGCTATGTCGCCTTCGATCAAGACCCGAACCTGGTTGCGCGCTGGCGGGCCGAGGGACAGCCGGTGTTCTTCGGCGACGTGCGCAATCCCAACCTGCTGGCGGCCGCGAAGGTCGAGCAGGCCAAGGTCGTGGTGCTGACGATCGACGATCCCAACGCCAGCATCGAGGCGACAACGCTGATCAGACACCACGCGCCCCAGATCACCATCGTCGCGCGCGCGCGCGACCTGACCGCGTGCGACGCCCTGTTCAGGGCCGGTGCCAGTCGCGCCTTCCCAGAGGCGGTCGAGGCCAGCCTGCGACTCGCGGCTGAAACCCTGGACGGACTCGGTATCGCCGATGAGGCCGCGGAGAAGATGGTCCAGGAGGCACGCGGCAAGGATTACGCGATGGTCCGCACCGAGATCACCGAGCAATCACCGATGACCGCGCCCCTGTCGCCGCCCGAATCGCCGCCCGAATCGCCGCCCGAATCGCCGAACGCCTAGCCGAAACCCGGCGCCAATCCTCGATCCACCTTCAGCCTCAGCTGCGCGGGCGTTGGCAACGGGGCTAGCCCGCGCGACGGAAACCGGCATGCAGTCGCAGGTCGGGCCCGACCTGACGCACATCGATCAGCTGCAACGGAACGCGCTCCCCCATACTGCCAAGCGGACCGAGCTCGAACAGTCGGCGCGCATCGCTTCCCATCAGGTGAGGCGCTAGGTAGAGCACCAGCTCATCGACGAGCGCGCGTTGTACCATCGCACCGGCCAGGGTTGGACCGGCCTCGATCAGGACCTCGTTGATCTCTCGCTCGGCGAGGTAGCGTAACAGGGCCTCGAGATCGAGCCGGCCATCGCGGCCCGGCGGCCCAACCCAGACCTCGGCACCGGCGCTGGTGACCGCCGCAATGCGCTTCGGGTCCTGACTCAGGGTTGCCACCAAGGTCGCGCCTGGTAACGGCAGCATCCTGGCGCCCAATGGCAGGCGCAGGCGATCGTCGAGGATCACCCGCAACGGCTGCCTGACCGGCTCACCGGCCTCCAGGGCGGGAATCAGCGTCGGCGGCAACCGCACGTTCAACGATGGATCATCGGCGAGCACGGTGCCGATCCCGGTCAAGATGGCCGAGGAGCGCGCCCGCAACCACTGCACATCGGTCCGCGCCGCATCCGAGGTGATCCATCGACTCTCGCCATTGGCCAGCGCGGTGCCGCCATCGAGACTAGCGGCAAGCTTGACCCGAACCCAGGGCAGCCCAAGGCGCATGCGTTTATCAAAGCCCGGATTCAGGGCCCGACAGGCCGCCTCGAGCACGCCGGTGACGACCTCGACCCCCGCCGCGCGCATGCGCTCCAGCCCGCGACCATGGACGAGCGGGTTCGGGTCTTCCATACCCACCACCACGCGGCGCACGCCGGCGGCGAGCAGCGCGTCGGTGCAAGGCGGGGTGCGCCCATAGTGACAACAGGGCTCGAGGGTCACGAAGGCCGTGGCACCGCGCGCACGCTCGCCGGCGGCATCGATCGCCAAGCGCTCGGCGTGCGGCTCGCCGGCCCGTCGATGCCAACCCTCACCGATGACCCGACCCTCCTTAACCAGCACGCAGCCGACGCGCGGATTGGGGTCAGCGGTGTAGAGGCCACGCTCGGCAAGCTGGATGGCGCGCGCCATCACGGCAAGGCCATCCGACGCCTCGAGATCAGCGCTCACGGCTTCTTGTCGAGCACATCGAGAAGGTCGAGCTGGGCGCGACGCACCTCTGGCGCCGGGCTACGCTCGAGGCGCTCGATCTCCTCGCGGAAGGCGGCAACGTCCTCGAACTTCCGGTAGACCGACGCGAAACGCACGTAGGCAACCTGGTCCAGACCGCGCAGCTCCTCCATGACCAGCTCGCCGATCTCGCGCGAGCTGATCTCACCGTCGGCGGTCCCGAGGAGCTTGCGATTGATGCGCGCGATGGCGGCCTCGACCTGCTCGGTGGTAATCGGGCGCTTCTCGGCCGCACGCATCAGGCCCGTGCGCAATTTGCGCCCATCGAAGGGCACCCGTGTGCCGTCGCGCTTGATCACCCGCGGCAGATTGAGCTCGGCCGCCTCGTAGGTGGTGAAGCGCTCCCCGCAGACCACACACCGCCGGCGGCGGCGCACCTGATCGCCGTCGCCGGAGAGCCGCGAATCCATGACCTTCGTGTCTTGAGCACCACAGTAAGGGCAGCGCATGACAGTCGCCCTGAATCAGCCCCGGCTTAGCCCGGACTCCCGACTCCAGCGGCGATCCCCGCGCCGGCGGCTCCTCGAGCCCCTCAACGCGCGTAGACCGGGAAACGCCGGCAGAGCTCGAGGACCTTGG
>CAZTYV010000042.1:20840-22262 GCA_964617675.1 uncultured Halochromatium sp. | reverse complement strand
CCTGAGGTGTACCAATGGGTGCACGACCGAGTTAAGCCTGAGCGGGATCAGAACAGACGGGCAACATACCGAGAGAATTGGTGGATCTTTGGCGAGGCACGCGGCGAGCTACGTCCCATGCTGCAGGACCTGCCGGCTTACATCTGCACCGTGGCTACGAGCAAACATCGATTCTTTGTGTTTCAAGAAGCCAGAATCCTTGCGGACGATGCGCTGATTGCCCTCGGCCTGGATGCTCCCATTGCACTCGGTATCTTGTCGTCTAGAGTACATGTCGCTTGGGCGCTGCGGTCTGGCGGCACGCTTGAGGATCGCCCTCGCTACAGCAAAACCCGCTGCTTCGAGACCTTCCCTCTTCCAATTCAAACTGAGGCGCCGCAAACCGAACCCTCCATCGCCGAGCTGGCCGAGCAGATCGACACCCACCGCAAGCGCCAGCAGGAGCTGCATCCAACGCTGACACTCACCAACCTCTATAATGTCCTCGAGCGACTTCGGCGCATCGCCCATTCGCCACCGGGCGCGACCGAGCCCGAGCCGCCGCTGACCGACGAGGAGCGCAGCATCCACGATCAGGGCCTGGTGTCGATCCTCGCGCAGCTGCACGACGAGCTGGATGCCGCCGTGCTCACTGCGTACGGTTGGGAGGATCTCGCTCCGGCATTAGTCGGCCGGCCCGGCGGCACCACGCCCTACCAAGACAAGCCAGCCGAACAGGCCGCGGCAGAAGAGGAGATGCTAACGCGGCTGGTCGCACTGAACCGTCAGCGCGCTGCCGAAGAGGTGCGAGGCCGGGTGCGCTGGCTGCGACCGGCATTCCAAGATCCCACCGGGGCCACCCGCCAGCAGACGGAGGCCGATATTGGTGTCGGCACGGTGGCGCCGGCGGCGGCAGCCAAACAGCCTTGGCCCAAGACCCTACCGGCTCAATTCCAAGCCGTGCGCGACCGACTCGCCGAGCAGCCGACGCCCGCCGATGCCGAGCAGATCGCGCGCCAGTTCAAGCGTGCGCCGACCAAGAAGGTCGCCGAGCTGCTGGAGACCCTCGCCGTCCTCGGCCAAGTCCAGCAGCCGCAGCCGGGCCGGTTTGCGGCCTGATGGCATGAGTAGTCGCCTTCGGTCGGATGAAGCCACCATCTGCTTGCCTCATACTGGGGCGCTTACAAACGGCGTAAGAAAGGAGGATAAGGCCATGGCACTGACACGCAGTTTCAAAGAAACGGTCAAGGCACGCGCCGCGCGGGACCCGGTGTTTCGCGTTGCCTTGCTCGAAATCGAAACTGCTGACCCGGATATACCCGACCCCTTGGCCCTGCATCGTCCGCTCCTGCCCTAGGAAAAAGAAGGAGGAGGAGCACAAAACCTTCTTTTTCTCGACTTTGTACATACATTTGTCTACCCTTTGTAGACGGAGATGAAGGC
>CAZTYV010000042.1:0-20830 GCA_964617675.1 uncultured Halochromatium sp. | reverse complement strand
ACAAGGCCGGCGAGCTGGTGCGCATTGGCGCCATAACGCTTCGGCCTGATCACCACCAACAGCCTTCGCCAGACCTTCAACCGGCGCGTGATCGCGAAGCTTTTCTCGACTTTGTACATACATTTGTCTACCCTTTGTAGACGGAGATGAAGGCGGCAGGATTTGACTGGGATGCAGGGAACTGGCCCAAGTGCGGAAAGCACGGCCTGAAGCCCTCGGAGATTGAGGCCCTGTTCGAGGACGCGCCGGATGTGTATCCGGACCCCGGACACTCGCAATGCGAGCGCCGGTTTCTGGCCATCGGTCGCGGAGAGAGTGGCCGGCGAGCACTGGTCGTGTTCACGCTACGCGCAACAACGGCCGGACCGTTGATCCGCCCCATCAGCGCCCGCTACATGCATGAGAAGGAGGTCGAGCACTATGAACGACAAAGACAGACTTAAACCGCTGCCCGAGCTCAGCAGTGACGAGGACGCAGAGCGGTTCGTCGAAGAAGCCGATCTCACAGAGTACGACCTCTCCGGGTTCTCACCCGTGCGCTTCGAGTTCGAGAAGAAGGCAGCGCGGATCAACATGCGCCTCCCAGAATCCCTGCTCGCGGCGGTGAAGTCGCGCGCGCAGGCTCGCGGTATCCCGTATCAGCGCTTCATCCGAGAGGCGGTCGAAAAAGCACTGGATGAGCACAAGCTGCAGTAAATCAACATAGACGCCAAGGACCGGTGCTGTCCGATAAGGTCCGGGAGCTGATCTAGGCCTGAGTCAAGAATCGTTGCAGAAATCGCGTGCTAAAAAGGCATAAGGCATTGTTAATTATTGCAATCATGCCATAGAATCGTTGCATCAATCGTTGCAGCTGATGCTCCAGCAACCATCTTGGCAACCATCGCCGACCTGCGCTCCGCGCTGATCCTTGATCCACCTGTTCCGGGTCGCGAGCTCTGTCGCCGTTTGGGCGGTATCGATCGCGCGACGCTGCTACGCTTGGTCCGTCGCATCGACGACGAGGTCTTACGCCTCGGCAAGGCTCGGCGCTCGGCTTATGCTCTGCGGCGCCCGTTGCGCGGTCGGCGCGCACCAATCCCGCTCTATCGCATCGATACGACCGGCAAGGGCCATCTGCTCGGAGAGCTGAGCCTGATCGAGCCCGAAGGCAGTGGAATGACCTGGGCCGCGCCCTGCCCTTGGCCGCTCGATGAGTCGATGACCGACGGCTGGTTCGAGGGGCTGCCCTATCCGCTCTACGACATGGCCCCGCAAGGCTTTCTCGGCTGGCATTTTGCGCATCGCCACGCGCGGCTACTCGGTGTTAGCGAACGGCTGGCAGACTGGTCGGACGCCGATATCGTCCATGTGCTTGCGACACTCGGGCAGGACCAGCCTGGAGATCTCATTCTTGGCGAGGCCGCCTTTGAAGCGGAGCTGCAGTCACGTGACCGCCGCGAGCCCGTCTCGCCGGAGGATTATCCGGCCTTGGCGGAACGTGCGTTGGCCGATGGTGATGTCGGTTCATCGGCGGGTGGCGAGTGTCCGAAGTTCGCCCCCTTGGTCGAGCGTAATGGTGAGCCGGTCTGGGTGATCGTCAAGTTCTCTGGTGCCGATGACACGCCTGCGGTGAAACGTTGGTCGGATCTCCTCATCGCCGAACATCTCGCATTGAAGACACTGCGCGCGGATCTGTCGATCCCGGCCGCAGAGAGCCGCGTCGAGCAGCGCAGCGGGCGCAGCTTCCTAGAGGTAGAGCGCTTCGATCGGGTTGGGTGGCAGGGTCGCGTCCCGGCCTGCACCTTGGCCAGTCTTAACCCCGCCTTGATCGGTCTTGCCGGCGAGCCTTGGCCGGAGAAGGCCGCGCGCTTACATCATCAGGGCTGGCTCGCTGGCGATGAGCTCGAGCAAATCCGACGCCTCTGGTGGTTCGGTCGCCTGATCAACAACAACGACATGCACGATGGCAATCTCGCATTCCATACCGGCCTGAAGCTGGCACCGGTCTACGATATGCTGCCGATGCAGTACGCACCATCGCGCAGTGGCGAGGTGCCTCGCGTCCGCGTCCAGCCAGCCCGGCCGATGCCGGGTGACCAATCAATCTGGCTCGAGGCGTGCCAAGCCGCGGCCGGCTTCTGGGCCCGCTGTGCCTCTGACTCACGCATCAGCATTGCCTTCAGAGAGACGGCAGACGCACATGCCAAAGCATTGACGCGCATCGCCCGGTAGAGGCCTGTTCCTGCGTCGTATCTATGGTGCGTGCATCAATGCGCGGTCACCGAGCCGGGGTCGATCGCCGCGCGCCGCCTCGCCAGCCGAAGGCGCCTGAGCAGGCGCTGACCTGACAGCAGGAAGCCGATCAGCGCCGATTGCGAGCAGGACGGGGTTCGGGCCAGCATCGCCTTGAGCAACGGTCTCGAAGGCGACCGCGGTCACGTCAAGCTCTCTATCCGCATCGCATCCTGACATCGCGCACCTTCGGTTGGCGGACGATCTGCCATACTTTCTAGAAGTACAAGGCTCGGCGCAGAGGTGACGATGAGAGTTATGGATCGCACTCAATCCTCCCATACCGCCCAGCACAGCATCCTCATCGTCGATGACACCCCGCAAAACCTGACTGTGCTCGGCGAGCTCCTGCAGCCGCTCTATCGGGTTCGAGTCGCGACATCCGGCGAACGGGCGTTGGCGATGCTCGACAACCCGCCGTTGCCCGATCTCATCCTGCTTGATGTGATGATGCCTGGCATGAGCGGGCACGAGGTTCTGCAGCGCTTGAAGTCAATGCCTGCCCTGGCATCGATCCCCGTGATCTTCATCACGGCCATGGAGGGCAGCAAGAACGAAGAGCATGGCCTGGGCCTCGGCGCCGTCGACTACATCACCAAACCTATCAATCCCGCGATCGTCCTCGCCCGAGTCAAGACCCAGCTCGATCTCAAGGACGCCCGCGATCGGCTCGCCGATCAGAACAGCTGGCTCGAGGGCGAGGTCGCACGGCGTATGCGAGAAAACCTGCTGATCCAGGATCTCAGTATCCGCGCGCTCGCCAACCTGGCCGAGGCCCGTGACAATGAGACCGGACAGCACATCCTGCGGACCCAGGCCTATGTCGAGATCTTGACCGAGGCCTTGGCAGATCACCCGCGCTTCGCAACCGAGCTGACCCCAGAACGCATCCCGCGCATCATCAAGGCCGCGCCGTTGCACGATATCGGCAAGATCGGCATCCCGGACGCGATCCTGCTCAAGCCAGGCCGGCTCGACCCGGATGAGATGGCGATCATGCGCACCCACGCCGAGATCGGTGCCCGCGCCATTCGCCGCGCGGTGGAGACGAGTCTCGCGGAGGCCACCGCGGAAGAGTCCGATCAGGGCCACGATGCCTTCGCCTTCCTCGAAATTGCCGCCGAGATCGCCGGCAGCCACCATGAGAAGTGGGATGGCTCGGGCTATCCGCTGGGCCTCGCCGGCGATGCCATCCCAGCGTCAGGCCGTGTGATGGCGCTTGCCGACGTCTTCGACGCGCTACTCAACAAACGCGTCTATAAACCCGCGAAAAGCCTGGAGGAAACCACTCAGATCATCCTCGAAGGCCGTGGCACGCACTTTGACCCGGCGGTGGTCGACGCCTTCATGGCGCATCGTGCACGCTTCGCCGAGGTCTCCGCGAATCATCCTGATCCCGGGACCGAGCGCGAACCGGAGGCCCCGGGAAGTCGGACACCGCTCTAATGACCGAGCGCACGAATGAGCGGTTTCGTGGGCTGGGACGTCGGCTAAAGGGATTGATCGAACGGCTGCGGCGCTCTCGCGCCCAGGCTCCCGCCGATTTCGATGCGCACCCGATGCTTGCGGCCATCTTCGAGCACGCGCCCGATGCGATCGAGCTCGTCGACGCCGAGCACATGGGCTTCGTCGCCGTGAACCCTGCCAGCTATCGCGCCCTTGGCTACAGGCGAGAGGAGATGCTGAAGCTCTCGGTTGCCGACATCCAGGCCGAAATGGACGCCGACAAGCTCCAGCAGGTCGGTCGCGCGATCAGATCGCGCGGCGAGGCGCACTTCGAGACGCGACACCGGCGCAAGGATGGCTCGACCTTCGAGGCGCGGGTTCACACGCGCATGCTGAACCTCGAGGGCCGGCGCTACATCCTCGGCATGTGGCGCGACATCTCGCAAGAAAAGCAGGCAGAAGCGCGCATTCGAATGCTGTCGATGGCGGTTGAGCAAAGCCCCTCGGCCGTCGTCGTCACAGACACCGATGCACAGATCGTCTACGTCAATGAAGCCTTTAGCCAGATGACCGGTTATGAGCCGCATGAGGTGCTCGGGCAAAACCCCAGGTTCCTGAAATCTGGCAAGACTGCAGCATCGGTTTACGTCGACCTCTGGCGCACGCTCACGGCGGGTCACCCTTGGACGGGCGAATTTATCAACCGCACGAAGCAGGGTGAAGAGCGATACGAGCGGGCAAGCATCATACCGCTGCGCGATGCCAACGGCGCCATCTGCAACTATGTCGCCGTTAAGGAAGACATTACCGAGCGAAAACGCCTAACCGCCGAGCTCGACACCTACCGTAACCAGCTCGAGGCCCTTGTCGAGTCGCGCACCGCAGAGCTACAGGCAGCCAAGGAGTGGGCTGAAGGGGTCAGCAACGACTTCTGGCGCGTGCTGGATGTCACACGCGATCTGATCACACTGAAAGACCCAGAGCGACGCTTCCGTGCTGTCAGCCGGAGCTTCATCGAGGCCTGCGGCGCTGACGGCTGGCAGGTGTTTCGACACCAGGCCGCGGGGTCACAGGTGCCCCAGGCGCTCGCTGCCGAGATGCGGGCCGGCGAGGACGAGCTGCTCGCGTCCCCAGAGGAAAGCCTCACGCGCGAGGCCGAGCTCGCGCTCGCTGATGGCCATCGGCACTTGCTGGCCTTTGCCTATTTCAAGCTCCGCGACAACAACGGCAAGCTCTCGGGCCTGTTGATGCAGGCACGCGACCGTACCGAGAGTGCCCAAGCGGCAGCTGCCCTCGCCCGCCAAGAAGAGCAGTTGCGACTGCTGCTCGAGTCGACCTCCGAGGGTATCTTTGGTGTCGACCGACAAGAGCGGATCACCTTTGTGAATAATGCCGCCGTGCGCCTGCTCGGCTACGACTCGCCAGCGCAGCTTATCGGACGCCACGCGCATGAGCAGACCCACCATCATTTCGCCGATGGACGCTGCTACCCGGCCGAGGACTGTCCGATCCGCAAGTCGCTGGCATCCAAGCAGCCCGTTCAGTGCGACCAAGAGGTGTTCTGGCGCGCCGATGGCAGCGCCTTCGCGGTGGCCTACGCCAGTGCACCGATGATCCGCGAAGAAGAGATCTTGGGCTCGGTCATCTCGTTCACCGATATCAGTGAGCGCAAGCTGGCCGAACAGCGGCTACAGCAGGCCAAGGAGGCGGCCGAGGCGGCCAACCGAGCAAAGAGCGAGTTCTTGGCCAACATGAGCCACGAGCTGCGCACCCCGATGAACGCCATCCTCGGGCTGACCCATCTCGCGCGCCGCGAGAGCGACAATGCGGCGCAGCGAGAGCGACTCAACAAGGTCTCCGATGCGGCTCATCACCTGCTCGCGATCATCAACGATATCCTCGACCTCTCGAAGATCGAGGCCGGCAAGCTCCAGCTCGAGCCAACCGATTTCAACCTGGATCGGGTACTCGACAACACCTTCAACCTGATCCGCGACAAGGCAGCCAGCAAGGGCATCGAGCTCATTGTCGACACACGCGACCTGCCCCCAAGCCTGCATGGCGATGGCTTGCGTCTCGAACAAATCCTGCTCAATTTCCTCGGCAATGCGGTCAAGTTCACCGAGCAAGGCTGTATCTCGTTGACTGCGCGCGCGATCAACCGCGGTCAAGCGTCACTGGTCATCCGCTTCGAGGTCATCGACACGGGTATCGGTCTCAGCGACGAGCAGCAGCAGCGGTTGTTTCAGGCGTTCGAGCAGGCCGACGCATCGACCACCCGACGATACGGCGGCACCGGACTCGGGCTCGCTATCTCAAGCCGACTCACGCGGTTGATGGGCGGGCGCATCGGCGTCGAGAGCGCACTGGGCGCGGGCAGCACCTTCTGGGTCGAGCTGCCCTTCAGCATGGCCAAGAAACGCGTCCACGAAGGCGCTCATCCGCGGCGCCTCGCAGGACTGCGCATCCTCGTGGTCGATGATCTCCCGGAGGCGTTGGAGTCACTGAAGGCCATGCTCGAGCCGGCGGGGCTGCTGGTGACCACCGCGAGCGACGGCGAAGACGCGCTCGAGCTGCTCGGCCGGGCCGAGCGCGAGCAGCGACCGTTTGACCTCTGTCTCGTCGACTGGAAGATGCCGGGAATGGATGGGCTGCAGGTCGGGCAGCGGCTGCTCGGCCTCGGGCTCAGCCAACCTCCCGTTTGCCTGCTCATCAGTGCCGCGAGCGAAGAGATGGAGGCCGATGCCCTGGCCCGAGCCGGTTATCGGCGCCTGCTGCCAAAGCCCCTCACCGCTACGCGCCTCCTCACCGCGCTCAGCGACGCCCTTGCTGGGCAGACCACACTCGATACCAGCGAAGACCTGGGCGCGGCCGAGGCCATCCTCCGACAGCGCCCGCCAGCGCGGCTGCTTCTTGTCGAGGACAACGCCATCAACCAGGAGGTTGCGCGCGACCTCCTCGAGACGGTGGGCATCGAGCCGGATATCGCCGAGGATGGCCAAATCGCCCTCGACAAGGCCCGTGAGCACCGCTACGACCTGATCTTGATGGACATTCAGATGCCAGTGATGGACGGCATGGCCGCGACGCGCGCGATCCGTCAGCTCCCGCGCCATCGACGGACCCCGATCGTTGCAATGACCGCGAGTGCCTTCGACGAGGACCGAGACGCTTGTCTCGCAGCGGGGATGAACGATCACGTCGCCAAACCGGTCGATCCAGAGACACTCTATCGTGCCCTAATCCAGTGGCTCCCAAACACCAAGGACGCCGGCATCAAGCCCGTCGCCAAGCCGACCCTGCCAACCGCTGCCGGCACCAACCCAGTACGTGCAACTCTCCTTGATCGACTGAACGCGATCCCCGCCTTTGATCCAGGGGCCGGTCTGCGCGCCTGCAACGGCAGCCTTGACCTTTACCTGCGCCTGTTGCGGCGGTTCCTCGACGCAACCGACGCGCTCAGGCTGCAAGAGGCGCTCGCAAAGCTCGATCTGGACGCCGCCCAGCGCACCGCACACACGCTCAAGGGCGTCGCCGCCACACTCGGTGCCGAGGCGCTGCGCGCCGACGCGGCGACGCTCGAGCGACTCATTGCCAGCCGCAACGGCCGCGACGCGCGATCAGGGGCAGCCGCCGCTGAGATGCCAGGGCCATCGCCCGAACAGGACGGCGCGCCACAGGCCTGGGAGGCCGGTGGCACGGCCCTGCGCAGCGCCCAAGCGCAGGCGCGACAGATCGGCAGCCGCGTCGAGCAGCTACAGCAGGCCCTGACCGAGATGATCGCATTGGGGGCCGCTGATCTTGGGGCAGCCGGCCCCCGGCCGGACCTCGAGCTGACTCGCTCAACCACCATCGATCCGGCGGCGTTGCGGGCCTGCATCGATGAGCTCAGCGAGCTTCTCAACGCCGGCTACATCAATGCTCGGTCAGTCTTTGCGGCGAAGCGGGACCTGCTCGCGGCCGCGCTTGGCGACGAGATCGGTCAGCTCGAGGCGCTCATCGATGAGTTCGCCTTCGATGACGCGCGGGCCTTGCTGCAGCGGCTCGGCGACCGCGCGCTCAGCACGCCAGGCAGCCACGATCGCTAACGCCAACACACGCCGTGCCGCCACCTGCCACACCCCCTGCCCGCAAGCGCATCAAACGGCTCGTGCGCGCCCTGGCCCCCGGCCTGGTGCTCGGCCTGATGCTCGGCCTGATGCTCGACCTCCTGGGAGGCACACCGGCGCAAGCAACCGAGTCTCTGCGTGTCGTTGGCGATAACAATTACCCGCCTTACCTATTCGTCAACGAGCAAGGCGAAGCCGACGGCTACCTAGCGGACCTCTGGCAACTGTGGCAGGAGAAGACGGGCGTTGAGGTCCAGCTCTGGGCTGAAGACTGGGCGCGGGCGCAACAGACCCTCCTCAGCGGCAGGGCGGATGTGATCGAAAACATCTACCGAACCCCTAGCCGCGAGGCCCTCTATGACTTCAGCGAGCCCTACGCAGAGCTGCCGGTCGGCATCTATCGACACGCCTCGATCAGCGGCATCCATGACCTCGAGAGCCTGCGGGGATTCCAAGTCGGCGTGATGGAGGGCGATGCCTGCATCGAATGGCTTCGGCGCGCGGGCGTAGAGGACCTGCAGCCCTATCCGAGCTACCGCGCCCTGATCCAGGCGGCGATCGCTGAAGACATCAAGCTGTTCTGTCTCGACGACGATCCCGCCAACTACTACCTCTATCAGCTCGACGCGCATCAGACCTTCACGAAGGCCTTCGAGCTCTATCGCGGCCGTTTCCACCGTGCCGTGCGCGAGGGCGACCAAGACAAGCTCGCGTTGGTCGAGCGCGGTATGGCCCTGATCTCCGAGGAAGAACGCGCCGCGCTGCAGCGAAAATGGATGTACCAGCCGACCGATTATGGCGTTTGGCTGCGCTACGCGGGTCTCGCGAGCCTTTTGTTGTTGCTCGCCGCGGCGCTGCTGCTGCTCTGGACCACCGCCCTAAGACGCCAGGTCCGCTCGCAGACCGAAGCGCTCAGTCAGGCCCTCGCCGAGGTCGAGCAAGCCCGAGCGCAGAGCGAGGCGGCGCGCGACCGACTCGAGCTTGAGGTCGCGGCACGTACCGCCGAGTTAGCCGCCACGGTCGATGAGCAACGGGCCATCTTCAACACGGCCAGCTCGGGCATCGCGCTGATCAAAGACCGCGTCCTCGTGCGCTGCAATCGCCAGCTGCACAGCCTCTTTGGCTGGCCCGAGGGCAGTATGATCGGGCAGCCGACCCGTATCTGGTATCCGGACGAGGCCGCCAATGAGCGCGGCAGCTCCCCGGTCTACGAGCACATCTGGCGGGGTGAGATGCATCGGCGAGAGCAAAGGCTGGTGCGGCGTGATGGCAGCCTGTTTTGGGCCCGGCTCAGCGGCAACGCCATCGACCTCCAGGATCGACGCAAAGGCACCGTCTGGATCATCGACGACATCAGCGCCGAACATGAGGCCATGGAGCGGATGCGCGAAGCCAAGGTCCTCGCCGAGGATGCCGCGCGGACCAAGACCAACTTCATGGCCAACATGAGCCATGAGATCCGAACCCCGCTGCACACCATCACCGGCATGACGCATCTGGCGCTACGCGGCAATCCTGATCCGCGCCAACAGCGCTACCTGTTACAGATCCAAGACGCCAGCCAACGGCTGCTTGGCATCATCGACAGCATCCTCGATTTCACCGAGATCGAGGCCGGCCGGTTAGCGATCAGGAAACAACCGTTGGACCTTGCCCAGTTGGTCGCCGACTGCGCGCAGATGACGCGAGCAGCCTGTACCGAGAAGGGCCTCTCGTTCGCTGTTGGGATCGCGCCCGAGGTGCCTCCCAGGCTGATCGGTGATGCTGACCGTCTGCGTCAGCTGATCCGGATCTACGTCGACAACGCGATCAAGTTCACTGCGCAAGGCCAGATCGGGATTGATGTCGAGACCGTCGCTCGCCACGACGACGCGATCCAGTTGCGGTTCCGGGTACGCGACAGCGGCATTGGCATCGAGCCCGAGCATCAGCGACGGTTATTCCAGCTCTTCAGCCAAGCTGACGGCTCGACAACGCGCCGCTATGGCGGTACCGGTCTTGGCCTCGCCCTCGCACAACGGCTCGCGCAGTTGATGAACGGCGAGGTCGGCTTCGAGAGCACGCCCGGTCAGGGCTCGACCTTTTGGTTCAGCGCCTGGCTCGGGATCGACGAGATGCAGCCTGGCCTGGACCCGCAGGGTGGCTCGCGGCGCCCGCGAGCAGGCCAGCTCAGTAGCGAGCCCAGTAGCCACCAGCCCAGTAGCCACCAGCCCAGTAGCCACCAGCCCAGTAGCCAGCCCGGTATACAGCCCAGTACCCAAGGGTACGAAACGGCGAACAGGAGCCCCAGCACACCCTCTCGAAGCGCTGCCGCAACGCGTACAGACCCCATCGCGACCGAGGGGACGGCAGCCGCTCTCGCGCCAGGGACAGCCGCAGCCAGCGACCGCACTTGGCTCTCGCAATCCCTCCAAGAACTCGCAACGCTGCTTGAGCGAGGCGACTTCAATGCGACCGAACGGTTCGACGCCGAGCATGACCGCCTCGAGCAGGCCCTCGGCACGCGGTTTCCGCCACTCGCACGCGCACTGCGCGATTACGACTTCAGTCTCGCTGCCGAGCAGATCTCAAGCATTGCCAACGCCCTTAATCTGGAGCTTGAGTCAGCCTCGGCGCAGAGCCCAGGAGGCGTCCAGGCGCAAGACTCGGGCGCGGGCTAGCACTTAACGCCCTTAGGCTCTCAGCGTCTCTGGCTCGTGCCACGGCGATTCGCCGTCCGGTCCCGGGCGCGCGCGGTTCGCAACAAGCGGCACCCTCACTGATCACGCCGCTCGACCGTCTCGGGATCGACTGTGATCGGGCGGTAGATCTCAACGCGATCACCGTCGCTGACCGGGGCATCCAGCTTGCTCAGCTTGCCGAAGATGCCGACGCGCTGGGTGGCGAGATCGATCTCCGGATATTGGCGCAGTAGGCCCGAGTGCTCGATGGCCTCGCGCAGCGTGCTGCCGTCGGGGACATCGAGGGTCAGCCAGGTGCGTTTGAACTTGTCCGCATAAGCGACACCGATATGCATGGTTCGAATCTCCTGGTCACGTCTCATTGAATGGCTCGATCAAGGCGCAGGCACTGAGCCGGACTCGAGCGCCGCAGACCGCATCGGCAGCCGAAGACGCCGCAGCACGCGCTGGCCGGCGAGCAGGAAGCCGAGCGCCAGGAAGCCGCCGGGCGGCAGGATCATCAGCAGAAAGCCGCGATAATCCGGGATCAGTGTCGTCTCGAGAAAGCCCATGCCCTCGCCGAGCAGCAAGGAGGCGTTCGCGAACAGGGTGCCGGAGCCGATGAGCTCGCGTACCGCGCCGAGCGCGACCAGCACCAGCGTGAAGCCGATGCCCATCATCAGCCCGTCGAAAGCGGCCGGCGCCACGGCATTACGCGAGGCGAAGGCCTCCGCGCGGCCGAGGATGGCGCAGTTGGTGACGATCAGCGGGATGAAGAGCCCCAGCACCTTGTGCAGATCATGCAGCCAGGCGTTCATCGCCAGGTCGACCAGCGTGACCAGGGTGGCGATGATCAGCACAAAGACCGCGATGCGCACCTGTGGCGTGATCAGCCCGCGCAGACTCGAGACCAGGGCGCCCGAGGCGACCATCACCACCAACGTCGCCAGGCCGAGCCCGAGACCATTGGTCGCGGTGCCAGTGACGGCCAGCAGTGGACAGAGCGCAAGCATCTGCGCCAGCACCACATTGTTGTCCCAGAGCCCATCGCGGGCGATGCGACCCCAGGGGCCGCGCTGCGATGAGGTCGTTTTTGAGTCGTCTGTCATGGTGTTATGGCTCTGTGCCCCCCGCCGGGTGCGTCGACCCAGAGACCGGGAGGGGGCGCGGCAGCGGGATGGGGTTTGGATGACGCGCGGCGCTCGCGTCGATGCTTGGGCAGGTCATCAGCGCGCCTCGGTGCGGATCACGGCCGAGGCCGTCAGGCTGTCGCGCTGCGCGGCGAAGGTCTCGAGGCCGCCCTTGATCGCCGCAACCACGGCGCGCGGGGTGATGGTGGCGCCGCTGAACTGATCGAAGACGCCGCCGTCCTTCTTCACCGCCCAGCGCTCGGGCGGTGGCTCGGCCAGGCTGAGGCCGTCGAACCCGGTGATCCAATCGTCGCGGGCGATCTCGATCTTGTCACCCAGCCCTGGCGTCTCACTGTGCGCGAGCACCCGCGCGCCGAGGATGCGCCCATCGGCGCCGATGCCCAGCAGCACGCGGATCGGGCCGGCATAGCCTTGGCCGACGGACTCGAAGGCCACCGCGGTCACGTCGAGCCCCTGGAGTGCACGGTAGACGGTGATCGCATCGTCGCCTTGGCGGCCGCGACCCTGGCCTCGAAGAGGCAACGGATTGGCCAGTAGGTCATTGTCATGCAGCGCCTCCGGGATCACCTGCGCCAGCGAGGCCCGCAAGTCCTCGGCCTCGCGCTCGGCGATCGGCCCCTTGGTGAGCAGATGGCCGACGACCAGCAACGCGGAGGCCGCGAGTGCGAAGCCACCGAGCAAGAGCATCTGATAGCCGATGCCCTCGCGGTCGAGAACGAGCGCCGGCCACTTCAACACGGGATTGCGGCTCATGACTGGCCCTTCCCCGTTGACTCGGCGACGGCCGCCTCCTCGGCCACCGGCAGTGGCCGTCCGCGACGATCGCGGCCGAAGACGCGCGGTTTCAGATAATGGTCGAGCATCGGCGTCGCCGCGTTCATCAGCAGGATCGCGAAGGCGGCACCCTCGGGATAGGCGCCAAAGGTGCGGATCAGATAGATCAGCAGGCCGACGCTGGCGCCGAACACGGCCTGCGCGAGCCGCGAGACCGGCGAGGTCACCGGATCGGTGGCGATGAAGAAGGCGGTCAGCAGGGTGGCACCGGCGAGCAGGTGCAGCAACGGACCGGCGAAGCGGCTGGGGTCGATCAGATGCAGCAGGCTCGCCGGCAGCGCCACGCCGAGTAGCACCGCGACCGGGATCACCCAATCGATCACGCCCTTGCGGATCAAGAACAAGCCACCGAGCAAGAGCAGCAACGCCGAGGTCTCACCGAGGCTGCCGGGAATGCCGCCGAGCAAGGCGCTGATCGGCGCGAACAGGGCTGGGATCGCTGCGCTCAGATCACCGCCCTGCTGCAGCGCGAGATCGACCTGACCCAGGATCGAGGCGCCGCTCATCGCGTCCCAGGGCGCCGCCAGCCCCGCGAGGCTGATGCCGAGACCAGACTCCAGGCCCGGCGAGGGTGCGAAGAATAGCGGCTGCGGACCGATCCACTGCGTCATCTCCAGCGGAAACGAGACCAGCAGCACCACCCGCGCCACCATCGCCGGGTTGAACAGATTCTGACCGAGCCCGCCGAAGACCTGTTTGCCGACGATGATGGCAATGAACGCACCGAGCACGCCGATCCACCAGGGCGCCCAGGGCGGAAGGGTCAGGGCGAGCAGCCAGCCGGTGAGCAGCGCCGAGCCATCCAGCAGGCTCGGTTTGAGCCGCTTGCCGGCCAGCAGCAGGGCCAAGGCCTCGAACAGCACCGCGGCGCTCAGGGTCGCCACGAATAGGAAGATCGCCGGCCAGCCGAACAGCCACAGGCCGAGCAGCGTGGCCGGCAGCAGGGCCAGCATGACTAGCCGCATGCTGCGCGCGATGCTGACCGGGGCGTGGGCGTGAGGGCTGGCGACGAGCCGCGCGGCTAGCATGCGTTGGCCTCCTCGGCGACCTCGTTCGGGCTCGGGCTCGGGCTCGGGCTCAGCGCCTGCGCCTGTTTCTTGGCATCCGCCTCGCGTTTGCGCTTCGCCATCGCCTCGCGCTTGGCGCGCTTCTGCGCCTCCAGGCGCCGCGCGCGCTGCTCGGCCAGACGCTTGGTCTCGGTCTGCTTCTGCTTGGCCCGGCCGCGCGCGGCCAGCTCGCCCTTGGCGTGATTGAAGAACTGCACCAGCGGCAGATGCGCCGGACAGACATAGGCACAAGAGCCGCAGCCGATGCAGTCCATCAGACCGTTCGCGGCCGCACCGTCGAGATCGCCCGCGCGCGCATGGGCCGCCATCGCCAAGGGGACTAAGCCACTGGGGCAAGCACCGACGCAGCTGCCGCAGCGGATGCAGGGGCCCGGCCAGGATGCCGTTGGTCCCTTTCATGACCGGCACCCTCAGCTCCGGAATCGGCTGCCCCATCATCGGTCCGCCGGCGATGAGTCGGTCTGGCTCCTCGCGGAAACGCCCGCAGTGCTCGATCAGGTCCTCGACCTTGGTGCCGATCAGAACGCGCAGATTCTTCGGCGTACTGATCGCCCCACCGGTAACGCTGACCACACGTGAGACCAGTGGCCAGCCGAAGCGCAACGCCTCGTGTACGGCAAAGGCGGTCGCCGGATTGTGCACCACCACGCCGATGTCGGCGGTCAGCCCACGCGCCGGCGTCTCCTTGCCCGTGAGGGCCTGTACCAGATGCTTCTCCGAGCCCATCGGGTAGCGCAGCGGCAGGCGCACCACCTCGGCCCCATCGACTGCGGCCGTCGCCCGCTGCATCGCCGCGAGCGCCTGCGGCTTGTTGCCCTCAATGCCGAACAGCAGGCGCTTCACCTCAAGCGCATGCGCCATGATCCGGGCACCATCGACCACCGCCTCGGCCTGCTCGCGCATCAGCTGATCGTCGCAGGTCAGATAGGGCTCGCACTCGGAGCCATTGATGACCAGGGTGCTGAGCCGATAGCGCTTGCCCAGTCCGAGCTTCACCGCCGAGGGAAAGGTCGCGCCCCCCATGCCGACGATCCCGGCCTCGGCCACGCGCTGGGCGATCTCCGCCGGCTCCAGCGCGAACGGATCATCGACCCCGGCGATGCGCTGATGCCAGCGATCCTGACCATCTGGCTGCAGCGTGATGGTGCGCACCGAGAGGCCCGAGGGGTGATTAGCCGGATAGAGCCCAAGGCCAACGATGCGCCCGGAGGTCGGCGCGTGGATCGGCGCCGAGACCGCACCTTGCGCACGCGCGATCAGCTCGCCCTTGGCCACCTGCTGTCGCCGCTGCACCAGCGGATTAGCGATCGCGCCGATGTGCTGCTGCAATGGGATATGCAGCAACCTCGGCATCGGCATGGCCTCGATCGGGCGGCCGGCGCAGAGGTCTTTCCGGTCGTCCGGATGAATGCCGCCACGGATGCTGAATAGACGCATGCTGGACTGTCTCGAGAAGGACGAAAGGGTCATCAGGTTCAAGCGGCGAGCGGGCTCGGCCAGACCCAATTGCTCGGCGTGACCGCGGCCTCACGCATCTCGATGCACTCGGTCGGACAGACCTCGGCGCAATCGCCGCAGCCGACGCAGGCATCCTCGAACACGGCGTGGATCTGATCCTTGGCGCCGACGATGGCATCGGTCGGGCAGCGCTTGAAGCACTTGGTGCAGCCCAGGCAGAGCCGTTCGTGGACATAGGCCACCCGCGGTGCCTGCTCGGCGATGGCACTGAGGTCGACGCTCACGCCGAGCCGCTCTGCCAGGGTCTGCGCCAGGGCCCGACCACCCGGCGGACAGAGCGTGACCGGTGCCTTGCCCTCGGCAATCGCCGCCGCCGCCGGCGCGCACCCCGGATAGCCGCACTGGCCGCACTGCGAGCCGGGCAACAGGGCCTCGATCTCGGCCGCCAGCGGACTCTCCTCGACCCTCAGGAAGCGCGCCGCCACGCCCAGCAGGGCGCCCAGCCCGAGGCCCAAGGTGGTCAAGCTTAGGATTGCAGACACCATGATCGGATCATCCCTTGGTTGAGCCCGCGCTCGCGGGCGGCATCAGTGAACAGATCAGGCCAGCCCCGCGAAGCCCATGAAGGCGAGCGACAGCAGACCGGCGACGATGAAGGCGATCGGCGCGCCCGCGAAGGTCGCCGGCACCTGAGACAAGGCCAGGCGCTCACGGAGCCCGGCAAAGAGCACCATCACCAGCGTGAACCCGAGCGCCGAGCCGAAGCCGTAGAGCAGGCTCTCGACGAAACTGTGCTGCTCCTGCACGTTGAGCAGCGCAACCCCGAGCACGGCGCAGTTGGTCGTGATCAGCGGTAGGAAGATGCCCAACACTTGGTAGAGGATCGGCGAGAGCTTGCGCACCATCATCTCGGTGAACTGCACCACGGCCGCGATCACCAGGATGAAGGTCAGGATGCGCAAGAAGCCGATGTCGAGCGGCTGCAGCACATGATGCTCAATCAGCCAACTGGCGGCCGCGGCCAGGGTCAGGACGAATGTCGTTGCCAAGCCCATCCCAAGCGCGGTATCCAGCTTGCCGGACACGCCCATGAATGGGCAGAGGCCGAGGAATTTGACCAGCACCACGTTGTTTACGAGCGCGGTGGCAAGGATCAGCATCAAAGCGTCGGTCATAGCGTGTGTGCAACTGCGATCCGGTCGGCGGCAGGTCGAGCTGAGTCAACGTCGAAGCAAACCCGATGCCAGCGTTGCCTAGGCATCGAGGCAAACAGCGCGGATGCGCGGGCATCCGGTCCCAAACCCGCACCGATGTCGGGCCTATACCGGCTGCAACGCACCGCTAGCCTCGCGGCCGTTCCGCTGCCGACGCGGGTCTGTCCTGTCGGGCTCGCCACAGGGAAGGGCGTCGCTGCGTGGTCGACTGTCGTAAACCCGACAATCGACGCGGGCTCGGCGCCAACCAAGCGCTATCGCGGCAGCGCCGTTGGGAGCCGTGCCGAGTGGCTGGCATGGCATACATACTGCATGGAGCCACCAGGATTGAGGTCATAAAGCTGCCAGGCTCGAAGGGCACGCGCGGCAGCGTATCGTTCGCAGAACAACGACAGATCACGACAGAGGACACCCCATGGCTCGACCATCGCCGGAGACCAGCGCAGCTCAGCCGCAGCCGCCAAGCACCAACGACGCGCAGGCGCCCGCAGGGTCGAGCCCCGCGCGTCCGACCCCAGCCCGTCCGGCCCAGAACGCACCCGCGGTCGCGAATGGAGAATCCCTCGTGCGCAATGCGATCTCGGCGTTCCTTCGGGAGCCGCCGGCCGGCACGCCACCCGAGGTCCTCTCGGCCCTGCGTCTGATGGCCGGCGATGCCTCCGATCCACTGCCGCCGCGTCTGTACTTCGAGACCGTCGAGCAAGCCCCAGTCGCGATCTCGATCACCGACCCCGCGGCCAACATCCTGTATACGAATGCAGCGTTCGAGCATCTGAGCGGTTACCTGCGCGATGAGGTGCTGGGCAAGAACCAGTCGATCCTCTCCAGCAACGCGACCCCCGACAGCATCTATCGCCAGCTCTGGCGCACCATCCAGCGCAAGAAGGCCTGGACCGGCACCTTGGTCAACAAACGCAAGGGTGGTGATGAATACCTCGCCGAGCTGGTCATCTCACCCGTGCTCGACAGCAGCGGCGAGATCGCCTACTTCCTCGGCATGCATCGCGATGTGACCCGCGAGCATGAGCTCGCGACAGCGCTCAGACAGCAGAAGACGCGGATCGAGAACGTGCTCGATGCCGCGCCCACGGTGATGGTGCTGCTCGACGCCGAGGCCGAGATCATCCTCGACAACATGGAGTACAAGAAGCTGTTCGGTGATCTGCGCGGACGCGAGCCGCTGCCGCTGATCCGCAGCGCACTGCGCGAGCAGGCCGGCTTCGATCCGCTGGCGCGTACCATCCCGCCCGACGGCAAGGGCGAAGACTTCAAGAACGTCGAGATCAGCCTCGAGGTCCCCGGCAGCCTCGGACCGCGGTGGTTTTCCTGCTCCGGTACCTGCATCAGTGAGCAGGACGGCAGCGCCCGCAGCTATTTTGGCCGCGGCAATCGGGGCGATGCACGCCTGCTGCTCCTCGCCACCGACGTCACCGCACGCCATCGCGAGGTCGAGCGCGCCCACCTCGAGCACCTGCGCGCGCGCATTGCCGAGCAACGCCTCACGCAAGGGATGCGCGAGGCGCTGGCCGCCGCGAGCTACCAGATCCAGACCCCGCTCAACCTGCTACGCGCCGCCAATGCGATGTTCGCGAATGGTGCCGGCACCCTCGAGGGTTTCGCGCCGACCCTGACGCAGATCACCGAGGCCAGCGAGCAAGCGCTGAAGACACTCCAAGCCGCGCTCCCGGACGAGATCATCGAGGCCGGCGTCAGCGTCAATGTCAACGAACTGGTCCGCCACGTGCTGGCGCTCGAAACCGATGCCCTGCTCGCGGCCGGCGTCACTGTCGATTGGCGCCCGGCGCATGTCCTGCCAGAGATCACCGCGCGCCAGACCGAGCTGCGCTCGCTGTTCAAGAACCTGATCGACAACGCCTTGCAGGCCACACGCGAGGGCGGACGCAGCCAGCGCGAGCTGCATATCAGCACGCGCGCCCTGGACGAGGCGGTCGAGGTCTGCATCCAGGACAGCGGCCCGGGCTTCCCGAGCGGCGATCGTTACAAGGCCTTCGAGCCGTTCTACATCGGCTGGCGCAACCGCCGCGGCCGCGCCGGCATGGGCCTGCCTCTGGCACAGGAGATTGCCAATCAGCATGGGGGCAGCATCGAGATCGACCCGGAGTACAGCGATGGCTGCCGTCTGCTCGTGACCCTGACAAACGCCCTGCCCCGTGACTAACAGCAACCCCGACTCGATGTACAACAAGGACCGACCCGCTGCATCAGCGCAGGAAGCCCGTCTCGCCGACCTGCTTGAGGCCCAGCTCGCCACCCTCTTCGATGTCAGCCGCATCCTCAGCCGCTCGCTGCAGCTGCGCGAGACCTTGCGCGCGGTGCTGCAAACATTGCACGAGCGCGGTCGGCTCTGCCTGGGCATGGTCAGTCTGCTCGACGACGAGTCGGGCGACCTGCTCATCAGCGCCTTGCACGACGATGATGCCGCCCCGTTCGAGAAGGTGCGCTACCAGCGCGGCGAGGGCGTGATCGGACAGATCCTCGAGACCAATCGCGCTTGGCTGCTCGAGCGCATCGGCGACGAGCCACGATTCCTCGACCGACTCGGCATGTTCAACCGCGAGCTGCCCTTCATCGGCGTGCCGATCCGCATCGGCGACGGCACGGCAGCCGCCGGCGTGCTCGCCATTCAGCCGCCGGTGCGCGACGAGCACCTGCAGCAACGGGCACGCTTCGCGGAGATGGTGGCCAATCTGATCGGCCAGGCCGTGTTGCTCGCGCGCTCGGTCGAGGCCGAGCGTCGCGCCCTGCGCGAGGAGCGCGACGCGCTGCGCCGGCATGTGAAGGGCAGCCATGGCTTCGACAGCATCATCGGTCACACCCAGCGCATGCGTGTGGTCTTCGAGCAGGTGCGCCAGGTCGCGAAGTGGAACACCACGGTCCTGCTCCGCGGCGAATCCGGTACCGGTAAGGAGCTGATCGCCAACGCCATCCACTACAACTCGCCGCGGGCACAGAGCAGCTTTATCAAGCTCAACTGCGCCGCGCTGCCGGACAACCTGCTCGAATCCGAGCTGTTCGGCCATGAGAAGGGCGCCTTCACCGGGGCCGTCTCCCAGCGCAAGGGTCGCTTCGAGCAGGCCGACGGCGGCACCCTGTTCCTCGACGAGATCGGCGAGATCTCGCCGGCCTTCCAGGCCAAGCTGCTGCGCGTCCTGCAGGAGGGCGAGCTGGAGCGGGTCGGCGGCAGCCGCACGATCAAGGTCGATGTGCGGGTGATCGCGGCCACCAACCGCAACCTGGAGCAGGAGGTCAAGGCCGGTGAATTCCGCGAGGACCTCTACTACCGCCTCAACGTGATGCCAATCCAGATGCCGGCGCTGCGCGAGCGCATCGAGGACGTGCCCGAGCTGGCCCAGTTCCTGGTCGCGAAGATTGCCAAGCAGCAGGGCCGCGAGCTGACGATCACCGACAGTGCGCTGCGGGTATTGATGCGCTACGACTGGCCCGGCAACGTGCGCGAGCTCGAGAACTGCATGGAGCGCGCCGCGGTGATGAGCGAGTGCGGCATCATCGACCGCGACGTGATCGATCTGACTGGACTCGATGTCGGCAACCTACCGGAGCCACGCGCGGCACTCACCTCAGCGGCTGGCGCTGGGGCAGGTATCGGTGCGGGCGCCAGAGATCTTGGCATCGACGTCGATGACCCGGATATCGACGAGCGCGAGCGCGTGATCGCCGCCCTTGAGCAAGCCGGCTGGGTCCAGGCCAAGGCCGCGCGCCTGCTTAACATGACCCCGCGCCAGATCGCCTATCGGATTCAGACGATGAATATCAAGGTGAAGCAGTTCTAGGCAGCCTCCGCGAGGCTAGCGCTGGATCGGCTCGACGAGATAGGGCACCCTGACCCCAGGGTCTTCGGGCGGAAAGTCTTTGGAATTCCGCGTGACCAGCAAAGCGCCTTGATGGATGGCGCTCGCCCAGACGATCGCATCGGGAAGCTTGATACGCCGAGCCCTGCGAAGCGAAACCGCTCGCTCCGCCACAGCATGGTCGATATCAACAAGCACGAACCGGCGGAGAAAGCGCTTTATCTCGGCATCCTCGTCCGGGTATGCACCCACCATGACCTCCATCCAGGTGATCAGGCTGATCAACGGCCGTTCGTAGCGGGCGATCTCGTCTCTGGCATCAACGATGCCATTCAGGTAGTCGATCAGGATGTTGGTATCGAGCAGCGCCCTCATCAATCCCAGTCCAAGCGCATTCGCTCTTGAAAGGCAAGACCATCCTCGTGGCGGTCCTGCCATAGCCCGAAAGCGGCGTCGCCATCAGCCGACTGGTTGCGCTGCAGGTACTCGGCAACAGCCCGTCGCACGACCTCTGCGCGAGACAGATGCATCTGCTCGGCCAGCGTTTCGAGGGGCTCGATGTGCTCATCCGGTAACTCGATGAGGGTTCGCATGGCGTCTCTTTACCAAGGTCTGACGACAGTCCTGACTATCGACCTGGCGGCAATGGTCGTCAAGCGTCGACCGGTATCGCTCACTCGCCGTGTCTAGCCCACCCAAACACGCGCATTGCGAAACAGCCGCATCCAGGGACTGTCCTCGCCCCAATCCTCAGGATGCCAGGACTGCTGGACAGTGCGGAAGATGC
>CAZTYV010000041.1:5727-22489 GCA_964617675.1 uncultured Halochromatium sp. | reverse complement strand
CGGATGATGAGACGCTCCTGGCCGCTGGCGACATCCTCTTGGTCGATCGCGCGACCTCGATCGCCCCTGATGAAGCGCAGACGCAACCCCTACCCCAATGCGCCGCGCTTGGACTCGAGCCCTTGCCGATCTCCGGCCTCTACTTCGCCGACCGCGCCCAATCGATCGGCATGGCGGAGGTCATCCTACCCGCCGACTCACGGCTGCTCGGCAAGACCTTGGATGAGGCCGGGGTGCAACTGGAACATGGGCTGCATGGCGTCGGCCTGCGTCGGGGTCGCAACGTGCTCGATGCCGAGGCGCGGGCACAGGCCAGACTGCAAGCCGGCGACACCCTGCTCTTGGTCGGCGCCTGGCCCGCGATCGAGCAACTGCGCGGTCAGGACCATGATCTGGTCACCACTAATCTGCCGAAGGAGCTGGATGAGCGTCTCCCCGCGGCCAAGCGGGCGCCTTATGCGGTGCTCGCGCTCGCGGTCACGGTCGGGCTGATGGTCTCGGAGCTGCTGCCGGCGATGCATGCCGCGCTGGTCGGGGTGTTGTTGATGCTGCTGTTCCGCTGCATCGATCTGGACAATGCCTACCGCGCGATCAGCCTGCGTACCCTGGTGCTGATCGCCGGCATGCTACCGTTTGGCATGGCGCTGGAGCGCACCGGTGGCATCGAGCTGGCCGCCGACGCGCTGGTCGGCGTGCTCGGCGCGGCCAGCCCCTACCTGGTGCTGGCGACGGTGTTCCTAATGACGCTGGCCTTGGGGATGTTCGTAGTACCGGCCGCCACCGCGGTGCTGATGGCGCCCTTGGCGATGGCGCTCGCCGCTGAGATCGGTGCCTCGCCCTACCCCTTTGCGATCGCCGTCGCGCTCGCCGCCTCGAGCGCCTTCATGACGCCGGTGGTGCCAGCCAATGCCATGGTCGGCACCCTCGGCGGCTATCGCTTCGGCGACTACGCGAAGATGGGCCTGCCGCTGGTGCTGCTGGTGTTCACGCTGAGCTTGACCCTGCTGCCCTGGTTGTATCCGTTCTATTGATCGCACCGAGATCGCACTGATGCTGCTCGTCCTGCCCCTATTCCCGGCCCTGGCCCTCATCCTCTCCACCCGTCGGTCCAGCCCGGGCGGTGCGCTGATGCCGAGGAACGCCAGACGGCTGCTTCAGAGCCTGAGCCAGTGAGCTGCGCGATCGCCGCCTTTGAATTCGACATCGCCAGCACGGCCGGCTGGTATTCGTCGATCGCCGGCCTGCTGACCGGCTTCGCGCTGCTGGCGATCCTGCTACCGCTCGATCACGAGGCCGAGCGCGAGGATGTCGAGTGCACCAATGCGGTGGTGGTCTTCACCTGTGCCTTCTTCGCGTTGCTGGTGCTCTCGATCAACTACGCGGTGCTTGCGGGTCGGACGGCCGGTGGCACGGTTGCAGCGGTCGCCGCGCATGAGCAGATGCTGTTCGGTCCCACCTTCGGTCTCGCGACCCTGCTCCTGCTGTTCGGTCTCAATGCGGTGCTGCGCACCTACGGCGCCAACCGCGAGATCTTCTTGCCGGCACAGTCCGTCATCATCCTGATGACCTCAGTGCTCGGACCGGTCATCGTGCTTGCTCTGCAGTTCTCGAACGCGCTCGATCTGCAGTTCTTCCGGATCGAGAACGCGCCAGAGGCGACCAGCTGCAGCATCGCCGGCATGCCGGACTCGATCTGGATCAATCTCGCGATCACCGGGGGCGCGATGGCAGCACTCCTCATCCTCGCCGCGCTCGGGCGTCGGCTTCGCATCCCGCTGCAGGCGCCGATGCTGATCGCCAAGATCGTGCTCGGATTCACCGTCGCTGCCACCGCCTGGACCGCGATTGCGGTGCCGCTGCTGCCGGTCGAGCTGGTCACCAGTGCCTTATTCGAGCACAGCCTGTTGGCGCTGACCGCAGCCGCGACGGTCGGTTTCGCTGCCGCCGCCCATGCGGGTCGCTAGGGCGCGCCGCATGCCGATCGCCGAGCTTGAGCGCCGAGCCAGACCGACCGCAGCGCCGACAGTGACGCCACGCAAACAGCCGCGTCTCGCATCATGCTGCTCGAAGCCTGAGCGAGCCGGCGTGAGGAGTGCACTGTGACATGCAGACAACCCAGATCATCGACACCCTGAGCGATCTCAGTATCGATCTCGCAACCGGCATGCGGCTCCGGCTGCGCTGACGACCCTGATCGCGACGCTATCGCGCTGAAACGCGCCTCTCTAACAACCGAACCCCGGAAAACCTCAATGCTCTATCTCGACATCCCCACCGCTGATGACTACGCCGACCTGGCCGCCTTCCGCGGCGACATGGCGGTCTCCATTGCGCTGCCAACCACCCCGGTCACCGACGACACCGAAGCCGACCGCATCCAGCTGAAGAATCTCGTCAAGGAGGCCGTCGAGCAGCTCGAGGCCGCCAGTGCCGACAAGCGTCGGCTGCGCGACCTGATCGAGGAGCTCGACGACCTGCTCGAAGACGATGTCTTCTGGGCCTATCAGGCGCGCGGGCTGATGATCTACGCCACCCCAGACAACCTGCGCAGCTTCCGCGTGCCGAATGCGCTGCAGCCGCTGGTCAAGGTCTCGGATCGGTTTCACTTGAAGCCCCTGCTGCGCTCGACCACCTTCTGCGATGCTGGCTATGTGCTGGCCCTGGCCGATGGCGGCGTGCGCCTGATCGAGGTCAGCAAGGACGCGCCGGCAGTCGAGGTCGCGGTGCCAGACCTACCCACCGATGCCGCCTCGGCGGTTGGCAAGCGCACCATTGCGACCCGCTCCTACAGCGGCCGCATCGGTGGCAGCGAGGGCAAGAAGGTGCGGCTGCGTCAGTACGCGCGGCAGGTCGACACCGCGGTGCGGGCGATCCTCGCCGGTCGGCAAGAGCCGCTGATCCTGGCCTCGGTGGATGCCTTGGATGCCATCTATCGCTCGGTCAACAGCTATCCGCACCTGCTCGCGGAAGGCCTACGCGGCAACCCGGAGCGCCAGAGCCCGGCCGAGCTGGCCAACGCCGCTCGCGCCCTGCTCGATGAGGTCTATCGGGCCAAGATCGCCGACTGGCAGGGGCGTTACCGCCAGCGCATCAATGAAGACCGTGCCACCACGGATATCGTGCGCGCCGCGCGGGCCGCGACCGCTGGCGCTGTCGCCAGCCTGCTGGTCGATATGGATCAGGTGGTCAATGGCACCGTCGACGATGCCGATGGCCGCGTCACCTTCGCCGACGAGGCCAGCGCGGAGACCTATGGCGTGGCCGATGAGGTCGCACGGCGCGTCCTCGCCACCGGCGGTGAGGTGCTCAGCGTGCGCGCCGAGGATCTGCCGGAGTCCGGCAAAGCCGTGGCGGCCATCCTTCGGTATCCCATCTGAGGTCGGGATACCCTGTCAGCCTCGGGAGTTGGCGCCCGAGGCGGGGTTAAAATGCGCTGGAGCCTGCCAACCGCAGTGGCGCAATCTTTACTCAGCTCCACGAACTGCTCCTCGGCCTCAGGCATTGACCGGGAGCAGCACCAAGAACAAGCGTTATACAAAGTCTCGCTGCTAGCGTAGCATTTCCAGCATGAACCTCACTGAGCTACTCATTTTTATCGACTGTGCCAACGCGTTGTTAGGCACAAAAAATTGGCGACATGCAAACAGTTTACATTGAAACATCCATTGTCAGCTACTTGCGGCAACAGCCAAGCAGCCAAATCGTAACAGCAGCACGACAACTGCTCACGCACCGCTGGTGGAATGAAGAACGCAGCCAATATGGGCTTGTAATCTCGCAATATGTGATTGACGAAGCCTCAGCTGGAAACCCTGCACTCGCAGCAGAACGTATGCAGTTGCTTGATGAAATTCCGCTTTTGCCTCATGCCCCTGAAATTGTGCAGCTTGCAAATGAGATCATGTCGCTCGGCATCTTACCCGATAAAGCCGAAGTGGACGCTCTTCACATTGCAGCTGTTGCATACCACGAGATACAGTACCTACTGACTTGGAACTGCAAGCACATCGCAAATGCAAAAATACTTCCGCGCATTCATGATTTGCTTATAAGGCAAGCTATCCCGATACCAATAATCTGTACGCCAGAGGAGTTACTAGGTGATGACATCTAGAAACGCTGATTTAGTCATTGAAGAAATTCATCAAACGCGTGAGAAAATCTCCGCGCGATTTGGTGGCAACATCGCTGCAATCGCCGAAGATGCAGCCCGGCGTCAGATGGAGTCAAAGCATCTGATATGGAGATCAAATAAGCCTAACGAGGCGCTCCAGTCGAGCCGCTCAGCGCCTAAAGGCCAAGGCTCATCCGGAAAAGCCGGCACGGCCGCCTGACAACGAATGCCCTGCCAGCCTACCGACCACGCCGCTCAGCCCTGAACATTGCTCCGGGCCGCGGCGAGGCGCCGGAACAGCTTGGCGTCGCGGCGGATCGGGCGCCATTCATAGAGGAAGATCTCCAACGGTCGCCAGTTCACCACCCAGCCGAGGATGGTCAGGCTCTCGGCAATCAGCGAGAGCGCGGGTCCAGAATCCTTCACATTGAGATGGATCTCGAGCGGATACCGATCTGGGTGGGACTGGGTGCTGTTGCCATGGTCAGGGCGCGAGCCTAGGGATTGAGCCCATGGTTGAGTCCATGCGCCTGCTCTTCCGCGTCATCGGGCTCGAGTCGACCCTGCCGGTATTGCCGTGGCGTCACCCCAAAATGACGGCGGAAGGCGCGGGTGAAATCCCCGGCATTGCGGTAGCCAACCCGATCCGCGATCAACTGGACCTGAAGATCGGTGTCCAGCAACAGGCTCCGCCCCCGCTCCAGGCGCATCTCTTGCAGATATTCGTAGGCACTCATCCCCACCTGCTCGCGAAAGATGCGCGTCAGTCGCTGCTGATTGGTGCCGACCTGATGCGCCAACTCAACCGCGCTCGGTGGGTCGACCAGCCGCTTGGTCAGCACCGCGACCGCATCGGTGAACAAACGCTGGTCGAGCCGACTCGCCGAGGCCGAGAGCGGGATATCCTCGAGCTCGGCGAGCGCTTGACTGCTCAGCGCATTGAGCTGCTCAGGCCTACCGATCTGCAGATAGACCCGCGCGAGCACCTCCTGCTGAGAGAAGGGCTTGGTGATGTAATCCACGCCACCCGCGGCGAATCCGCGTAGCTTATTCTCGGTTTCGATCGCCGAGGAGAGGAAGATCACGGGGATCGAGCGGGTGCTCGGCAAGGCCTTGAGATGTCTGCAAACGCTAAAGCCATCCAGCCCCTGCATGCGCACGTCGAGCAGGATCAGGTCGGGCTGCCCCTCAGCCGCGATCCGCAAACCGTCTTCGCCGGTCTGCGCGATGAGCAGATCGATCTCGCACCCCTGCAGATAGGCGATCAGCAGACCGATCGATGCCGGCTGATCATCGACGATCAAGATACGCGCCAGGTTGTTTGCCATGCGGATGGGCCCTGCAGCCGTCGACAACTGCTACCGATACTAACTCAGCAAGCCCTTCAATCGCGCCGGAGTGGGACTCGCAGCACAGCTTTATCTTGCATCGGCGAAGTTCGCTGGTGTGTGATCAAGCCTCCCATTCTCCGCCCAATCGTGCCCGCAGCCCGCGCAAGCGCTCGAGGCCAATGCGCGTTGCGCGCGGCCCGAATTCGTTCCAGATATCAGGGTCGCCAGGGAGCATCGACGCCATCTTGCTCGCCAAAGAGCGCAAATTGTCGAATGTGTTCCAGTCCCTGGCGGTGCGCAAGCCCGACCTGGATGCCGGCATTTAGGCTGACGGCACGGCCGGCTTCGGAAACGACCTTGGCTTCGCCGCCGCCTTTGCTTCTGGGCCGGCACCTGTCTCAGCAACACGACCTACTTCATCTTGATCGGCTCCTGACTGCAGCGATGATCATGATCGGTGCCACGGTCGGGGTGATGAGTTCTACCGTGAACCCGTTTTCCATCGGCGTCGCGGCCGGCGAGGCTGGCTATCGCTGGGGTCGGCTACGACAAATCCCTGCGCTTCATCTGGCCGCTCTTGCTGCTGCCATCCAACACCGCTTGATCGTCAGAGCAGGCCCTTCGCGTCGGCGAAGCTTACCCATGGCTCGATGTTTGCGATCATTGCATCATGGCCGCGAGCCCGTGACCTTTTTCGATGCAGATGCGATGCTGAGCCCCAACCCAATGCCTGATCGCGCTGCTGCTGGCCGCCCTGTTCGCCGCCTTGTCCACCGCCCGCGATGCAGGCCTGCGGTTGCGAGGTTGGCCCTTCGCGGGGCGCTTGCGCTGGTGCTGCTGCTCGGCGCCTTCGCGCCTACCTCTGCGGCAGAACGCCCGCTGACCCTACCCGCATTTCTGTCCAAGGACGCCGTCGAACCCTTGGACATCGAGGCTGGGCCCACACCGCAATCCATCACCAAGGGCCTGCTCGTCTACAAAGAAGCGCCGGACGCACGTATGCAGCCGGGCGACTTGCAACGAATCCTGTCCCTGCCGAGGCGCGCCTGGCAGTCCGGTGCAGCCCCGGCGGCGCGTGCGTCGAACTTCACGCCCACGACCCTGTGGATGATGGGCCTCGTGCGCAACGCGAACGAGCAGCCGCTGGAGCGCTGGCTGGTGCTGCAGACCTGGCGCCTTTCGGACGTGCGCTTCTTCGCCATCGATGCCGACACCGGCGATGTCATCGCGACCTACGAGTCTGGGCAGCGGGTGCCGATGGCGGAGCGTGTCATCGAGACACCTGAGGCCAGCTTTCCGCTGCCGCTGGCGCCTGGGCAGCGGGCATTGCTGTTGGTGCGCATTCAAGACAAGACCTTCGGCGCGGTGCTCGCCCGACTGCATGATCCGCAACAGCGGCTGCGGGAGTCGCGCAATGCTCAGCTCTTTCAGTCCGTGCTGTTCGGGTTCGTCCTGGCTGTGGTGCTGGTACTGCTGTTCTTAGGCGATTGGCGTTACGCCGTGGTCGCGGTCTGGCTGGGCGGGACCGCGACCTATGAGCTCATCTATCTGGTGCCACTGCTGCCGACGCTGTTCCCGGCGTTGACGCCGCACATCATTCCCATCTTCACCATCGGCGGCACCTTGGCCATCGCCGCGTTCGCGTTGATGACCCTGTCCTTCTTGGAGCTCTACCGCAGCCCGTTCTGGCTGATCTTCTATGGCGCCTGCATCGCGTTCCTGATCGGCTGTTGTCTGGCCATCCTCTGGGTCGAACAGCACCACCTGGTGCGCAAGGCCTCGGGCACGGTCTGCTTGGCAGTGGTCTACAGCTGGCCCTTCGCCGCTTGGGCAGGGCGAGGCATTGTTCGGCAGCCCTACGGGCGGGCGCTGGTGATCTTGTTTGCCGTCTACTGGGTCGTGGAGCTGGTGCGGGTGATGATCGTCAACGGCGTCGTCAACCTGAACCTTTACGCGGACCCGCTGATGCTGCTGTATCTGTTCGGGTTGGTCTCCTTCGCGCTGGGCGTGGTCGGGATCGATAGCCGCCGCAAGCGGGACCTGTCCGAGCGGCTGCGGCGCGAGCTGCACAATCGCGAGGAGGCCGAGCAGCAGCGCCTACTGGACAGGCAGCGCGAGGAAGCGGCCCGGTTAACGGCCGAGGTGGAGCGGAAGACGCAGGCGCTGCGCAAGGCCGGCGAGCAGGCGCAGGCGAGCAGCGAGGCCAAGTCGCGGTTCCTGTCCAGCGCCAGCCATGAGCTGCGGGCGCCCCTGCACGACCTGCTGGGCTACGCGCAGCTGCTTACCCGGGAGGTCCCGGCGGCGGCGCAAGCACACCTGGCTGTGATCCAAACGAGCGGCAAACAGCTGCTGAGCCTGATTGATGACATCCTAGATTTCAGCCGCGGCGACGCCAAGCCGATGGTGCTGGAGCGAACGCCGTTGTCCCTGCACGCGCTTGCGGCCCACCTTCAGGCCGCCTGCGCGCCGGCAGCGGCCCGGGGCGGCAATCGGCTCGAGACGCGATTGGACCCGGGGTTGGCGGACTGGGTCATCGCCGACGAACGGCGACTGACCCAGGTCTTGCGCAACTTGCTCGACAACGCGTGTAAGTACACCCGCGACGGACGCATCGAGCTCGCCATCGAGCGCATCGATGCGGCGAAGCAGACCGACGCGCTGCCTGCCGCCGATGGGCTCCCGACCCGCTTCTCGGTGCGCGACACCGGCATCGGCATCCCTGCCGACCAGCAGCAGGCCATCTTCGAGCCCTTCAAACGACTGGACCGCTACGACCGCAGCCCCGGGCTGGGATTGGGCCTGGCCATCAGTCAGCAGATCGTTCACGCCATGGGCGGATACATTCAGGTGCAGAGCCCAACGGAGCCACGACTGACGCCGGCGGGTAGCCTGTTCCGCTTCGAGCTGCGGCTGCAGAAAGCCGATGCGGCGGGCGCAGGCCGTAGCGCAGGCCGCAGCGCAGGCATGAGCACAAGCCGCGCCATCCTCGGCTACCGGGGGCCGCCGCGCACTCTCCTGATCGTCGACGACCTCGTTGGCAGCCGCCGTCTCCTCGCCGATCGCTGCGAATTCCTGGGCTTCGAGGTGCAGGAGGCTGGCAACGGCCTGGAGGCCCTAGCGAAGTTGCAGGCGAGCGCGAACAGGCCGGATCTGGCCCTTGTTGATCAGTTCATGCCCGAGCTCGACGGCTGGGGCTTCCTGCGCCGGCTGCGCGCATCCGCAGTTGACCGGACCATGCCGGTGGTGCTGATCTCCGCCGCACCGGAGCAGCCGCCGGACGGCTTTCCAGAGACTGTCAGATTCGACGAGGTAGCCCTGAAGCCGCTCTCAGCCGAGGCCTTAACCGATATCCTGCAACGCCATCTCAACTTGGTCTGGGAATATGCCGAATCAGATTCTGAAAGCGGAGAGTCCGCCGCCATCGGCGATGACTCGTCCGCGCCCTGGTCGCTGCCGTCCGACTGTTGTGATCTGCAGCTGGCCGAGCTCAAAGAGATGGTCTCATTAGGGGCGGTTGTCGCCATTGAGCGCTGGGCGGTGGAGATGACCAAAACACACCCCAGCCAAGCGGCCGTTTGGACCGAGATCCGCCGCCGCGCCGCTAGCGTCGACCTGGCACGACTGCGAGAGCTGGTCGCGCAATTGCCAGAGTAGGAGGACGATCGCCGACAAACACCAAAGCCGTTCAGCCCCAGCATTCGCAGTTTAATGATCGCATCAGCGATTTCATCCGCGTCGGCCTGCCACTGACACTGATCATCATGGCCGTCAGCGTCGCCATGGTGCCCTGGCTGTTACCGCTCTATCCGTAGCCAGATCAGGCGATCAAGTACCATTCCAGGATGCAGAGGTGCGCATCAGATGACAGGTGAGCTGGTCAGACGAAAGATCGGCATGCTGGAAACGGCGGTCGGCTGTTCGACGCTGCCGTCACGGATCGGGCGCGCCGGCGCTGAGGCCAAGAAGCGCCTCCTAGGGTTCTCCTTCTGTTGGTACGACCTTGATCCGCACACGGGCTCTTAGCCATGAAGATCGAACGCGTCATGCGCCTTCGCAGCGAGCTCGAGGCCCGGCTGCTCCGGCTCTCGGTGGCCGCAACGCTGGTCATCGCCGGGCTCGGGGTGCTGCTCGGCCTCTGGGCGCGCTCGCCGGCGATCCTCTTCGACGGCCTCTTTGCGTTGATCGATGCGGCGATCACCTGGCTGACGCTGCAGGTGGCCCGCCTGGTCGCGACCCAAGGCGATGATCGGCGCTTCCAATACGGCTTTTGGCACCTGGAGCCGCTGGTCATCGCGCTCAAGGCCTCGACCCTGATCGTGCTGGTGGTCTATGCCTTTCTCAGCGCGGTCAATAGCCTGCTGAAGGGCGGCTACGAGCCGGAGTTCGGCATCGCGCTCAGCTATGCGGCGCTGGTCTCGCTGATCTCGTTTGGGCTCTGGTGGTGGCTGCGCGGCCAGGCCAATCGCATCGATTCCGGCCTGGTGCGCCTCGATGTCAAGGCCTGGCTGCTGTCGGCCTTGATGAGCAGCGCGCTGCTGCTGGCCTTCGCCGCGGCGCTGGCGATCCAAGGCACCGCCGCCGAGGGCCTGATGCGCTTCATCGATCCGCTCGCGCTAGCCCTGATCGCGCTGGTGCTGGTACCGATGCCATTTCGTGAGGCGTGGGAGTCGTTCTCGGAGATCCTGCAGATCAGCCCGGCCGACATCGACGCCCATCTCTGCTCGGTCATGGCCGACTTTGTCCAGCGCCACGGCTTCCTCGACTATCGCAGCTACCTGGCCAAGGCCGGGCGCGCGCGCTTCATCGAGATTGCCGTTCTGGTGCCCGGCGATCTGCAGCTGCCCGTGACCGAGATCGACGCCCTGCGCAATGAGATCGGCGCCGCGATCGGCGGCGCCGGCCCGGATCGCTGGCTCACCATCACCTTCACCGCTGATCCGGCGCACCTGTAGTCTCCAAACATCCTAGTCGCCCAACATCCGGCTCTGGACCCTGCCGCGCGCCCTCTACACCCAGCGCTCGCTCGGCATCCCAGCGCTGGTGTTGGGCACGCACGACATCATGCTCGCGCGTCGCTGGCTCGGCGCGGCCTCAAAGACCACCTCGCGGGCCCGCGCGAACGCCAAGCCGCGGCTCAGACGCCGGGTCCGGAAGTACCAGCTCGCAGGTATCGCGCCCCATTCCCAGCAGGCCCACGCCTTGACACTTCGCTGCCAGACGCAATGATCCAGGCAACGGCTGGCAGCCCCCTTTTCCAATCCCCTGACCAAGACAGGTCCAAGATCATGAAGACCATCGGATACGCGGCCCATTCGGCCGACGCGCAGCTCGTCCCCTATCAGTTCGAGCGCCGGGAGCTACGCCCGAACGACGTCGCTATCGACATCCAGTACTGTGGTGTCTGCCACTCCGATCTGCACACCGTGAACGGCGATTGGGGTCCGCAACCCTATCCGGTGGTGCCGGGCCACGAGATCGTCGGCATCGTTAAGGCCGTGGGCCCCGAGGTCAGGCATTACAAAGCGGGTGATCGCGTGGCGGTCGGCTGCATGGTCGACAGCTGTCAGGACTGTGATCAATGCCACAACCATGAAGAGCAGTACTGCCGCAACGGCATGACGCCAACCTATGGCGCGCCAGATCGCATCAGCGGTGAGATCACCCAAGGTGGCTACTCCAAGCACATCGTTGTGCGCGAGGAATTCGTCCTACGCATCCCCGACAACCTCGATCTCTCCAGGGCCGCGCCGATCCTGTGCGCCGGCATCACCACCTTCTCGCCGCTGCGCACCTGGAACGTCGACAAGGGGACGCGCGTCGGCGTCATCGGCCTCGGCGGACTCGGCCACATGGCCGTCAAGCTCGCCGCGGCGATGGGCGCGGAGGTCACCGTCATCAGCCGCTCGACAACCAAGGAGACGGAGGCCAAGGCGAGCGGTGCACGCGGCATTCTCGCCTCCACCGACCAGCAGGCCATGCAGGCCGCCGCCAGCGCGTTCGACCTCATCATCGACACCGTGCCCGTGAAGCATGACCTGAACCTCTACACGCCGCTCCTGGATGTGGATGGCTCGCTCGTGATCGTCGGTCAGATCGGCCCGCTGGACGAGCCCATGACCATCCCCCTGGTCTTCGGTCGTCGCCGCGTCGCCGGCTCGCTGATCGGCGGTATCGCCGAGACCCAGGAAGTGCTGGATTTCTGTGCCGAGCATCAGATCTACCCGGAATGCGAGATGATCAGGATCGACCAGATCAACGAGGCATTCGCGCATTTGGCCAAGGGTGACTATGCGCATCGCATCGTCATCGACATGGCCTCGCTCAACGTCGACTAGCAGGGCCGGACCTTCGATCGCCCGGAGACCCTTGGCGTCGGCATGACGCCATCACGGATCGATCATCAACGGTCGAGGACGTCGTTCAGTGCAACCCCGATCGAAATCGCGTTCTGCTTGAAGTTGTAGTCGATCAGGCTATCGCCGTAGCCGCTGAAGCCGACCAGATAGCCGCGCAGTGGCCCGAGGATGCGCGGCGTCATCCAGCTGACGCGCACCGCGCCCTTGGCCTCGGCCGGATTCCCACGCGCCATCAGCGTGAAGCTATGGCCGCGCCATTTGTAGACCGCCGTGATATCACCATAGCCGTAGTAGTCGGTGATATCGGGGTTGTCCTTGTCGGCGCTTGAATCGTCGATCCTGATCCAGGGGCGGATCAGCAGTGCGAAGTTGTCCTTCTCGAGCCCGATCTGCGCAATCAGACGATCCCAGCTGCGCGAGATCGGGTCGGCGCGCCCGTTGGACTCATGCGTGTAGCCGAGGCCGAGCAGATTCCAATCGAAGCCGCCGAACGAGAGCCTTGGCTGCCAGGTGACCATCAGCTCGGGCATGTAGTTGGTGTCGCGAAACGGACTCGAGATCTCGCCGTTGTAGACCTGCCAGAAGCTCGCCTGGGTGTATGCAAACCAGAACCCGAAGCGGCGGTCCTTGGTGGCCCACACGCGGCTCTTAAAGCTGATCTGAAAGGCCGCCTCGACCTTGTCGAGGTCGCTATCGGGCGCATCGCTCGCCTGGAACAAGGGCGTAAACGGCTGGTCATTGGTGCGACTCTGGTAGCGCACCGGGTTCAGGTAGTTCGGGCCGTAGAGCTTGATGAGATAACGCTCGCTATCCGGATTGAAGCTCCAGGCGCGTTCGATCATCGAGTCCGAGGGCGGCGAGGGTGTGGGGGTCGGCGGTGGCACCTCAGCGCCGGAGGCCGCGGCCCGAGGCGCAGTGATGGGCTCGCGCGCGGTCTTTCGCTCGGTGTTGAGCCCGTCAGGGGGCGTTGATCTCGCCGCGTTGGTTGACTCGGTCGCGCGAGCGCTAAGCGCGTCGTAACAGGCGAGGCGGCGCTGATCGTCGCTGATCTCGGCGCAGGACTGCATCCCGGCTGCGGCTTCGGCCCGCGCCGGCAATAGAGCGCAGAATAGCAAGACGAGAACAACCGACAGCATCGCAGTCGATCGGGCTCGGATGTGCATGGAAAGAGAAAAACGGTGCAAGAGCGCTCGCCTCCAACGCGTGCGAGAATCAGTCGGGAGTCAGCCCGTTTAAAATCGCGCTGCCCTATGATCAGCCTTTAGAGATCGGGGGATGGAATCACTAGGTTCGCGGGCCAAGCGACGCGATCGATGCGATGATGCACGGCCCGAGGATCGGGACAGGCTCAGCCCATGGGCAACGGGGCTCGGCGATTGCGGCCCGAGAGTCTAACATCCTGGGTCGGGTCAAGACCGCCGGTCGGCGCTGGTGCTCAAAACGTCCCGCTCACAGCTCACTTCCGACCCGATCACCCCGCCGCTGAGACGCCGAGTGACCGCCATCCGTCGTATCTTGCTCGGCATCCCCGTCTTGGCCTGCGCCTGGTCCATCCTGATGCTCTCCGCACCCGATAGCCGGGCCTCGGGCGAGGCCTCCAATGCGCCACGCGCGGCAGGCATCGAAACGACCCGCGGCACGCTGCCCGAGGCAAGCACCGGCGGCCTGATCTATCGGCTGACCATCGATGCGCTCGGCGACTCGATGCTCGATCGCGCCATCAGCGAGAGCTCGATGCTGGCGCGCCTGCAGGAGGATACTGCGCTTGGCGCCTTCGGCTTGATCGCTCGTGCCGAGACCGATCTCGAGCGCATCGACCGGGTGCTGCGTAGCTTCGGCTACTACGATGCGGTGATCGCGGTCCGGATCGGCGGCCAAGGCCTCGATGACCCAGCGCTGCTGCCACGACTCGAGCAGGTGACACCTGGCAGCGAGCTGCAGGTTCAGGTCCTGATCGACCCGGGACCGCTGTACCGACTCGGCACGGTGCGCCTCGACGGCCCCGTGACACCCGCCGCACGGGCCGCGTTCTCGCTGCGCAGCGGTGAGCCCGCGACCGCACCTGAGGTCTTGGCGGCTGGCGCAACGGTGCTCGAGGCCCTGCGCGAGGACGGCTTCCCCTTTGCCCAGGTTCCGCCGCCCGAGGCCATCGTCGATCATCGGACACGCACGATGGCCGTCAGCTACCGGGCCGAGCCCGGCGAGCGCCTGCCCATCGGTGAGATCGAGATCATCGGGCTCGAGCGCTTGCGCGAGCGCTATGTGCGCCGGCGCCTTGGCCTGCAACCTGGCGAGCCCTACAGCCCGAGCCGGCTCGAGGCCGCCCGCCGAGCCTTGGTCGCCAGCGAGGCCTTGGCCTCGGCGCGGCTGATCACCGCCTCGGCGCCGGATGCAGGCGGGCGCGTGCCGCTGCGACTCGAGGTGGTGGAGCGCCCACTCAGGGTGCTGCGCGTCGCCGGCGCCTACTCGAGCGACGAAGGCGGTAGCCTCTCGGCGGCCTGGACACACCGCAACCTCTTCGGCGGTGCCGAGCAGCTCACCCTCGGTGCCGAGGTCAGTCAGATCTCGGCCGGGCCGCTGGGCGATATCAATGACTCAGCCAGTGCGGCGCTAAGAATCCCCGACCTTTGGCGGCGCGATCTCGATCTGCAGCTCAAGCTCGGCGCCGTCAGCGAGCGTCTCGAGGCCTATGATCGCGACGCGCTGACCGCATCGGCCCAGCTCGAGCAACGCCTCTCAGCACGGCTTCGGATCAGCGCCGGCCTTGGCGTTGAGCACGCCGCCATCTCCCAGGATGGTCCCGCGGAAGACGTCGCACTCTTCTCCCTGCCGATGACCTTGGACTGGGATGCCAGTGATGATCCGCTCGACCCCCGACGCGGGTGGCGACTCGCGGCACAGGTCACGCCGGCGCCGATCGTCCAGGTTGAGCAAGGCGATGCTGATCCATTTGTTCGAACGCGAGTGGTTGGCAGCGCCTATCTGGACCTCTCCAGCCTCCGGTCGCGTCGGGCTGATGTCGTTGTCGATGCGCCGGGGCTCGAGGCGACCGGGGCGTCGGCACCCCCGCTGCTCGGGCGTCGCGTGCTCGCTGCACGCCTGGTGGTCGGCCGCATTCTTGGGGCGAGCGCGAGCACCATCCCGCCAGATTGGCGTTTTTACGCCGGCGGCGGCGGCTCGGTGCGCGGCTATCCATTCCAATCGATCGGCCCGCGCACCGCTAGCGGCTCCCCCGCCGGCGGCGACGCCCTGCTCGAGGGCAGCCTGGAATTGCGCCAGCGCCTCGGTGCGCGCTGGGGCATGGCTGGCTTCATCGATATCGGCGACGTCTCCGCGGATGGCTTCCGCGGCTTCGGTAACCTCGCGATCGGCGTTGGACTCGGTGCCCGTTTCCACACCCCGGTTGGGCCCGTACGCGTCGATCTGGCGACGCCGCTGACGGTGGCGGAAGACGACCCGCCGGTGCAGCTCTATATCGGCATCGGTCAGGCCTTCTGATGGGCCGGCCTGCGAGGCGTTGGCGGCAACGGCACTGGCGGCGCCGGTGGAGCTGGGCGCGGCTGGCCTTGGGGCCATCGCTCGCCATCGTCCTCGGTGTCGGGCTGCTCATCGGACTCAACGGCAACAGCGGCCGCATGCTGATCGCGCAGGCGATCACGGCAGCCACCGGCGGACGCGTCGAGGTCGTCGGGCTCGGCGGTGCGCTGCCGTTCGCGCCTCAGATCCAACGCCTGGTGCTCGCGGACGAGCGCGGCCCTTGGCTGCGCATCGACGGCGCCGTTCTTTCGCTTGCGCCCGCTGCGCTGCTGCGCGGCGAACTTGGGATCCAAGTGCTGAGCGCTCACTCGGTCGAGCTGCTGCGCCGGCCAGTCGGCCGCGAGGGCACGGGCTTGAGCTGGCCGCTGCCGTTCGCGATCCGCCTACAGCAACTGGACATCGGCCGGCTGCAGCTGTCCGGCCTGAGCGAAGCAGCACCGGTGCTGCAGGTGCAGGGCTCCGCGGTGCTCGACCCTGAGGGCGGGCTCCAGGGGACACTGGCCGTGATGACACTCGGCTCGGCAGACGCCGACGCGGATCTGAGGAGCGGTCAGCTCGCAGGCCGCTTCGGGCTCGATCCGGCAACCGCGCGGGCTGACCTCAGATTCGACGGTGACTGGGCCGGGGCACCGCTCGCACTGCAGGTCGAGCTCGATCGCCCGGCTGACGGCGATCTCCGTCTGACCGTTGGCGAAGCCCGTTGGGCAGGTATCGACATCGCGGGTCAGCTGCGCTGGACGGCGACGAGCGCGCTACCGGTTGGCGAGATCGCGGTCGAGGTCACCGAGCTCACCGCTCTGGTGTCCCTGCTCGGGCCCTGGCTCGGCCCCGGGATCGGCCCCGGGATCGGCCCCCAGCTTAGCCCCGAGCTCAACCCGGGGCTCGGGGTTGTCACACCCGCCGAGCTCGGCGGGCAACTGCACGCCCAGCTGTTGCTGCATGCGCAGGAGCGAGTCGAGATCGAGGCCCGCGGGGCGAATCTGGTGCTCCCTTGGGCGGTTCAACTGCAGCGACTGGCGTTGCAAGCGGCGATCGACGCGCCGATCGACCGGCCCCGGGGGCATGTCGAGATCGAAGTCGATGGCCTAAGCGCGCCCGGCATCGAGGCTGACCTCAGGCTCAAGGCCCGGGGCCCAGCAGACAGACTCGAGCTCGGTCTCGACGGTCAGCTGCGGCTGCAGGCGCTGCAATCGATCGCCGAGGGCCAGCTCCAGATCGCCGGCGAAGGTCGGCTTCAAGCGCGCGAGCGGGCATTGATCCTCAACGCCCTTTCGCTCGACGGCGCCCGCTATGGGGCGCGGCTGCGCGCACCCGCGCGGATCGATCTCGACGACGGGTTGAACGTTGATGCACCCGCCATTCAATTGCTGGCACCGATGCACCGTCCTGGACTGAGCCAGGGGCGAGGGCCAGCCCCACCCGAG
>CAZTYV010000041.1:0-5627 GCA_964617675.1 uncultured Halochromatium sp. | reverse complement strand
GACTGGGACTAGGCGGGGGATCGGGGCGCAGCGTCCCAGCGGCCAGCTTGGGCTCAGCGGCCGCTTGACACCAGTGCTTGAACTTGAGGCACGGCTGATCGATCTGCCCATCCGGACCCTGGTCGACCTGCTGGCGGTGAGCGCCCCGCTGCCTGCCCCCCTGCCCGCCCCCCTGAGTGGCCTCGACGGCATGATCGATCTCGAGGCTCGACTCGACGGAACGCCAAGCGCACCGTTAGGCCGCCTCGATCTCCTCGCGCGCGCGATCCGAGCGTCCGATGGCTTGGCGCGCGGGCTCCCGCCCGGCGAGCTGCGGCTCGCACTGCAGCTGGGCCCCACGGTGACAAGGATGGAGGCGCGGGCCGCGGTCGGCAGCGCGTCCTGGCTCGAGGTGACCGGCCAATTCGCCGCTCAACGCGGCAGCCCGTCGGCTGCAGGCTCGGGCGCGCGGCTCGAGCGCGCATCAGCCGCCCCCGATCGCTCTCGACGACGCTTGGGGTCCGCGGAGTCCGGCGAGCTTGCCCTGCGCGCCCGCGGCGAGATCGATGCAGCGATCCTGAGCCCCCTGCTCAGCGCGGGCGGGCGGAAGCTTGACGGACAGCTCAGCCTGGACCTCGACATCAGCGGCCAGAGGGCGCGGCCGCGGCTCGACGGGTCGGTCTCACTGCGCAACGCGGCCTGGCGGGATCGGCGGCTCGGACTGCTCTTGACCGAGATCCAGGGCGAGCTTCAGCTCAGGGGCGAGACGATGGAGATCGAGCGTCTCAGGGCCACGGCCGGCCCCGGAACCATCACGCTGAGCGGCCGCCTCGGCTGGCTCGGCCCGTCAAGACCCGTCGACCTTGCGCTGAGCGCACGCGATGCGAGCCCGCTGCAGGTGGACCAGCTGCAGCTGCAGGCCGATGCGGATCTACGTCTTCGCGGTGAGCTCAAACAAGGTCTCACGCTGAGTGGGCCTGTACTGTTCAAGCGTATCGCGATGCAGATTCCCGAGCGCCTCCCCGTCACCGTCGCGCGGCTCGATGTGCAGGAGGTTGGCGTGCGCCGTCAGCCAAGAGCCGACCGCCAGACAACCCCTGACTCCGCGCGCTGGTCGCGCGCAGCGATCGGGCTGGATCTGAACATCCGTGCGCCGAGCGCGGTCACCTTGACCGGCCGCGGCATCGACGCCGAGCTCGGTGGCGAGATCACCGCACGCGGCTCCCTGGCCGAGCCCGCGATCCTCGGCGGCTTGCGGTTGCTGCGAGGCGATTATCAGCTGGTCGGTCAGCGCCTGCGCTTCACGCGCGGGCGGATCGGCTTCGACGGCGCCTCCGTGCTGGACCCGACGCTCGACCTTGAAGCGCGCGTGCAGACCGCGGGGGCCACCGCGATCCTGGCCGTGGAGGGGACCGTCCGCGCGCCGCAGATCCAGCTATCCGGCGAGCCCGAGATGCCCGAGGACGAGGTCCTCAGCCGGCTGCTGTTCGGCCTCTCGCGCTCGCGGCTCTCGGCGCTGCAGGCCACCCGTCTCGGCCTCGCGGCCGCCTCGATGGCGGGTATCGACGGCCCGGCAATCGGCCTGCTCGAGCACACCCGCCGCGGACTCGGGCTCGATCGGCTGGAGATCGGGCCGGACGCGGGCGGGGGCCGCGCCGGTCGAAGCGAGGCGCTCCTCGAAGGCGGCCGCTACCTCAGCGAGCGGGTCTATCTTGGTGCCCGCCAGGGCACCGGCGCGGGCGACACCCAGGGCGTGCTCCGCATGCAGCTCAGCCCGCGCATTCGCTTGGAGACCGACGTCGGGGCCGCTGGCGGGGCGCGCGCCGGCGCGGCCTTCGAGCTCGAGTATTGAGCGTTGGGTTTGCCGGCGTTTCGGCTGCAGTTAAACTCCGGGCTGCAGCGGTCGACGGCCGACCCGCCCAACCCAGGAAGCCAACCTCGATGCCCAAGATTGCCCTTGCCCTGACCCTCACGAGCGTCTTCGCCCTGAGCGCCTGCGGGACCACGACCACCGAGCGCGCCGCGAGCGCTGGTCTCTTCGGCGCCGCCGCCGGTGCTGCACTCGGCTCCCTGAGCGCCGACGCCGGTGCAGGCGCCCTGATCGGCGCCGGTGTCGGTGCGCTCGGCGGCTACCTCTACGACCAGCACCAGAAGGGCAATATCGACTGATCAGGGTGTCGCCAGCGCGGCCTGTCGGGTCGCGCTCGTGGTCAGATCAAGACGCAGGATTCGAAGCAGCTCCTGCACCGCCTGCGGATGATCAAAGCCGCCATGGCCGGTCGGCACGATGATCTCCGAGTCGGCAACCGGTAGGTGTGAGCTCCAGTAGGGCACCACGCCATCGGAGCTGCGCGCCAGCGGCCCGCGTCGCCCGCGGTTGCCGATCACCGAGTGCACGGGCACCTGGATCTCGGCGTCATCGAGCACGCGCAGGAAGGGCGAATCGGGCGACAGGCCCTGAATGCTGGTTGGGATGGTGCCAAGCTCCGCACCGGCGAGGCGATAGGCGGCCGCTTGCAGCTCGTTACGCAACCAGCTCGGCAGTTGGATCAGCCGCGAGAACCAGAGCGCGACGTTGAAGTTGGCCAAGCGGCTGCCGCGATGCGGGGTAAACATGAAGACCACCCGGCTCACATCAGGGCGGGGCTCGAAGATCAGCGCTTGTTGCACCGGACTGTTTGGCGGCAGCCCACTGACACCAGGGACGACCTGCTCGGCTGCCTCGGCCTCGAGCCCCGTGACCTGGGCCCGCGAGAGCACCCCGCCCATGCTGTAGCCCACCAGCACCATCGGCAGCTTCACGTCATGTTGCCGGGCGGCTTGATCCAGCGCTTGGCGCAGCTGCAGCGCCGAGAGCGGGACCGGCTGCGCGGTCGGATAGTAGAAGAACCAGATCTGATAATGCTCGCGCACCACCGGATCGGCGAGCAGCTCGCGCACCAGCCGATTCCACATCTGTGGGGTGGTCATCAAGCCATGCACCAGCACCAGTGGCCGCTTGTCCGGATCAAACGGCTGCAGGAAGGTGATGCGCGACTGACCCGCAAACTGATCCGCCCGCAGCAGATATCGCAGACCGTCGAGCGGTCTTGGCCCCAGCGAGCGGATCGCGTCCAAGGAGGCATCGAGATCCATCGCCACCGGGAGCGGTTGGCGCTGGCCGCGGGGGCCAACAACGGGGCCGAGATCGATCGTCTCGACGCGCAGCGGATCGGCGAGCACGATCTGCAGTGGCTCCGTCCCGGGGGCCGGCAGTGCGAGTGCCGTCACCGGGACCCGATAGCCGCGTTTCGGCGCATTGGCCCCGCCAGGGACGATATGACCAACCGCCGGCGCCCCGAGACCTGGCCGCTGGCGGCTGGAATCGGCCTCGGGTACCCGGCGCACCGGCTCGATCTCGGCCAAGCTCTGCGGATCGAGCCAATCGGGTGGATCACCCGCCGTCATGCCGAGCGCTGGACGGGTCTCGTCCGCGGCAACCGCCGGCAAGACGCGCTCCAGCGTACGTCGATACTGCAGTTGCGCCCGGCTGCGCTCGGACGCACCGCTGCCGGCTGAGCCGAGCACCGCGAGGGATTGGTCGAGGCGCTCGCGGGCGAGCTCGGGCTTCGGCGGCGCGAGCGACTGACAGCCACTGAGCGCAAGCGCCAGCAGCACTGCGGTGACGAGGCCGAATCGACGCGCGAGCGTTCGCCGGCGTCGTCTCATCGACGTTGTCCAGCCCGACGTGCCCGGATCATCTGCGCTGTCGGCGCGTGAACGGATGCCCCCGCAGCTTGTTGCGTCAGGATGCCCGACGATTCGGCGTCATTCAATCGGAGTCCGATCAGCCAGGGACACATCAGCCGTCGCCATCGCCATCGCCATCGGGAGGATCGACGCCAGCAGCGGCGCTCATCTGCAGGTCGGTGCGGAAGTCGAAGCGATAGAGCAGAAGTACCGTCCCCAAAGCCCCGGCGAGGAACCAATCCGGACCGATGAGCCAGAGCACGAACGGCGTTGCCAGCAGGAAGCTGCGATTGCCACGATTGTAGTGACCGCCGGCACGGTTGAGCGTATCGGCGACCAGCGCCACGCTCGCGCCCGGGAAATGCCGATCCGGGAGGTTGATCAGGAACCCGGTGTGGTTGTAGTAGCGCAGCGAGAGCGCGAAATGCAGGAAGGCGACGAAGAAGAGCCCGGCGAGCAGCAAGAGCTTGAAGCGCACCACGGGACCGGTCGTCGGCGCGATGCTCAAGGCGCTGGAGAGCGCACTGAGGTCGATACCCTCGAGCGCGACATTGATCACGCCGAGGCCGATTAGGATCGAGGTCGACGCGAACAGCGTCGCCGACATCACCCAATTGCGTAGGGTCTGAACGGCGAGGATGTCGTTCTTTGCGGCACGCACGGTCTCGACCCAGGCCAACCGCAGACGATCCGATCGTCCACGATAGGTGCGCTCGGGCGCGCGCCGGAAAACCTGACGCAGGTAGAGGTGATAGCTGACCAGCAGGAACAGCGACAGGCTGTCGGCAACAAGACTGAACGAGAGCCCATGCGCTCGCAGCCAGGCATCGAGCTCGCTCATGCTCTGGGCCTCATCAGGAAGGCGTCGGCGCCCGGCTTGATGCAGCGCTGGGATCGGGGCTGCGCGCTCAGTCGATATTGCCGCGGCGGTGCTGATCGAAGAGGTAGCCGCCGAGGAGGCCGGTACCAGCACCGATGGCGGCGCCACGGCCAGCGTTACCACTCAGCGAGCCAATGGCGGCACCGCCGGCCGCACCCATGAGCGCGCCACTTCCGGCGCGGCTGGTGGTGGTCTCGCCACAGCCGCTCAGGGCCAGCACGGCGAACAAGATCAACGTGATTGGAAAAACAATGCGACGCATGTCGGACACTCCAGAGGATTGAGGCGAGGGCAGCGCAGATCAGCGCGCGGACAGCGTTTGTCGCGGCGCGATGCGGCGCGCAGATGTTCGGGGCTCAGCGGCAGGGATAAGCGTCGGCCAGCGCACGCACCAGGCCCACCACGGGCTGCTCGCCCATCAGCTTGGCATCGTCCTTGTTGGACTCCGCCCAGGCGACGAAGGCGGTGCGGCCGTTAGCAATGGTGGTCTCGGCCGGATAGCAAATCAGGCGCTTCATATCGCGCTTGTTGGCCACGCCATCATGGTACTGGACGGTGGCCTCGATAAAGCCGGTGCAGGCAAGCTGGGCCGGCGAGCTCGGGTCGGAGGCGCAGACCTGATAGAGGTCCTCGGTGGTATCGAAACGCATGTCCTCGGGCTCGACAGCCAGGGCCGGACTGGCGACGAGGACGACAGCCAACAGGACGACGGCGGAACCAAGGGTCCGATGACCAAGACGGCAGGTAGCAGGTGACAAGGGACAACTCCTTACATAACACTATTGAAGAGGCGTATCTCGAACGGCGCGGCACCGGCCGGGTTCGATACGGTGCAGGACTCAGCGGCGCGCTTGGTGCGCTTGGTGCGTAAGCAGCGCGACAGCCGCGTCGAGAGGATACGCGATGTTCGTGGAGCCCAGTTAGCATCTTGACGAGCGCAAATGCGCTCCGGCGCATCAGACCCAGGGCGCGTCGATTCGGGTTTGGAACGCAGCTCGGGATGTGGTTAATCTCTCCGGTCCTGCCCAGCGGAGCATCC
>CAZTYV010000040.1:17674-22678 GCA_964617675.1 uncultured Halochromatium sp. | reverse complement strand
GCCGTCGCTGGCGCTTGGGGCGAGGGCGAGGGTGAGGGCTCGGGGCCGGACTCCGTCGCCGAGCCGAGAGGCGCGGGCATCGGCTCGAGCGCGTCAGCGACCTCATCCGCGGGCGGGGCCTCGCCTGAGACCTCGGCGCCGAGCTCACCGAGCCCCGCCGCGTTGGTCTCGGTCTTGATCTCCGGCAATGGTGTCTGGGTCTCGCCCGCGCGGGTATCCTGGGCTGCGACCAGCGCGTCCACCGAGGCTGCAGACGCCTGACCTGGCTCGGTGATGACCATCAGCTCGAGCCATGGGTTGGCGGGCGGCTCCGGCCTCGGTGGCAGGATCTCGACCAGCGTGATCAGTGCGATGTGCGCCGCCAGAGCGATCGCGAGCGCCGCTGCCATGGCCCGGTCTGGTGCTGGACCTGGCGCCGATGCGGCAGCGATGGTCTCGGTGATGTTGGCCATCCACGACCTCTCAGGGGGTCGACGGTGGCTCGACCTCGAGCGGATCGGTGATGATGCGCTCGGCATTGGTGTCGAGCAAATCGAGGATCTGGGCCATCGCCGGGGTCATATGCAGCCGATTTTCCGCATCGATCACCAGCGCATACTGGATGCCCATTCGGGCCGCGATTGCGGGCCATTCCCGCGCGCCGGCGATCATCAGCGCCTGAGCCGCCGCTGCTGCCGCAAGCGCTTCGCCCTCATGCAGGACGCTGGCCGAGAGGGCGCCGTCAGCAGGGCGGCCGGTGCGTGGATCGAGCACCGAGTGGTAGACCGCGCCGTCATGGATGAAGTTGCGCCGTTGTGAGCTGGCGGTGAACAGGCTGGCATCGCCGCTGATATCGATGATACCAATGACGCCGCTGCCGCTCGCGCGCGGTACCGCGACCCGCCATGGGCGACCGGAACGGCTGCCGATCGCGCGCACGTCACCGCCCGCGTTGATCATGGCGCTGCGCACACCCTGGGCCCGCAACGCATCCACGGCACGGTCAGTGGCGAAGGCGACCGCGACCGGGTCGAAATCGAGCTGCACGGCGGGGTTGGTGCTCTGCAGCTCGAGGCCGTCGAGACGCAGATCGCTCAGGCGCGGCCGTACGGCGAGCACGGCCGCGATCGCCGCGGCGCTTGGCGGTGCGTGCGAGGGCGGCACCGCGACGTCGAGCCCCCAGAGCCGGGTCAGTCTGCCGAGCGCTGGGTTGAAGAGCCCGTTGCTTTCGTCAGACAGGGTCTGAGCGCGCGCAATGAGCGGGATCAGCGACGGCGGCGCGGCGAAGGTCTCGCCACTGGCCAGGCGCTGATTGAGGCGCAGCATCCGCGCTGAGCCCTCGTCGTAGAGGGCCTGCTCGAAGAAGTGGAAGTCGCGCTCGATCTCATTGGCCGCGGCGGCGGCTCGCTCGCGTTGAATGCCGACGATGCTGAGGTCGACGGCGGTGTCAAAGGCTGCGAACTGCGTGGTGTAGACCGGAACCTCACTATCGCTGCAAGCGGTGAGGATGGTGGCCGCGAAGAGCGCGAGCAGGGTGTAACGCTGAGGTCGCGCTGCTTGGGCGCGCCACCACTCAGCGCGCATGGAGCCGAGCCTCGATCGCGTCCATCAGGTCCTGGGCAATCTCGGTGCCGCGCTCGCGGTCGATCTCGCGGATGCAGGTCGGACTGGTGATGTTGATCTCCGTGAGCCAATCGCCAATGACATCGAGCCCGGCGAAGAGCACGCCCCGGGCCTTGAGCTCGGGGGCGACCTGCGCCGCGAGCCATCGCTCGCGCTCGCTGATGGGTCTCACCTCCGCGCTGGCGCCCGCGGCCAGGTTGCCCCGGGATTCGCCGGGCGCCGGGATTCGCGCCAGCACATAGGGCACGGGCTCGCCGTCGACGATGAGCACGCGTTTGTCGCCGTCGGCGATCTCGGGCAGGAAGCGCTGCGCCATGCAGCAGCGCTCACCGGCGCCGACGCTCGCGCCGATCAAGGTCTCGATGATCACCGAGGTGTTGGGGTCACCCGCGCGCAGACGGAAGATGGAGCGGCCGCCCATGCCATCGAGTGGCTTGAGCACGATCTCTTCCTGCTCGGCGAGGAATTCGCGAATCACCCGCGCGTCGCGGCTGATCACCAGGGGTGGGCAGCATTGCGGGAAGTGCGCGGTGAAGGCCTTCTCGTTGGCGTCGCGCAGGGTCCGCGGCGCGTTCACCACCAGGCAGCCCGCCGATTCGGCGAGCTCGAGCAGATAGGTGGTGTAGATGTACTCCATGTCGAAGGGCGGGTCCTTGCGCATCAGGACTGCGTCGAGCCGCGCCAGCGGGGCGACCTCGGCGGTATCGAGTCGGAACCAGCCGGCCGGATCATCAACGACCTCCAGCGCCCGCATCCGTGCCTGCACCTCCCCCTGTGCAAAGAAGAGGTCGGATTGCTCCATGTAGGCCAGCGACCAGCCGCGACGCTGGGCCGCAAGCAGCATCGCAAAGGTGCTGTCCTTCTTGATATTGATGGCCCCGATAGGGTCCATCACGACGCCGAGCCGATACTTCATGCGCGCAGTGTACCTTAAGGAGAGGCCAACGCATCGGCCCTCCTTGCTGATCAATCGGCCCGAAGGCGGAAACGCCACTTGACGCCGCGCGCGGGCAGCGCGACGTCGATTGCTTGCCCAGGAAGCCGCTCGGGCGCCTGAGCCGGACTCTGGAGCCGGACGCTGGACAAAAGAAACCCCGGCGATCGGGGGACGCACCGGGGTAACTGTTCCCGGCATTGGGGGCCGGGAGCAAAGCGGCCCAGGGAGGGGGAGCCCTGGACCACCTAGCGCGCTGACGCGCTTAGCAATTACGAGTATAGCAGTGCGAAATGGTTCCGCTAGGCCGCTTAATGCTTAGGTTAACAAAGGGTAAGGAGGCTCAAGGCAGCGTCACCTGCACGAACTCCGAGGGCCTGAGGATCTCATCGGGCTTGCTCTCGAAGATGACGTCGAGCTCATAGACCGCGCCCTCGGGGTCGATGCGCACGGCTTCCACACCAAGGCTGTAGATCACGCCATCACGCAGCCGGCCCCGAACGTTGATCTTGGCCGGTTGTCCTGGACGGTAGCGACGCAGGATGTCGGAGGTGACCAGGACGCGGGCGAGCATCTGCCCGGTGGGAGCCACGGCCACCAGCGGTGCTTGCTGAAGCGTGGTGTAGACCACCGCCCCGCGGTAGGCGTTTTCCTCGACGATGATGCCATCGAAGGGCGCGCGCAGCTCGGTGCGCTCGAGCAGCACATCGGCGGCCGCTTGATTGGCCTTCGCCGACTCGACCTCGGCCTCGGCGGCGGCCTTCAGCAGCTCGGCATCCTTCAGCTCCTCGGTGGCGATCAGCCCGCGATCGAAGAGCTCTTGCGCGCGATCGAGCTCGCGCTGGGCATCCTCCAGTGCGATCAGGCTGCGCGCCACATTGGCCTTGGCCTCGAGGCTACCGGCCTTGGCCTCGCGCTGGTCCATGCGCAGGAGCAGCGTGTCTTGCTCGACATGCTGGCCGAGCGTGACCAGGATCTCGTCGACGACGCCGGTCTCAACGGCGCGCATCTCGACCTTGCGCACCCACTCCAGGCGCCCACTGAGCTGCACGGCGGCGCTGGCCTCGGCGCTGCAGACCAGGATCAACGCGCTGCCGAGCAAGGTCGCCAGAACGGCGCGCCGCTGCGGTTCGCTCAACGTCCAGCAATGGGCGGTCATGGCTTGGCTCCTTGCAGTGCGCTCAGCTCGGCGAGGGTGAGCGCGCGGCAGAACGCGGTTGCCTGCTCATCGCGTCGTGCCTTGGTCTGCTGGCTCATCGAGAATCCGAGATCGGCTTGGGCCTCGAGCTCGTACATGGTTCGACTCTCGTCGAGTTTGAGGTCGCGCCAATCCGATTCGGTGCGCGCCTGCTCGGCGATCACGTCGAGCAGCTGTAGCCGCGTCAGCAGCTCGAGGGCACGCTCGCGCACGGCCATGCGCAGCAACGCCTGCTCGGCCTCGCCCTGGTCTTGCATCAAGGCTTGGATGCTTGGGTTGTGCTCGAGCGCTGCAGCGACCAGCGCATCGAGCTCAGGCAGCTCGGTCTCCTGCGTCTCGAGCTCGGGCGTCACCAATTGCCGCGGCAGTGAGGTCGGGTGTCCGAGGGATGTTGCCAAGAGGGCGCGGGTCATGCGCTGCGCGGCCTCGCTGGCAGCGCGCTGGCGCCGGATCAGTTGGTAGTCGGCCTCCAGCTCGGCGGTGCGCAGCGGCGAGAACTGGCCAAGCTCCTGACGCGCCTCGGCGCGGTCGAACTGGATGAAGGCGACGGCCATCGCCTCGTTATCGCGCGCAAAACTGAGATCGGCGAGCAGGACATCGAAGAAGCGCTGCATGATCTCGAGCCGCTGCGCGTCGCTGCTGCTGAGCAGGCCGGACCAGGCGACATCGCGCTCGGCGTCGTTGGCGCGGGCGCCGTTGAAGGCCAGGGTATGGCAGCCGAGATAGAGCGGCTGAGCGCGCGGGAGCTTGCGTGCCGTCTCGCTCGCGTCAGGCCCGAGCTGCACGCGCGGGTGGGTCGCGGCGAACTGCAGCGCTTGCTCCAGGCTCAGTGGGTCGGGGACCTCGGTCGGCGCCTCGTCGGCGCGGGCGGTCGCCGGCGCTAGGCTCATGATCAGCAGGAAGGCCGAGAGCGCTACGGCCACGGCTCCCATGCCAGCCCCCCGTGCGCGGTGTTCGTTGTGCGCCAGGGCCCCGAGTAGGGCCCCGAGTGCATCGGCCGTTAGCCGCAACGGCGCGGCGCCGATGCTCCGCAGTAGTGATGGCAGGATGGGGACGGGGCTGGTGAATCCCCAGCGCCTCGGTTGGCTGAAGGGTCGCTCTCGCAGGTGACGGGCGGTCGACGATCGCCTCATGGCAGTGGCTGTTCCTCTCTTTTTTTGGGGGATCTTGATTGGGCGCGGGGACCCTGTGCTGGGTCCGAACCGAGGGCAAACCTTGCGCGTTTCTTGGTCTCGATGGTCTCTCTTGGCCGCCGGGCCCTTCTCAGTGG
>CAZTYV010000040.1:8870-17574 GCA_964617675.1 uncultured Halochromatium sp. | reverse complement strand
ACCAGCTCGTCGTGCACCTGCATGATCATGCGCAGCGGCGGCTGCTCGCGGCGAATCCAGGCGTCGACGGCGATCATCGCGCGCTTGATGATATCCGCCGCGGTGCCCTGCATGGGCGCATTGATCGCGGTGCGCTCGGCGGCGCTTCGCAGCTGATGATTGCTGTGGCCGATGTTGGTGAGATAGAGCCGGCGTCCGAATAGCGTCTCGACATAGCGGTCCTTGCGCGCCTGCTCGCGGGTCCGGTCCATGAAGGCACGCACGCCTGGGTAGCGGGCGAAGTAGGCGTCGACATAGTCCTGCGCCTCCTGGCGCTCGATGCCAAGTTGGCGCGCGAGCCCGAAGGCGGACATGCCGTAGATGAGGCCAAAGTTGATCGCCTTGGCCGAGCGGCGCTGCTCGCTGCTGACCTCCTCGGGCGCGAGGCCGAGGATCTCGGCGGCGGTGGCGCGGTGGATGTCTTGGCCGGCGGCGAAGGCGGCCAGCAGGCGCTCATCGCCAGAGAGATGCGCCATGATGCGCAGCTCGATCTGCGAGTAGTCGGCGGCGAGCATGCGAAAGCCCGGCTCAGGCACGAAGGCGCGACGAATGCGCCGCCCGGCCTCGCTGCGGATCGGGATGTTCTGCAGGTTGGGGTCGCTGGAGGAGAGCCGGCCGGTGGCGGCGACCGCCTGGTGATAACTGGTGTGCACGCGCCCGGTGGCGGGATGGACCATCGCCGGCAGCTTCTCGGTGTAGGTCGAGCGCAGCTTGGTGACGCCGCGGTGCTCGAGGATCAGCCGCGGTAGCTCGTAGCCGTCCTCGGCCAGTTTCTCAAGCACGGCCTCGGAGGTCGATGGCGCGCCCTTGGGGGTCTTGGCGACCACCGGCAGCTTGAGCTGATCGAAGAAGATGGCACCGATCTGCTTCGGCGAGCCGAGGTTGAACCGACTGCCGGCCTCAGCGTAGGCGCGCTCCTCGAGCTCGGCGGCGCGCTCGGCGAGGGCGCGGCTCTGGGCCTTGAGCTCATCGACATCGACCCGCACGCCGATGCGCTCCATGCGCGAGAGCACCGGTACCAGGGGCATCTCGATCTCACGGTAGACCCGTTCCAGGCTCGGCAGGGCCTGGATGCGTGGCCAGAGGGTCTGATGCAGCCGCAGGGTGACGTCGGCATCCTCGGCTGCATAGGGAGATGCGGTCTCGAGCGGGATCTGGTTGAAGGTGAGCTGCTTGGCGCCCTTGCCGGCGATTGCTTCGAACTTGACGGTCTCCTCGTCCAGGTACTTCTTCGCCAGCGAGTCCATGTCGTGGCGCGTTGCGGTGCTGTCGAGCACGTAGCTCTGCAGCATGGTGTCGTGGCTGATGCCCTGCATCTCGATGCCAGCGCCGGCGCAGACGCTCATGTCGAACTTCAGGTTCTGGCCGAGCTTGGCGCGTTTGGGGTCTTCGAGCAGCGGCTTCAGTGCGTTCAGGACCTGGTCTCGGTCGAGTTGATCGGGCGCTCCCGGGTAGTCATGCGCGACTGGGATGTAGGCCGCCTGATGGGGGCTGACCGCGACCGAGACGCCGACGATCTCGGCGCGCATATAGTCGAGGTCGTTGGTCTCGGTGTCGAAGGCGAAGAGCTCGGCTTGGCGCAGGCGCTCGATCCAGACGTCGAGCTCGGCGCGGCTGAGGATGGTCTGGTAGTCGGGCGCCGCCTCGGCGTTGTTGGCGAGGCCCTGCTCGTTCGTGTTGGCCCCGCCTCGCGCCTGCCCCACCGCGGCATCGTCAGCGCTCGTATTGGCCCCGGTGTCCAAGGTCGCCAGTAGCCGCTTCGACTCGATGCGCTCATACCAGGCGCGCAGGGTCTCGCGTTCGGGCTCGCCGGGGCGCAGGTCGGTGGGTGCGAGCTCGAGCGCGACATCGCGCTTGATGGTGGTGAGCTTGCGCGCGAGCGGGAGTTGATCGAGCACCGCGCGCAGGTTCTCGCCTACCTTGCCCTTGATGGCATCGGCGTTGCGGATCACGCCGTCGAGGTCGCCGTAGTCCTCGATCCATTTCGCCGCCGTCTTCGGGCCGCACTTCGGCACCCCGGGGATGTTGTCGACGCTGTCGCCCATCAGGCTCAGATAGTCGATGATGCGCTCCGGTGGCACGCCGAACTTGTCCTTGACGCCGGCCGGATCGAGCACGGTGCTGCTCATGGTATTGATCAGGGTGATGCGCTCATCGACGAGCTGCGCCATGTCCTTGTCGCCGGTCGAGATCAGGGTGCTGAGACCCTGCTCGGCGGCGCGCGTGGCCAGGGTACCGATGACGTCATCGGCCTCGACCTCCGGGATCTCGATCAGCGGCAGGCCCATGGCCCGGATGATGGCCTTGAGTGGGTCGAGCTGCTCGCGCAGCTCATCGGGCATCGGCGGGCGATTCGCCTTGTAGTCGCTGAAGAGCGCGTCGCGGAAGGTGGGGCCGGGTGCGTCGAAGACGATGCCGACGTAGTCTGGCGCGGTCTCGTCGATCAGCTTGCGCAGCATGCTGAGCACGCCCACCAGGGCGCCGGTGGCCTCGCCTTGGGAGTTGGTCAGCTTCGGCAGCGCATGATAGGCGCGAAACAGGTAGCCGGAGGCATCGACGAGGACGACAGCGTACTGGGGCATGATCTGGTCCGGAAACGCGCCCGATGGCGATGTGGGAATGAGCTGCTAACGTTAGCATGGCCGACTGGATGCGGCGCCAGCGCGCGGCACCCGCGAGCCTCGGTGCTAGTATCGGCTGCCTGCAGCTCGAGTCCCGTCGCGTTGGCCCGCCCGTTTTCCCTCACCGAGGTCACCAAGCCCCGCGTTTGTCGATGATCACGCGCCTCGCCTCGATCACTCTGTGCCTGCTCGCGCTCCTCGCTGAGGCGATCGCTGAGCCGGACCGCGATTGGCTCGACGCCCCGGAGCTGGAGATCGGGTCGGTGAGCATGGACCCAGAGAGCCGTCTGCTGACCATTCTCGGTGCGCACTTCGGCGCGACTCGCCTGCCACGCGTGACCCTGGATGCGGAGCTGCTGACCGTGCGTGAGGCCGGCGACGGCAAGATCATCGCGGGTCCAGTGTCGCCGCGGGTCGAGTCCGGGGCGCACCTGTTGCGGGTCGTCGCCGGCCACGATCGCTCGCGCTTTGACGCGCTCCGGGTTGACCTCGACGAGATTAGCGCGGGGTCGGCGGCGGGCGCTGACCCGGCCGCGGGTGAGACGCGGGTCCGCGCGCTGGATTCCGCGGGTGATGTTGGCTGGTCGCCGGCAATTGGGGTCGAGCGAACCGGCCGGCCGGTGGTGGCCTACCTCGATTTCTCCAATGCCGACCTTAAGCTGGCCTTTTGCGCGAGTGCCGATTGCAGCGAGGCGAGGATCGACGTGGTCGACGGCGAGGGGTCGATCGGCCGCTCCGTGGCCCTGGCGATCAGTGCCCACGGCCGGCCGCTGATCAGTTATTTCGATGATGCCCAAGGGCTGCTGAAGCTCGCTCGCTGTCGCGATCAGGACTGCAGCGACGTCGAGATCGAGGTCATCGACGGCTCCGGGCGCGCCGGGCGCTTCACCAGCATGGCGGTGGGGGCGGATGGCCGACCGGTGATTGCCTTCTATGATCAGGTCCATCGTGACCTGGTGGCCCTGGTCTGCCAAGACGCGGATTGCCGCGCCGCCGCGGCTCGGGTGATCGATCGCGCCGGTGATCTGGGATGGCACAATGCAGTGGCGTTCGGCGCCGATGGCTTCCCGGTGATCAGCTACTTCGATAGCGGCAAGCGCGACATCAAGGTGGCCCATTGCCTGGACCGCGAGTGCCTTGAGGTGGAGCAGGTGACGCTCGACTTTGGCGGGGTTGGGATGGGCACCGACATCCAGGTCGATGGCGAGGGCCGGCCGGTCATCGCCTATTGGGATTTCGTCAATGATGACCTGAAGGTGGCGCGTTGTGAGGATGCTAGCTGCCGTCGGGCGGCGATCGCGACCGTCGACAGCGACGGCTCGGTGGGCTCGAATCCGGCGCTCACATTGGGTACCGACGGCCTCCCGCTGATCGCCTATCACGACCACACCAATGCCGATCTGAAGGTCGCCCATTGTCTCGATCCGGGCTGCACCCAGGCCGAGCTGACGGCCATCGATACCGCTGGCTCGGTGGGTTGGTACATCGATATTGCCCTCGGCGCCGATGGGCGCCCGCTCATCGCCTACTACGACGAGACCAACGGCGACCTCAAGCTGGCACGTTGCGCGACGCCGACCTGTCAGTGAGCCGGCGGCGGGCGGAAGTCGCCCCAGAGGGCCTGGATCGCGGCGATGGCGGCGAGCGGCGCGGTCTCGGTGCGCAAGATCCGCGGCCCGAGCCGAACTGGTATGAACCCCCTCATCTGTGCGTACTCGCGCTCTTCGGGCGCGAGCCCGCCCTCGGGGCCGATCAGCAGGCTGAGCTGAGCGTCCGGTGCTGGCAGCTCTGGGAGCGATCGCTCGGCCGCGTGATGCAGCAGCACGCCGCCGGTCTGCGCTTCGCCGAGCCAGTCGAGCAGCGCGAGCGGTGAAGCCAGCGCCGGGCAGCGTCGCCGACCACTCTGCTCACAGGCGGCGATGACCACCCCTTGCCAATGCTGGGCGCGCTTCGCTAGACGATCACCACTGAGCCGAACCACGGTGCGCGTTGAGAACAGGGGTTGGATGGCGCTGACGCCCAGCTCGACCGCCTTCTGCAAGGCGAGGTCCATGCGCTCGCCGCGTGAGACCCCGAGCGCGAGGGTGATGGACAGCGCCGGCAAGGGCTCCGGCTCACTGGCGCTGAGGAGCTGCACGCGCACGGACTGGCGTGTGCAGTGCTCGATGCGAGCGCGGTAGTCGTACCCGTCGCCATTGAACACGGTCACCGGATCACCGGCAGCCAGCCGCAACACCTGAGCGGCGTGCTTGGCCGGGCGCTGCTCGAGCTCGATCTGCGCTCCAACGCTCAGCGCTTGGTCGGTGTAGAGGCGGTTCTCACGCATGGGATCGGTGATCAGCGCTCGGGTCAAGCCAGGGTCGGCGTGGCTGTGACGGTGTTGGTCTTAATCGGTCGCTGTCAGCCGCCAAGCGCCCAAGGCCGCGACCGCCCACCCGGCGATGAGCAGCAGGCCGCCCAGGGGTGTCACGGCGCCAATCGCCCCGATCCCGGAGAGCACGAGGATGAACAGGCTGCCGCTGAAGATCAGGGTCCCGGCGATGAGCAGCCAAGCGCTGATCCCGATCAGACGCCGGGCCGGGGATGGGGTTCTCAGTGACCCGATGAGCGCCGCGAGGGCGAGCAGTACCGCGCCATGCCAGCCGAGGTAATCGGCTGCGGTGGTCCAGACCTCGGCCCGTTCTGGGCTGATACGCCCCTCGAGCGCGTGCGCGCCGAAGGCGCCGAGCGCCACGGCGCAGAGTCCGAACAGCGATCCGGTTATGGCGAGCAGACGAGTCATCGGTGACCTCTCCGGGTAGCGATCGCGCCTCGACCAGGGGGTGTCGGGCGCTCACAGGCGAAGGAGAGGATACTGCAGTGGCCGCGGTGTTGCCGACGCGAAGTCCGTGCCGTCAGACCGGAGACCGATTGGCCTCATGCTGGTCGCTATCCGAGGCGTGATCGCCCCGCGAGCGGATGCGTGGCCTGGATGGCTGCAGCGTCGGCGCAGCCCGTGGGAGAACGAGCCAGGCGCGACGGACGCCGCGCCGGCAGTCTCAGTGAGGGCTCAGCAAGAATGACAGTAGTGATCGGGCAGTCCCGCGATGCGGCAGGCCTGTTTGCAGCCACCGTTCGGGAATAGGCCCTCGAGCTTCCTGCGGGTGCAGGGGGTATGCTCGGAGACCTTCTCCCCGATGGCGCGAATGATCACCTTGGGTGAGGGCGGGATCTCGTGGAAGGCGTAGTACTCACGGAGGAACTCGATCACGGTCCAATGACATTCGGTCAGCGTCAGCCCTTCCTCCTTGGCCATCGCGTAGGCGAGATCGTTGTCCCAGTCCTCGAAGCGCGCTAAAAAGCCCTTGTTGTTGAATTGGACATCGCGTCCGGCCATCTCGCCGACGAGATTCATCGCAGTCATCAGATGTACTCCTCCACCGTGCCTTTGGTGGATGTTGGCCGTGGATAGGATTTGGTATCAGCCAGCGTGTTGCAGTTGGTGGTTGCTTCTGCCTGGGTGGGCTCCTCGCCGCGTCCCCTGTTCCATTGGCTTATTGGTGTATTAGTGACTTGTGGAACAGTCTTTGGTCAGGCTGTCAAGGAAATATAGACCTTTTGAGCCGCGTGTGCAGGTGGCAAACCGGATCTAGATCAATTCTGCTCCAGATCAAGCGCCGCGGCGGCTACCAGCTCACGGCGTCCTGAGCGATCTCTTCGAGCATTGCGGCAACCTCCTGCATCGCCTCGCTCTGCTCAGTCTCCGCAGTAGGGATCGCCCGGTGCGCAACGTAGGTGGTGCCGGGCTCGCCCGGTAGCGTGTAGACCGCGATGATGAACGGGCAGTTGACGATGCGCCTGGGGTCCTCACTGATCATCTTGCGCGATAAGACCGCACTGCAGAATTCGATCGACTCGGCCTGCCCAAACAAGGGGTCGTTCGCGAAGCCAAGGTCTTGGCCGGTGCGCTCGAGCATCTCATTCATGTGCATCACGTTGTTGATGAACATGCCGCGTTGCTCGATGGCGAGCTTGAGGCCATCCATGACGTCGGAGAAGCTGCTCTCGCTCTCGTAAACCGCATAGTCGTCGGCAACGGTCGCCTCGACGGCGATAAAGAGCGCGGCGCCCAGAAGGAAGGGGAAAACTCTGCTCATACTGCGGTGCTCCGCGGTCGCGCGCACGGGGATCGCGCCCGTGCGCGCCCAGAGGCGGCCGTCTGGCCGCGTCCGGGCAAGGTCAATGGGTGATTCAGTGAGGCTGGGCTCAGTGATGCTGGGCTCGGTGAGGATGGGCTCAGTACTGGTCCATCGGCCGGAATGCCGGTGCCGACGGCCAGCCCTCGGCGCCGCGGCCTTGGGATGGCGGCGAGGGCGCTGCGCCGCGTGACTCGAGCTGTTCGATGCGACGCTTCAGCGCCTCGATCTCCTGATCCTTCGCGCGCTCGCTGGCGCTCGATGAGGGCGATGCCGACGGCGGCGGCGCGAGGTCCTGGCCACCGGCGTCGTACCCTGGGGCCTGACCGCCGTACATCGGAGGCCCGTAACCGGGCGCGCCATAGCCGGGTACCCCGTAGCCGGGCGCCCCATAGCCTGGCGCACCGTAGGGGGCGTAGCCTGGCGCACCATAGACGCCGGGGCCGTAAGGGCCGTAGGCTCCATAAGGACCGTCGTCGTAATAGCGATCGTTATCGTCGCCGCCGAACCAGCGGCCCGGGTTGAACATGTCCCCGAAGCCGACGGCGTGCGCCGAGGCTGAGGCCAAGAGCAACGCGGCAGAAGCAGCGAGGGTGGTCTTCCTCAAGCAGTCAGTTACCAATGCCAAGGCGAAGGTCCTCCAGTCGGGTCTAGCGGATGGTGGTCGATCACTGATTCTTCTTTTGCCGGCGAGTCGTGCAGGCGAGCGGGAGCCTGCTGACCATCGGGCTCAGCGCGCTGCCGCGACCTCGTGATCGTGCGCCGAATGATGGTGGTGATGGGCGATCTCGGTATCCTGCGCGTGATGATGGTCGTGGAGTCGGGCGCCGTCGGGCTGTGTGCGGGGGCGTGCGGTGGTGCCGGCGGCCCGCCGACGGCCCTGGGCCGCCACCTCCGAGCGCAGCCAATCGAGCCAGGGCTCGAGCTGTGTCTGGCCGCCGCGTACCGCAATGCGCTCAAAGGGTACGGCGCTGGCGAGATGGCGCAGGTAGGTCTCGGCGCGCGCCGGGTCGAAATCCTCGAGCACCGGCAGCAGGTCAGCCTTGGTGAGCAGCACGAGGTCGGCCGCGCGGAACATCACCGGATACTTGGCCGGCTTGTCATCACCCTCGGGGACCGAGAGCAGGGTCACATTGCGGTGCTGGCCGAGGTCGAAGCTGGCAGGGCAGACGAGGTTGCCGACATTCTCGATGAAGAGCAGGTCGATGCCGTCGAGGTCAAGCTGGTGCAGGGCGTCATGTACCATGTGCGCATCGAGATGGCAGGCGCTGCCGGTGGCGATCTGGATCGCTGGAACGCCCTTGGCTCGGATACGCTCGGCGTCGTTCTCGGTCTCGAGATCGCCTTCGATCACGGCGATGCGCAGCTCCCCTTGAAGCGCCTCGATGGTCGCCTCGAGCAGGCTGGTCTTGCCGGCGCCGGGTGACGACATCAGGTTCAGGGCCAGCACCTCATGGCGGTCGAAGTGCTCCCGATTGTGCAGGGCCTGGTGGTCGTTCTCGTTGAGCAGGTTGGTGAGCACCTCGACCGCTGCGCGGCCGTCGGCGCTCCTGGCGTGCTTGCCATCGGCGCGCACCAGATGCTCATTGCCAGGGGTGATGTTGCAACCGCAGGTCTCACACATGAGGGTCTCCATTCGGTGTCAGCTCGGTGTCAGCGCGTCGGAATCCGCTCGCTGCCGCCGCCTTGACCGACGCGAGACTCCGCCCCGAGGGGCGCATCGCGCCGATGTCGGTCTGTTGATGCGCGGACTATAGCAGCGCCCGCGCACCCTGGTGCAACCCGACAGCGCCTCAGTGATTGGGTGTCGATCCAGGGGCCGCGTGCGCTCTTGCCGCGATCAGCGCATCGTCGCCGTCGGTCGTCTCC
>CAZTYV010000040.1:0-8777 GCA_964617675.1 uncultured Halochromatium sp. | reverse complement strand
GCTCTCTTGACCACAGTCGATGCAGTGGACCTGCACCGGCGCCGTCTCGATCTGCAGCTCGGCATCTGCCGCCAAGGTGCCGGCCGCCGCGAGCGGGTAGGCGTTCGCGAGCAATGGGGCCTCCACGCCGGAGAGCGGTCCAATGCGCAGCAGGATGCGCTCCACCCGGATGGCGCCCTGCTCTTTTGCGATGCGCTCGACCTGCTCGAGCAGTGACAGGCAGACCGAGAGCTCATGCATGACTCACCTCAGTTGCGTCGGGCTGATCGTGACCTGGGCTTGGCTGGATGGAATCGCGCACTAGGACTAGACGTCGCGAGCGTGCCTCCGGTATGATGTCGGGCTTCGTCAAGGTATCGGCCTCTCGGTTTGATCTTTGGCAAGCGACAAGACCTAGGGGCCGTTAGCTCAGCTGGTAGAGCAGGGGACTCTTAATCCCTTGGTCGTAGGTTCGAATCCTACACGGCCCACCAACACAAGAACGGCCCGCGGCGCCTCTGTCTCGGGCCGTTTTTCGTTGTGGCGACGGCTTAGCCTCGCGAGGCTGCTAACGGCAACGCGAAGTGCGCGCAAGCGCCTAGATTCAGGTCAAGGATCTGATCAGAGGGAGCATGCCGCGTTGGCTCGCGCTCCAGCCGAGTCTGTCGAGGGGTGCGGTGGATGGCGTGGGTGCAGAGGACGCTCTCGCGGCGGGGTTCAGGAAGAGACGCTGCGAAACGGCCTGGCGCCGTCTGCGAGGATGGCGCTCCCTAGGGGATTCGAACCCCTGTTACCGGCGTGAGAGGCCGACGTCCTAACCACTAGACGAAGGGAGCGGATGCGGGCTGCGGAATCGCGTATTATACGCAGGTCGCCGAACTGCTCAAGCCTTGGCGTTGATCTTTCTTCACCAACCTTTAGGAACCTTGGTTCGCTTGGTCTCTGCTATCCCTTCTGAGCCTCTGATCGTCCCGCGCCCCGAGCATCCGATCTCGCGCGCCAACATCAGTCCGAACGCGCTCAAGGTGCTCAACCGGCTGAAACAGGCCGGTTTCGATGCGTACTTGGTCGGCGGTGGTGTGCGCGACCTTCTGCTCGGGCACGAGCCCAAGGACTTCGACATCGCCACCAACGCGACCCCGGAAGAGGTTCGCGCGGTGTTCCGTAACTGCCGGCTGATCGGACGGCGTTTCCGGTTGGCCCATGTCTTTTTTGGCCGCGACATCGTCGAGGTCGCGACCTTCCGCGGCAGCAACGCCGAGCTGGGTACGGAGGTGCATGTCACCGAGAATGGCATGATCCTGCGCGACAACGTCTACGGCAGCATCACCGAGGACGCGCTGCGCCGCGACTTCACGGTGAACGCCCTCTACTACAACATCGCCGACTTTTCGCTGGTCGACTACGCGGGAGGTCTCGAGGACATCGCCCAGGGCCGGTTGCGCCTGATCGGTGATGATCCGACGGCGCGCTACCGCGAAGACCCGGTGCGGATGCTGCGAGCCGTGCGCTTCGCCTGTAAGCTCGGCTTCATCATCGAGCCGAGCTGTGCGGCGCCGATCCGTGAGCTGGCCCCGTTGCTGGCGGAGATCTCTCCGGCGCGATTGTTCGACGAGACGCTGAAGCTCTTCCACGGCGGCTATGCGCTCCAGGCCTTCGAAAAGCTGCGCCATCACGATCTGTTCGCGCAGCTGTTCCCCGAGACCGATGCCTGTCTGGCGCGCGAGGACCACGCCTTCCCGATCACCTTCGTCAGTCGTGGGCTCAATAACACCGATCAGCGCATCCTCGAGGGCAAGCCCGTCGCGCCGGCCTTCCTGTTCGCGGTCTTGCTCTGGGAGCCGGTGCGGCTGAGGTACGAGGAGCTGCTTGCCGACGGGACGGCCTCGGCCGAGGCCATGGCGCTTGCCTCGCACGAGGTCGCGTCGGCGCAACAGCGCCGCGTGGCGATCCAGAAGCGATTCGCGCTGCCGATGCGTGAGATCTGGGCCCTGCAGCCGCGGCTCGAGCGGCGCCAGGGCAAGCGCTCGCTGGCGCTGCTTGGACATCCCCGATTCCGTGCCGCCTACGACTTCTTGCTGCTCCGGGCCGAGGCCGGCGAGACCGATCCAGAGATCGGCCAGTGGTGGACGCGGTTCCAGGATGTGGACGCCAGTGAGCGCGCGAAGATGCTCGGTGGCTCGCCGCAGCGCAAGCGCAAACGGCGCAAGCGTCGGCCGAAGTCGGCGTCGACACCGACCGAGGGCGAGTCTGCCGAGGCCAAGGGTGGCGAGCCCCGATCCCAACAGGGCTCAAGCCTTGACTGAGCTTGGCCCAACTGGGGCAGAAGCGCGCGAGTGGGTCTACATCGGACTGGGCTCCAACATCCAGGACCCGCGTCACCAGCTTGAGTCCGCGCTCCGTGAGCTGGCGCGATTGCCGGCGACGCGGCTCGTTGCGGTCTCACCGCGTTATCGCACGGCGCCGGTCGGGCCCGCTGATCAGCCCGATTTCATCAATGCCGTGGCCTGTCTGGAGACCGCGTTAGCGCCGTCGGCACTATTGGCGGCCTTGCAGCAGATCGAGCAACGGCACGGGCGCAGGCGTGGCGCTCAACGCTGGGGGCCGCGCTCCCTAGACCTCGATATCCTGCTCTACGGTGCGCGCGAGTTGGCGCTTGCCGATCTGCGCATACCGCATCCGCAGATGCACCGTCGTGCCTTCGTGCTGGTGCCCTTGGCCGATATCGCGTCTGCCGAGCTCGAGATCCCCGGCCTTGGTCGGCTCGGGGCGTTGCTCGAACAGGTGACCGACGATGCCCGTGTTGTTCGGTCTGGGTCTCTGCCGCCGATCACCGAATCCACAACCACCCCTTGATGCCATGTCAGCCCGACCCGTGACGATCTCGACCCTGCTCGCGCTCAAGCAGCGCGCTGAGCCGATCGCCTGCTTGACCTGCTACGACGCGGCCTTCGCGGTGCTGCTCGAGCGTGCCGGCGTCGAGCTGTTGTTGGTCGGTGACTCGCTGGGCATGGTGGTCCAGGGTCAAGCGACCACGGTGCCGGTGACGCTGGAGCAGATGGTCTACCACAGCCGCTGCGTGAGCCGAGTGTCTAAGCGCGCCCTGGTGGTGGCCGATATGCCCTTCATGAGCTACGCGACCCCGGAGCGGGCCCTCGATGCGGCCGCGCGCTTGATGGGCGAGGGAGGCGCGGCCATGGTCAAGCTCGAGGGTGGCGCCCACCTGGCCGAGACGGTCGCGCGCCTGAGTGCCTTTGGCGCCCCGGTCTGTGCCCATCTCGGCCTGCTGCCGCAGTCGGTGCATCAGCTCGGGGGCTACCGGGTACAGGGTCGCGAGGCCGATGCGGCCGCGCGTATCGAGGCCGACGCGCTCGCGCTGCAGGAGGCGGGCGCGTCTCTTCTCGTGCTCGAGTGCGTTCCGAGTGCGCTCGCCGCCGCGCTGTCGCAGCGGCTGCGTATCCCGGTCATTGGCATCGGCGCGGGTTCAGGCTGCGACGGCCAGGTGCTCGTGTTGCACGACATCCTTGGGCTGACAAGCCGGGCGCCACGCTTCAGTCAGGATTTCTTGGCCGAGATTGCCGCCGGGACCCAAACCGGGACCCAAACCGGGACCCAAACCGGGACACATACCGGGGGCGATCGGGTCGAGCGATCCAGCAGCCGCGAGCAGGCGAGCCCTGAGCTCGCGTTTGGCTGCAGTATCCAGGCGGCCGTCGAGGCCTATGTGCGTGCCGTCAAGTCGCGCGCCTTTCCCGCCGCCGAGCACACGCTCGCCTGAGGTTGCGCTCAATGGAGCAGGTCGAACGGCTGATGGCGCTGCGCGAGCAGCGCGCTCAATGGCAGCGCTCCGGGTTGCGGGTCGGATTCGTGCCGACCATGGGCAATCTGCATGCGGGCCATCTCTCATTGGTCCGCGAGGCGCGCTCGCGCGCCGACCGCGTGGTGGCCAGTATCTTCGTCAATCCGCTGCAATTCGGTGCCGGCGAGGACTTCGCAAGCTATCCGCGCACCCTCGAGCGCGACGCCGAGATGCTGCGCGAGGCCGGCTGCGATCTGCTGTTCGCACCGACCGAGGCTGAGGTCTATCCGCACGGTCGTGATGACCAGACCTTCGTCGAGGTGCCGGGGCTCTCCGAGCAGCTCTGCGGCGCGAGCCGCCCGGGTCATTTTCGTGGCGTCGCCACGGTGGTGCTCAAGCTCTTCAACATGGTGCAGCCGGAGGTGGCGATCTTCGGCGAGAAGGATTTTCAGCAGCTGTTGGTGATCCGTCGTCTGGTCGAGGAGCTTGATCTGCCGATCGAGGTCATTGGCGCGCCGACCCAGCGTGAGCCGGACGGTCTGGCGATGAGCTCCCGCAACGGCTATCTCAATGCGGAGGAGCGCGCGATCGCGCCTCGTCTGCGTGCAGCATTGCTCGCCGCGGCGGGTCGACTGATCGAAGGGGTCGGTTGTGCTGAGGTCGAGCGCGAGACCCTGTCGGCCCTCGCGGCCGCGGGGTTTACGCCCGACTATGTGAGCGTGAGGCGCCGCCTAGACCTGCTTCCGCCCGGGCTCGAGCGGCGTGCGGCCGAGGACCGCGCCCTGATCATCCTGGCCGCGGCACGGCTCGGCCGCGCACGGCTGATCGACAATCTGGCCTGCGACCTGCCGTCCTGAGCCCGAGCCCAAGCTCCAGCCCCAGCGAGGCGCGGCATTGCGCGCGATCCTGCCCGTGATCCCAGGTAGGATTTGGGGACTTGGACCCGCGCTGTGGTGGATCGCGCCGCGCGCTAGTCAGCCGCGCCTCGCCTGGGCTAAAATAGTGCTGCACCGCAGCAAACGCAGCCCACCGAGGTCGCGCGTGCCATCGCGAGGCTTGCCTCCCTTCCATGTCGGTGCGAGCATGCCCTTCATCTCAACGCATTCCAGCCTCGGCCAGGGTATCCATGGCCGACGGGGCCGCCGCGACAGCGAGACGGCCGGGCCCCCGGGAGACGACGACTGATGCAACTGACCCTGCTCAAGTGCAAGCTTCATCGTGTCTGCGTGACGCAGGCGGAGCTCGATTACGAAGGTTCCTGTGCCATCGATGAGGAGCTCATGGACCGCGCCGGCATCCGCGAGTTCGAGCAGCTTCACATCTACAATCTGGCCAACGGCGAGCGCTTCACCACCTATGCGATCCGTGCCGAGGCCGGCTCGCGGGTGATCTCGATCAACGGGGCAGCGGCGCACAAGGCCCGTCCGGGCGATCGGCTCATCATCTGTTGCTATGCGACCATGACCGAGCAGGAGGCCGCCCGTTTCGAGCCGAGCTTGGTCTACTGTGACGAGTCCAACAGGGTCACCCGGCTCGGGCATCGGATTCCGCCCCAAGCGGCCTAAGAGCGGCCGATCGAACGGCCGCCGACCCGAACCTCAGGACCCGAGCCTCAGGCCGAAAGCGCCTGCGGCTCGGCCGTCTGATGCTCATCGATGGCCTCCTGATAGAAGTCGAGATAACGCTTGGCGCTAGCGCTCCAACTGAGGTCCTGCGCCATGCCAGTCATCATCAACTGCCGCCAGGCCGCGGGCTCTTCACGATAGAGCCGAAGCGCTCGGTCGATTGCGCCCCAGAGGGACGCTGCATCCGGTGTCTCGAACAGGAAGCCGGTGGCGCGCTGCTGCTCAAGCGTCTCTGGGCTGGTGTCGACCACGGTATCGGCCAGTCCCCCGGTGCGGCGCACGATCGGCACGGTCCCGTATCTGAGGCTGTACATCTGGTTGAGCCCGCAAGGCTCGAAGCGCGAGGGCATCAGGAAGAGATCACTGCCCGCCTCGATCAGGTGCGCCCGCGGCTCGTCGTAGCCGATGCGCACGCTCAGGTGTCTGGGATACTGCGCGGCCTGATCCAAGAGTCGCTGCTCGAGGCCGCGCTCGCCTTCGCCCTGGATCACGAGCTGCAGGTTCCCCTGCTCGAGCAGCTGGGGCAGCACCTCCAGGATCAGGTCAACGCCCTTCTGCTCGACCAAGCGCCCGACGTGCCCCATGACGAGCGCTCGCTCGTCGTGCGGCAGGTCGAAATGGTGCTGCAGGGCGATCTTGTTGGTGGCCTTGAGCTCCAGGCTATTGCGGTCGTAGTTCTGGGTGAGGCTGAGGTCGCGCAACGGGTCCCAGGTGCGATAGTCGATCCCGTTCAGGATGCCCTGGAAGCGGCTGCCAAGCTGCCGGAGCAGGCCATCGAGCCCGCAGCCATAGGCGCTGGTGCGGACCTCGTCGGCATAGGTCGGACTGACGGTGTTGACCCGGTCGGCAAAGACGATGCCGCCCTTTAAGAACGACATCCGCTGATGGAACTCGATGCCGCCGATCGACCAAAGCGCCGGCGGCAAGCTGAGCCGATCGAAGGTGGCCCGATCGAATACGCCTTGATAGGCGAGATTGTGCACGGTGAAGATGGTGGCCGGCCGCTCCGCGTAGCGATGCAGCAGCACGGGCGCGAGACCGGTCTGCCAATCGTTGCAATGGAGGATATCCGGGCGCCAATCGAGCGTCGGCAGTCCCAGCGCGATGCGCGCCAGCACCCGTGCGAAGAGCAGGAAGCGCTCGGGATTATCGCCCCAGTCGCGACCGCTGACGTCGCTGTATGGGTTCCCCTCACGACAGAAATAGGCGGGTGCCTCAACCAGATAGACCGGTAGGTCGCGGTCCGGCAGCAAGCCGCCCAAGAGCGACACCGGCCCCTGGGTGCCCTTGAGCGCGATCTCGCTGAGTACGCGCAGCTCGCGCACCAGGCGCTTGGCCTGCGGATAGGCCGGGATGATCAACCGGGCGTCATGACCGAGCGCACGCAGCGCCGCGGGCAAGCTTGCCGCCACATCGGCCAGGCCGCCGGTCTTGATCAAGGGATGGGCTTCGCTGCTGGCGAACAGGACGGCTTGGCCGCCGCGCGCGAGTAGAGGAGACATGGGGCGACATCCAAAGGCTGATGAAGAGTAACAACGGCCGGCGGATGGGCTCGAGACCGGAACGGCTTGTGATCTCCGCGAGGCTGTCCAAATGAACCTAGCACAAATCCCTGGCACAAATCATTCACCTGAGGGGGCGCGCATGCGCGACGACTGTACATTGGTCATCTTCGGCTCCACCGGCAATCTGGCGCAGATCAAGCTTCTGCCGGCGCTCTATCACCTCGAGGAGGCGGGTCATCTGCCCCCGTCGATGCGGGTGATCGGCTTTGGCCGGCGCGACTGGAGCGATGCGCGCTGGCGCGACGAGGTGCGGGGCTGGCTCGAACCCTCGGCACGAGGCGCGCTCGATGAGGCAGCGCTCGAGCGGCTGCTCGAGCGGCTCTACTTCGTCGAGGGCGATCTCACCGATGAGGTCGGCTTCGGGCGCTTAGCTGAGCGCTTGCGCGGTAACGAGGGCTTTGCGTCGAACCTGATCTTCTACCTCGCGATCGCGCCCGGCCAATACGGCGCGACGGTCGACGGGCTTGCCGCCCAGGGCCTGAATCGGCAAGAGGCAGGCTGGGCGCGGCTGGTGGTCGAGAAGCCGTTCGGCTATGACCTGGAGAGTGCCGAGATCCTCGATGACCATCTCCACCGCCACTTCACCGAGGACCAGATCTTCCGGATCGATCACTACCTCGGCAAGAGCACGGTCCAGAATCTACTGGTGTTTCGGTTCGCGAATCTCTTTCTCGAGCCGCTCTGGAATCGCAACTATATCGATCACGTCCAGATCACCCATGCCGAGTCGCGCGGGATCGGTACGCGTGCCGGCTTCTATGACGGGGTCGGCGCCCTGCGCGACATGATCCAGAGTCACCTCCTGCAGGTGCTGACCCTGGTGGCGATGGAACCGCCGCCGCGGCTCGATGCCGAGGCGCTGCGCGACGAGAAGGTCAAGGTGCTGCGCTCGATCCGACCGATCAGCCGCCAGGCCGTGCATGCGCAGGCCTTCCGCGCGCAGTATCGCGCCGGTGAGGTCGATGGTGAGAAGGTCCCCGGCTATCTGGATGAGCCCGACATCGATCCGCAGAGCGCGACCGAGACCTATGCCGCGCTCAAGCTCTATATCGATAACTGGCGCTGGCGCAACGTGCCCTTCTACCTGCGCACGGGCAAGCGCCTGCGCGAGACCGATTCGTTGATCAGTATCCGCTTCCGGCACCCGCCGCAGCAGCTGTTCCAGGACACCCCGATCGAGCAGCTCGACCCGAATTGGCTGATGATCAATATCCAGCCGACTGAATGCATCCGTATGGAGCTGCAGGTCAAGCAGGCCGGGCTCGAGATGCGCGCCGTCACCGAGCGCCTCGACGCCAACACCTGCTCGAGCGGGAGCGAGCAGATCGACGCCTACGAGGCACTGCTGCTCGATACCATCGAGGGTGATCACTCGTTGTTCCTGCGCTACGACGAGGTCAACTACGCCTGGCGCATCGTCGACCCGGTGCTCAAGCTCTGGGCCACCGAGCGCAACTTCATCCAGACCTATCCCGCCGGCTCCTGGGGGCCACCGGAGGCGACGCGGCTGTTCGACAAGGACGACCAGGATTGGCGCAACGGGCTGGATGGTTGAGTCTGCACTCGCCAGCACAGCAAATGACTGGCTTGAGTGCCGTTTCAGCGCTAGAGTCGAGCCTGCTGACTCCCGGAACTGAAAGACCCATGGCCCCGGGGCTCACCGCCTTTTTGATCCAGCGATCGGGTTGAGCGGCTCTATGTACAGCGATCGCGACGGGTCCTCGTCGACCACACCGGCGTCGCAGCCGGTCGAGGACATCCCGGTGGTTGGGATCGGTGCCTCTGCCGGTGGCCTGGCGGCGTTCAAGG
>CAZTYV010000039.1:7003-23087 GCA_964617675.1 uncultured Halochromatium sp. | reverse complement strand
AGCAGGAGAACCAGACCCTGGCCTCGATCACCTTCCAGAACCTGTTCCGGCTCTATCCGAAGCTCGCTGGCATGACCGGCACCGCCGATACCGAGGCCTACGAGTTCCAGAGCATCTACGGGCTCGAGGTCACGGTGATCCCGACCAATCAGCCGATGGTCCGCGACGACCGTGGCGATCTGGTCTATCTGACCCAGGAAGAGAAGTACGCCGCGATCATCGAGGACATCCGCGACTGCGTGGCGCGTGGCCAGCCGGTCCTGGTCGGCACCGCCTCGATCGAGACCTCGGAGCTGGTCTCACAGAAGCTGAAGGCCGAGAAGATCACCCACGAGGTGCTGAACGCCAAGCAGCACGAGCGCGAGGCCGGCATCATCGCCCGAGCTGGTGAGCCCGGCGCGGTGACCATCGCGACCAACATGGCCGGACGCGGCACCGACATCGTGCTCGGCGGCAATCTCGAGGCCGAGCTCGAAAAGGCCGCCGGTGCCTCAGAGCACGAACGCATTCGAGCCGACTGGAAGGCGCGCCATGCCCAGGTGCTCGAGGCCGGCGGGCTACACGTGATCGGCACCGAGCGCCATGAGTCGCGGCGCATCGACAACCAGCTGCGCGGGCGCTCCGGGCGCCAGGGTGATCCGGGCTCGAGCCGCTTCTATCTCTCGCTGCAAGACAACCTGATGCGCATCTTCGCCTCCGAGCGCGTCGCCAACATGATGCAGCGCTTGGGCATGCAGGAAGGCGAGGCGATCGAGCATCCCTGGGTCACCAAGGCGATCGAGAACGCGCAGCGCAAGGTCGAGGGGCGTAACTTCGACATCCGCAAGCAGCTGCTCGACTACGACGACGTGGCCAATGATCAGCGTAAGGTGATCTACCAGCAGCGCCGCGAGCTGATGGACGGCGAGAACGTCTCCGACACCATCGCCGCGATGCGTGCTGACGTGCTCAACGAGCTGATCAGCACGCATATCCCGCCACAGAGCCTCGAGGAGCAATGGGATGTGCCCGGGCTGAGCGCGGCGCTAGCCGATGCCTATGGCGGCGATTGGCCGATCCAGCAGTGGCTCGATGAGGACGACGAGCTGCACGAGGAGACACTGCGCGCGCGCATCGTCGAACGGCTTGAGGAGCAGGCCGCCGAGAAGGAGCGGCTGGTTGGCGCGGCGAATATGCGCCAGATCGAGAAGGCGGTGATGCTGCAGACGCTCGATACCCAGTGGAAGGACCATCTGGCGCAGATGGACTACCTGCGCCAGGGCATCCACCTGCGCGGCTATGCGCAGAAGAACCCCAAGCAGGAGTACAAGCGCGAGGCCTTCGAGATGTTCTCGGCGATGCTCTCGAGCATCAAGCAGGAGGTGGTACGCACGCTGGCACGGATGCAGCTGCAGATGCCCGAGGAGCTCATGCCACAGGGCCCCAAGCCGAGCGAGTTCCAGTTCAAGCACGAGGCCTTCGAGGGACTTCCCGCCTCAGCGAAGCAAGCGCCAGGCCCTGGTAGCCCGAGTGGCGCATCAGCCGCACCTGCGGCGGCTGGGGCGAGCGATGAGGCCCATCAACCCTTCGTGCGCGATGGACGCAAGGTCGGGCGCAACGAGCCCTGCCCCTGCGGCTCGGGCAAGAAGTTCAAGCAATGCCATGGGCGGGTGAGCTGATGGCCGTCTCCCTGGGCGCAGAGGCAGCGCTGCCGGGCGGCGGCGCGATCAGCGGTGTGCGCCTGGCGGCGGTGGCGGCGGGTATCCGTTATCAAGGGCGCGACGACCTGGTCCTGATCGAGCTGCCGGCGGGGAGCAGCTGCGCGGCGACCTTCACCCGCAATGCCTTCTGCGCGGCGCCGGTGACCCTGGCGCGGGCGCATCTGGCGGCGGCCGCCCCGCGCTGGCTGTTGATCAACGCGGGCAACGCCAACGCCGGCACTGGCGAGCGTGGCCTGGCGGATGCCAAGACCTGTTGTCAAGCGCTGGCCGAGCTCAGCGGGGTGGCGACCGAGCAGGTGCTGCCATTCTCGACTGGGGTGATCGGTGAATACCTGCCGGTGGAGCGCCTGCAGGCCGCCTTGCCAGAGGCGCTCAAGTGTCTGGACGAGGGCGGCTGGGCGGCGGCGGCACGGGCGATCATGACCACCGACACCCGCCCCAAGCTGTTCAGCCGGCAGGTCCAGCTTGGGGAGCGGCAGGCGACCCTCACCGGGATCGCCAAGGGCGCGGGGATGATCCGCCCGGATATGGCGACCATGCTCGCCTTCATCGCCACGGATGCGGCGATCAGGCCGGGGCCATTGCAGGACTGCCTAAACTGGGCGGTCGCGGAATCGTTCAATGCGATCAGCATCGATGGGGACACCTCGACCAATGACGCCTGCGTGCTGGCCGCCGCCGGCACCCTGGGCAATGCGCCGCTCGATGATCCGGACACCCCGGAGCTGGCCGCCTTTCAGCAGGCGCTGAACGGACTCTGCGCGGACCTCGCCCGGGCCATCGTCGCCGATGGCGAGGGGGCCACCAAGCTCGTGACGATCAAGGTCGGCGAGGCGCGTACTCACGCCGAGGCACGCCAGGTGGCCGAGGCCATTGCCCATTCGCCGCTGGTGAAGACGGCGCTGTTCGCATCGGACCCGAATTGGGGCCGCATCCTCGCCGCGGTCGGCCGGGCCGGGCTCGAGGGGTTGGACATCGAGCGGGTCCGGATCAAGCTCGACGAGGTGCTGATCGTCTCCGGTGGAGGGCGCGATCCAGGCTATCAGGAGGCGGATGGTCGGGCGGTGATGGCGCAGGACGCCTTCAGCATCACCGTCGAGCTCGGCCGCGGCAGCGCCCAGGCCAGGCTACTCACCTGTGATCTCTCCTACGACTACGTGCGCATCAATGCCGAGTATCGGACCTAGGCCGCCGACGGCCGAGGTCAGCGCGGCAGCGACGGCGTCTGAGCGCAGGCCCCTCGATCAGCCATGACTGGCACCTCGAAGGTGTCCGGCCTGATCCATGTCGCGGCCGGTGTGATCACGAGCGCCGATGGCCGCGTGCTCATCGCCAAACGTCCGCCCGGCGTACACCAAGGCGGCCTCTGGGAGTTCCCGGGCGGCAAGCTCGAGCCCGGCGAGCCCCTGCAACAGGGCTTGAGCCGTGAGCTCGATGAGGAGCTCGGCATCCAGGTCACCGCCTCGAGACCCTTGATCCGCATTCGGCACGACTACGGCGAGCGCCGGGTGCTGCTCGATATCCACCGCGTGCTCAGCTATCGCGGCCAACCCAGGGGACGCGAGGGTCAGGCGCTGGATTGGCTGTTGCCTGACGAAATGGACCCGGCCGACTTTCCCGCGGCGGACCGACCCGTGATCAGCGCCCTGCGTCTGCCAGAGCGGTACCTGATCACCGGCGCCGAGCCGAGTGACACGGATGCGTTCCTAGCCCGCCTCGAGCAGGTGCTGCAGCGAACGGGCCTGCGCATCGTCCAACTGCGTGCCCCTCAGCTCACCGCCCGTGCCTACGCCTCGCTCGCCCATCGCTGCGCCGCGCTCTGCTCGCGCGCCCAGGTCAAGCTGATCCTGAACTGCGCGCCCGAGGTCGCCGCGGCGTTACCAGGCGATGGGCTGCACCTCACCGAGGCTCGACTCATGGCGCTGAAACAGCGCCCGCGGATCGACAAACCGCTGATCGGTGCCTCTTGCCATGAGGCCAGCGCATTGGCCAAGGCCGCCACGCTCGGACTCGATTACGCGCTCCTCTCCCCGGTCCATCGAACCGCCACGCACCCGGACGCCAGGCCCTTGGGCTGGGATGCGTTCGCCGCGCTCGTCGACCCGGTGAGCCTGCCAGTCTACGCGCTCGGCGGAGTTGACGAGCAGGACCTCGACACGGCAATCCTCAGGGGCGCCCAGGGTATCGCCGGCATCAGGGGCTATTGGGAGCCATCAGGCTCCAAGATCAGACCGGGACGATGAAGCCCCAGGCGACCAGAAAGATCAGGGCGAGGATCCCCACCGCCTGCAGCAGCCAGTCCTTGAGCTGGTAGCGTCGGTGATATGCCTCGATGCGGGCGTCAACCGCATCGCTCTGCGATAACGACGGATCGAGATAGACGCGCCGGTGATCGAGCTCGATCGCATCAGCGGCGGCAACCGCCTCGACGAGATCGACGGCATAGGTGCGCGGCTCGAGCATCCGCAGCCGCCGGCGCAGCCGCTGATGAAGGTGCATCAAGGCCGCATCGATATCGTTGAAGCGGGCAGCGAACCTCAGACCGTCGGCGTTAGCCTGGGGCGCCTCGCTGCGGACCCTCGCAACGACGAGCCCCGGTTGATCCGGCCGGGTCTCGAGCAGCAGGTAGCCTGGTTCCATCGCGTGAGCCATCCGCAGTCGCTTCGCATGGAGCTGGCGATCGGCGGCCGAAGCCGCGCGCCAAAACCCGATCAGGCGACCTGGGCGACGAGCTCCCAGTTGCACTGGTCGATCAACTCGAGCGTCTCACGCTTGAGCGGCGCCCGCTGCTCCGGGATGAATTCCCGCCCCTTGGACCAGGCCCGCTCAGCGATCTCCGCTTCCATCTGCAGCCCTTGGCGCCTGAGATGCCACAAGGTATGGCTCTGTTTCGAAGTCATCATTCATGCCTCTAGACGACAGGCCGCTTGAGAGACAGACCCCACCGGGGTACCAACAAGGCAACCTGCAAAATCAACACGCTGATCGAATCCGTCCTGATCGTCGCCACGGCTGTGACAACCCGACACGTGCATACAAAAGGCGACAGCTAGTGCGACCTTCAACGACAGCATAGCGCAGCCTGGTGGTTTCTCAATGGGTAGTTTCCATGTCGCTAATAAGGGACAAACGGGTCCGAGACCTGCTCGCCAAGCACCACGAAGCGAACATTGTGGCAAGATTCACTCAGCCCTCAGCGCGCTCGGACGTGGGATTGCCGCACGGACTCGAAGGACCCTGCCCGGAGACTTCCATCGGCTCCGGTCCGCCACTATCTCAATCTTGCGGTAGGCTGATCTGCTCGCAGCTCTCAATCCAGACCTCAATCAGTGCTCTCGACCATGGACCAACCGGTCTCTCGTCCCCTAACCCTTGCCCAGCTCCCGATCGGTGCCCTTGCGCTCATCACTGACATCCATGGTGGGCGCGAGCTTCAGCGCAAGCTCAGCGGACTGGGCATCCGGGTTGGAAGCCGCGTTCGCGTCGAGCACCGTCGCGGGAGCGGGCTCGTGGTCGCAGCCGGCAGCACCCGCATCGCGCTCGGCGGCGGCATCGTCGACAAGCTGGCCGTCAGCGTGCTCGATGAGTCAGAGGGCCAGCCATGAGCCGTTCTCCGTCAGCCCCCAAGCGGCGTCCCGATAGCGACCACCGACTGACCATCGCACTCGCCGGCAACCCCAACTGTGGCAAGTCCGCCCTGTTCAACGCGCTCACCGGAATCCGACAGACCACCGGCAATTGGCCCGGGGTCACGGTCGAGCGACGCGAGGGGCGCTGCGAGCTCGATGGGAGACAGGTCGGCATCATCGACCTGCCTGGGATCTATTCGCTCGACGCCGATTCCCTCGATGAGCTCGTCACCCGCGACTACCTCTTGAGCCGCGATGCCGACCTGGTCATCAACGTCGTCGATGCCGCCAACCTCGAGCGCAACCTCTATCTGACCGTTCAGCTGCTCGAGCTTGACGTGCCGATCGTGCTGGCGCTGAACATGATGGACGTGGCTCGCAAGCGCGGTATCGAGATCGACGTCGCCGCCCTTTCCGAGAAGCTCGGCTGTCCGGTCGTGCCGGTCGTGGCCGTCTCCAAGGAAGGCGTCACCGAGCTCAGCGCGCGCGCCCTGGCCGTTGCCGATGGTCGCGAGCGCGGCGGCTACGCCTTGGGCCATGACGAGAGCGTCGAGCAGGCGATCACCGACCTGGTGCCCCTCCTCGACGGCCGCTCCGAGCGCAACAGCCGTTGGCTGGCCCTGAAGCTGATCGAAGGCGATCAGCAGCTGCTCGGGGAGCCGAGCCCGCAGCTGACCGAGCGCATCGAGCATGGGCGTCGCGCCATCGCGGCGCGCACCGGCGAGGAGGCCGACATCCAGATCGCCGACACCCGCTTCGCCCACGCCCATGCGCTGGCGAAGACGGTTCAGCGCCAACGCGGGGCGGCCGCCGGACATCTCTCCGACGCGATCGATCGCATCGTGCTCAGTCGCCTCTGGGGCATCCCGCTGTTCCTGGCGATGATGTACCTGATGTTTGTCTTCACCATCAACATCGGCGGCGCCTTCATCGACCTCTTCGACGGTGTCGCAACCGCCCTGTTCGTTGACGGCGTCGGCGCGCTGCTGAGCAGTCTTGGTAGCCCCGGATGGCTGCAGCTGGTCCTGGCCGAGGGCGTTGGCGGTGGGCTCAGCGTGGTGGCCACCTTCATCCCCGTCATCGCCAGCCTCTACATCTTCCTCTCCGCACTGGAAGACTCCGGCTACATGGCGCGGGCAGCCTTCGTGATGGACCGGTTCATGCGCTCGATCGGCCTTCCCGGCAAGGCCTTCGTGCCATTGATCGTTGGCTTCGGCTGCAATGTGCCGGCGGTGATGGCAACGCGGACCCTAGAGAATGAGCGCGAGCGCAAGCTTGCGATCCTGATGAACCCCTTCATGTCCTGCGGCGCGCGGCTGCCGGTCTACGTCCTCTTCGCCGCGGCCTTCTTTCCGCATTCGGGACAGAACATCGTCTTCGCCCTCTACCTCACCGGCATCCTCATCGCACTGATCACCGGGCTGATCATGAAACGCACGCTGCTCGCGGGCACGAGCACCGGCTTCATGATGGAGCTGCCCCCGTATCACATGCCGCGACTTCGCGGCGTGATGCTGCGCACCTGGGACCGGGTCCGACTCTTCCTGCGTGAGGCTGGGCGGGTGATCATCGTCATGGTCGTCATCCTGAACCTGTTGAGCTCCATCGGCACCGACGGGCGCCTCGGCGAGGCCGACAGCGATGAATCCGTCTTGGCCGCAACCAGCCGCGTGGCAGCGCCGCTATTCGCGCCCATGGGCATCGGCGAGGACAATTGGCCAGCGGTGCTCGGCATCTTCTCCGGCGTACTGGCCAAGGAGGTGATCGTCGGCACGCTCGACAGCCTCTACGGTCGCCTGGCCGCGGAGTCCACCGATGCGCCACAGGAGGGCGTCGAGGCCTTCGCGCTGATGCCGGCCCTCACCGCCGCCCTCGCCACCGTACCGGCCAACCTCGGTGAGATCGGCCGCAGCCTCGCTGACCCCCTCGGCCTCGGTATCGGCAACGAGCTCGACCAAGGCGCGGTCGCGGCCGAGCAATCACTCACGAGCGGCACCTTCGGGGCGATGGCCGAGCGTTTCGATGGCCGCGCCGGCGCCTTTGCCTATCTGCTCTTCGTGCTCCTGTACTTCCCTTGTGTCGCCACGATCGGCGCCATCGTGCGTGAGGCCGGCGGTGCCTGGGCGGCCTTCGTCGCCGCCTGGACCACTGGGATCGCCTTCGTCGCCGCAACCCTGTTCTATCAGGCCGCCACCTTCGATCAGCATCCGCTCAGCTCAGCACTCTGGATGGGCGCCCTCGCTCTGCTACTGATCCTCGTCTTTACGGGGCTTCGCCTCTGGAGCCGCCGGGGGCAGCGCGCGGGATTCGCCACTGCCGACGGCCGGCTGTGATGCTCGCCAGCGTTCGCGAGCTCGTCCGGCGCCAAGGGGTCGTATCGCTGCAGGAGGTCGCGTTGGCCACCGGCGTCCCCGCCGAGGTGGCCCGAGCCATGCTGCAGAAATGGGTGGACAAGGGGCGTATCGAGGCGCTGCCAACACCACCCGCGTGCAGTGGCTGCGCGCTTTGCGACAGCGCGCCGCGCGAGCTCTATCGGTGGCGCGAGGCGAAGGTCGGGATCGAGGGCGGCGAGCCTCAGTCTGCTGTCGGCTGCAAGATCAGACGGCCGAGCGCGGGTCCGGAGGGGCCGTTCCAAGGCCAGGGCGCTGATCGGCCGGCAAGCCAATCATCCAGCTGATCGGCTCGATGAGGCGAGAAGCGATGGCCGGACTGCCCCAGCGGCAGGATGCCGCGCGTCGCCGACCAATCCGACGGTGTGAAGACGACACGCATCGAGGCGACGTTGCCGATCTCGCGCGGCCGCGTCAGAGGCGCGAGCGAGACATCGATGGTGCCGTTGTCGCCACCGCGGCCGATCGGTCCCAGATTGAAGAGGTCGCCCAGCAGCGGCTGCCCATCGAAGGCATGCACGAAGGTCAGCTCGCGCAGCTCGGCCAGCGTTGGTCGAGCCGGACCCGGAAACGCCTCCATGCGCGCCTCCGCAGCCGCCGTTAGGGCGCGCGCCCAGACCGCGGCCGGGCCCTCCTGCTGGCCGCTGGTCTGGAGATCGTCCCAAAAGCTCGAGCGGTCGGTTCGCAGCGCCTCGGCCAGCGGACCATAGGTATGGGTCTCTAGTCCCATCAGCAGACCGAGATCCTCGCCCAGCTCGTCGCCGTAGAGGGCCTGATAGAGCGCCGGGCGCAGCAGCACGAAGAAGGCGGCCGCCTCGCTGCCGTCAGCGAAATCGCCATCCCAAGACAGCAGCTCATCCCGGGCCAGTGCCGCGGCGCGCGGATCGCTCTGCTCGATCGCCGGCAAATGGCGGCGCAACGCATCCAAGTAGACGCCAGCCTCGAGACTGAGGCGATCGGATTGCATCCGCGCCATCGCGCCAGCGTCGAGCGATGAGGAGGCCCGCAGCAATTGATCGATGCGCTGCGCCCGAAACGGCGCCAGCCACGAATTGCTGATCCAAGGCGAGCGTCCATCAGGGCTCATCGCGTCGTTCGCGCTCACCAGCATCTCGGTGTCAGGATCGGTCAGGCCCGGGTTTTCGGCGAACGGAAGATAACCCAGCCAACCGTAGCCAGGCTCCCAGCCCGGCGCGGGGAAGGTGCCGGTTCCACGCCCGCGCTCGGGTAGTAGACCGGTCACCTGCCAGGCGATGCGCCCATTGCGATGAGCGAGCAGCAGATTCAGCGAGACCTGCTGCAGATCGGCAGCGGCCGCACGGGCGTCCGCGAGCGTCTCGGCGGTATTCAGGCGCCAGATCCCAACCAGCGAGCGATCCGGACGCTCGGTCGCCAAGCGCAGCGCCAGACTCTCGGGTCGCTGAACCGCGGCGAGACCGAAGGGATTCGCCCCAGGCTCGGCCACCAGCTCATCGATCAGAACGCCATGGGTCGTCGAGCGAATCGCCAGCGCCACTGGCTCGGCCTGGCCGGCAACGGCGATCTGCTCGACGCGGACCGCGATCGGCTCCCAGGACCCATCCGGGCGCAGCACCCGGGTGCCTTCCTCACTGAGGCGCTCGAGAAACAGGTCTTGGGTATCGGCAACCGAGGCCGTCACTCCCCAGGCGAGATCGGCATTGTGGCCAATCAAGACCCCAGGCACGCCCGGCAAGGTCACGCCGCTCACATGATAGCCAGGAGCCAGCAGCTCGAGCTGGAACCAAGCAGCCGGGATCGCCGAGGCCAGGTGCGGATCATTGGCGAGCAGCGCACCCGCCTCGGCGCTGCGCCCCGCAGCGACGGCCCAGGCATTACTGAACGCCTGCTCGACGCTGCCGGGCCGGATCAGGGGCTGGGGCTGGGGCTGGTGGGCCTGGGCCTGCGCTTGGGCTTGGGCCTGCGCCAGGCGCAGCGGCGCCGAGTCGGCGACCCCGGCCCAATCTTGGACACGCTCAGGCGACGGCGCAAGACGATAGTCCGGCAGCTGATAGGCGGTGGCCGGCGCCGGTTGCCCTTGGTCGGCCGGGAACAGCTCCAGGGCCCGCTGGGTACCGAGCCGCTGCGCGAGCCTTAGGAAGACCAGCTCCTCGCGCAGATTCACCGAGTTCAGCCAGGCCATATAGGCGCCCGCGAGCAGGCTGTCCTGAGGTCGCCAGGGACTCGGCTCAAGGCCGAGCAACTGATACTCGAGCGGCAGGCGATGCCCGGCGATGGCCGCGCTCAGGTAGGCATTTACGCCCTCGGCGTAGCGCTGCAGCAGCTGCTGCCAGTGGGGCTCGAGCGCGGCAAACGACCGATCCGCGGCCTCGGAGAGCCCAATGGTGCGGTAGAAGCGATCCGCGACCAGGGCTCCCGCACCGAACAGCTCTGCCAGCCGACCACCAGCCAGTCGCCGCAGCAGGTCCATCTGCCAAAGACGTTCACGCGCCACCACGAAGCCCTGAGCAACGAAGAGATCGGAGCGCGTCTCGGCGCGAATCGTCGGCACCGCGTAGGGACCATAGTCCACCTGAACCGGCTGTTCGAGAGCAGGCAGACCAAGGGTACCGGAGGTGCTTGGGTTCGGCCGATGGAGCCACCAGAGGCCGAGCCCGGCGACGCCTAAGGCCGCAATCAGCAGCCCGAACAGCAAGCGGCTGGCGATGACAGAGCCAAGACGCATGGAACCGCGCCCGATCGAGCGCGAGCCGCGCCCGCGGGTATGGGCGCGGCTCGCCAAGGGGCCGAGCCTCGGCTACTTGCGCAAGGCTGCCACCTCTTTTTCGGTCACGGGCGGCGCGTCGTTGCCCCAGTTCGCGCGGATATAGCTCGCAACCGTCGCAATCTGCGCGTCGGTCAGGATTGAGCCGAAGGATGGCATCACCACGTGCGGCGAAAAGGCCTCCGAGGGATCGGCCGGGGCGCCGAGCAGCAGCGTCTTGAGCACATCGTTCGGTTGCTCGGCGTTGACCACCGGATTGCCCCGAAGCGCCGGGAAATAAGGACTCAGACCTTGACCATGATCCTGATGGCAGGCACTGCAGTTCTTCATGTAGATCTCGCGCCCTTGCTCGTACTGCTCGGCGCTCAAGACCTCGGGCACCTTCGGGCGATGCGTCGGCTCCACCTTTGGCGGTAGATCCTTGAGATAGACGGCCATCGCGCGCAGATCGGAGAGCGCCAGTTTCGACAGGCTATCGTGCACCACCTCGGCCATCGGCCCCAAGGCCGCGGTCGTCGGCGCGGTACTCGGGTCCGGGTCATCCTTCGTCGGGGCGGCCGGGGCCATTCCCGTCTGCAGGAAGGTCGCGAGCTCGTCCACGCTCCAGCGCCCGACGCCCTGATCGAGATCCGAGGTCAGGTTGGGTGCATACCAACCGTCGACGATCGCGCCGGTCATCGCCTTTGAGGGCTCGGTGGCGCCGGCCATGTTCCGCGGCGTGTGGCAAGCCCCGCAATGTCCCAGGCCCTCGACCAGATAGGCGCCGCGATTCCACTCATCACTGCGCGACGGGTCGGGCTCGAAGCGCCCCTTGTCGAAGTAGATCGTCTGCCATCCGAACATCAGATCGCGCACCGAGAACGGCCAGCGAAGATCGGTCTCTGGCGGCTGATAGTTCGAGGGCTCGAGCGACATCAGATAGTCCTTGATCGCCAGTAGATCATCGTCCTTGACCTTGGTGTAGGACGGATAAGGCAGCGCCGGGTAATAGGGCAGGCCGCTCGGCGAGATCCCCTCCTGCAAGGCACGCAAGAAGTCCTTATCACTGAACGAGCCGATCCCGTAGCCCTTCGACGGCGTGATATTCGGCGTATAGATGGTGCCGAACGGCGTCTCGATCGGCAGACCGCCCTCGAAGGGCTTGCCGCCCGGGCGCGTGTGGCAGGCCATGCAATCGCCGGCCGTGGCCATGTACTCACCATAGATCAGTCGGCCTTCCGACAGATCGCCCGCCGAGGCCGCGGTTGGCTCGACCGGTGGCTCGTCGGCCGCGAGCAGGCTACCGGCGCAGAGCAGACCGGCAGTCAGACTGAGGGAGCGAAAACGCATAACGACTTCTCCGGTGGGAAGGACCAGTGGAAGGAGCTAGAGGGAAAACGCACGCAGGCTCGACATCATGACCATGGACTCAGAAGGCAACCGCGCCGGTCGCCGATACATCCGGATAGAACAGATCGCGGTAGGCGGTGTAGATCGAGAGCACCACCAGCGATGCGAACACCAGCACCACCGGCAGCAGCAACAGCATGGCAACCACCATCAGCGTCTCAGAGATTGCGCTCAGCAGCCCTGCCAAGATCCCGAACAGGAGGCTGACGCCGACGAGGATCAAGAACAACATCAACCCGTAGACCAGCAACGGGATCATGTTCTTCCAGCAGGCGCGAAAGCTCGTCAGCATGGCCTCGAAGGCCGACATCTCCTCGAGCACCACCAAGGCCGGCGCGAACCAATAGGCCATGATCAGCGGCAGCAGCAAGAGCATCGCCAGCAGGAAGAAGACCGCAAGCCCTGGCCCCAAGGCGGCCGTGCTCAGGTTCGGATCGGCGCCGGACATGGCCTCCAAGGTCTCCACGCTCAGGGCACCCGTGGCCATGGCCGCGAGGCCGGCGATCATGAACGCCAGCATCAGACCGACGAAGTAGAGCACCCCCACCAGGATCAAGGCCAGACCCTGGTGCGAGAAGCCGTCGAAGGCCGCCGTCACCCGCAGCCGACCGGTGCGCTGCTGCGACTGCGCGCCCAACATCAGCCCGCCGGCGAAGACTGGCCCGAGCATCAGGGTCACCAGTGAACCGACCACCGGCACCAGGCTCAGCACGAAGGTGACCAGATAGACCAGCGCGACCGCGCCCAGCCAGACGCGCGGCTGTGCCTTGAAGAGCTGCCAGGCGTGCTTGATCCAGCGCCATCCGTGGGAGGCCGGCTGGCCAACAGGTCCAGCCCGCTGCTCTCGGACCTGTTGTTCTGGTACCGACGTTCTTGGTACCTCGGCCGCTGCAGGACCAGCGCCGGAGTCGCCCCAGGGCCGAGTCGCGTCCGACGGCCGGGCTCCCTGCACCGATGCAGATTGCTCGTCCACGGAGGAAGCCGCATCCGTTGCGGGCTTGAGCTGGGACTGGGGCTGAGGCTGGGCCTCGACTTCGACCGGCTCGATCCGAGCGTTCAGACCGATCTCCTCGAGCACCTCGAGGTAGCGCTTTGCATTCGCCTCATCGACGTGGCTCTTCAAGACCCGCGGCTCGCCCGCGCTCACCAAGGCTCGCGCCTGCTCCTCGCTGACCTTGAACACGGCCGCGAAATCGCGCGCCACATCCTCGGCATTGGCCGTAGGCGCAAGCGTTCCCGAAAACACGACCTTGAAGACCTCCGCCATCGAACCCCCTCAAGCGGTCAACCGCTTCTTCATCCAAGTCAACAACCCGGGCTCCGCGGCCCAAACATCGCGCATCGCCTCTCGATAGAGCCATGCCTGGTCTTCGCCCCCGGGGGTAAAGCCGGCATCGTCCAGCGCGGGTCGCTTGATGCGCTTACGCAGCAGAAAGCGCGGGATCCGCGGCAGCCGATCGACCGCCCGGCTCAATGCCCGTGCCGCATGCTCCTGTTGCCCCAGCCGGTAGAGTGCCAGCACCTCACCATAGGCCATATCCGCGAGCAGATCATTCGGGAAACGGCGCGCCAGCTCCAACGCCTGCTGATCAGAATGGGCCCGCAGATAATGATTCATCAGCTCTGCTCGGGCACCATGATGATCGCGAGGATTCAGTGCGACGAGCCGCTCGGCCAATGTCACCGCGCTCGCCTCTCGGCCGGCCTCGGCCTCGTGCAGATAGGCGCGAAACAGCAGCCGCAAGGCCGGCCGATTGCGCTCTGCGCTCCAGGGCAGGTAGGCAACGGCACCGCCGTCGGTGATGGCATCGATGATCGCGAGCGAGCGCGCATAGAGCGGGCTAAGCAAGGTGTGCGCAACCCAGGGCAGACTGCTCTCCGGATGCTCGTAGAGGGCCGTTGCCACATCATCGAGGATATCCAAGCTCTGCGCGGCCCGCGGTTCCGCACTGAGGAAGCGCACCCAATCCGGCACCTCCCAGAGGGCGCCGTCATCCAGTGCCGAGAGCTGCGTTGAGTAGGGCTTGGAGGACGGGAAGACCCGATGCCATTCACGCTCGATGGCGCGAAGCTCCGGGCTCGGCAGCAAGGCGCCGACACCACCCGCTCGGCACTCGGTCGGGAATTGATCCTCGGGGAACAACGACAGCTGCTGACCCGCACCAGCCTCCAACGGATCATCGAGCAGCTCGACGCGATAAGCCGAGCTCGGCTCCGCCGGCACCGATCTGATCCATTGGCAGAGCTCGAGCAAGAGCGGGTCCATCGCACCCGAATGACTCGAGATCAGCGCCTCTTGCGGGTCGACCATGGCCTGCTCGAGAAACTCGAGCAGACTGGCGTCGACGGCCTCGTTGCGCTTAAAGCGATGGCGCCAGAACTGGGCCCTCGAGCGGGCGCGCACGTCATCGTGACGCGCCGCAAGCAGGGTGATCTCGAGCAGCGCTGTCGACGGATTATCCGGACCGTGGCGCAGCGCCTGAACGAAGGACTCGTTCGCGTAGTCGAGCTCGCCCTCGTCCATGAACATCATGGTGAGTCGCTGCCAGGCGGCGGCCTTGAGCTCGCGACTGCCCTCGTCGGTGACGCGCAGCAGGAAGGCCTGCTTCTTCTTCCAATGGTCAAGCTCGTCGAGGGCGTCGCAGAGGATATCGAGCGCCGGCTCGTAGCGACCGTCGAGCAGCCCCAGATCGCCGCGGAAGACCGGCTCGAGCAGCGCCGCCGCGCGGCCCGGGCGCTCCTGCGCGAGCCAGCGCTCGGCCACCTTCGCGAGCAGGGTCTCGGGCACGGCGCGACGCCGCAGCGCCTCCTGGATCGACTCCTCCGGCAGCTCATCGATGAGCAGGTCCCAGATCAGGTCCAGCGGCAGCTCCGGAATCGGGCCAAGCGGCTCGCAGCAGTCGCGATAAGGCAGGCCAGAGCCGCAGAAACAGGGCTCGTTCTCCGCCGGAAGCGAGAGGGTACGCGGCGACCAGCCATTGTCAGCGCGTGGCGTGGCGTTCCAGATGGCGACGCCAAGAACGGTGGCAAGGCGCTGCGCGTCATCCTCGAACAGCTCGGATTCCACGCCGAGCTCGACCGGGATATTGGCTCGAGACCAGGCGATGTAGTGCTCCAGATCGCCGTCGTCCGCAATCTGGCGAACCGCTTCGCGCAGAAGCTGCTCCATCTTTTGCGGGTCGGTCGTTTCGCTTCGCATGATGGCGCCCTCCGGCTGCAATGGTGCCAAGTCGCCTTCTGCGTGGCATTGTACCCCGAGCGAGGCAGCGCGTCTCGGCGCTCGCCGCGTCGCCTCGCACGCCGGACCCTCTGCTGCGAACATGAGCCTATGAGCGACAAATCCGTCAGAATCTTCGTCTCATCGCCTGCGGATGTCGACCACGAGCGCGCGGCGGTCAAGGACATCATCGATCAGCTGTCCGGCGAGTACCTGCCCTACTTCGAGCTGCGCGCGATCCTCTGGGAAGAAGAGGCGCTCACCGCCGATCGCACCTTCCAGGCCGGGCTCACCCAGCCCGAGGACTGCGACATCGTGCTCGTGATCCTCTGGACGCGGCTCGGCTCCCCGCTGCCGCAAGAGCCGTACCGCGGCATGACCGGTACCGAATGGGAGTTCGTCAATGCCGTCGATGCCTCGGCCAAGACTGGCATCCCCGAGGTGCTGGTCTACAAAAAGGCGGCGCCGAAGCTGATCGACATCACCGACGCCTCGCTAGCGCGCGAGGCGGTCGAGGATTGGCGCCGGCTCGAGGCCTTCTTCCGCCAGCATTTCTTCTTCGAAGACAATAGCTTCCGCCGCGCCTTCCGAACCTTCGACAACGCCACCGCGTTCCGAGATCTGGTCACGACCCAGCTGCGCAAGCTGCTGAATCGGCGCATCAGCGCCGAACGCCGCGCGATCAGCGGCGATATGCGCTGGCAAGGCAGCCCATTTCGCGCCAACCGGCCCTTCGAGATCGGCGATCAGCGCATCTTCACCGGCCGCGAGCAGGAGGTGCGCGACCTGCTCCAGCGCCTCGATCGGCTCTCCGATGCCGAGACCAGCTTCTTGCTCATCACCGGTCCCAGCGGCAGCGGTAAGACCTCGCTGCTGCGCGCGGGCGTGCTCTCACGGCTGACCCGACCGTTCCAGTTTGAAGAGGTCGCCAGCGTACGCGCCTGCCTCGTCGACCCCAGCGCAAGCCCCAAGGGGCCGATCGCCGCCTTGGCCGACGCGCTCTGTTCGGCGACCGC
>CAZTYV010000039.1:0-6993 GCA_964617675.1 uncultured Halochromatium sp. | reverse complement strand
GGGGAGCCGCTCTCGAGCTTCGGGCTGAACGCCTCCGCCCTTGCGCGTCTACTCGCGAGCGAGCCGGAGCTCGCCGCGCAGCAGATCGCCAGCGCCATGGCCGCGGCGCCCAGCGGCGCCTCCACCAGCGGCGGCAACCGCTTGCTGCTGCTGCTCGATCCGCTCGAGCCCATCCTCGAGAACACCAGCGACAGCGAGCTTCAGGCCCTCGCACTGGCGCTCCACGCCATGGCGCAGGCGCGAGCGATTTGGGTCATCGCGGTGCTCCGCAGCGACGCGGTGCCAGCGCTGGAGCGACTGCCCGCGCTGCAGCCACTGATCGAACAGCACGGCTGGATCGAGATCGGGCCGCCCTCACCGACGCAGATCCGCCAGGTGGTCGAGATCCCGGCCCGCGTCGCCGGCATCGAGCTCGATGCCAACGAGGCGAACGAGACCCATGGGCGCGAGCTCGTCGCGCACCTCGAGGCGGATGCCACGGCGGTTCGGCTCTGGCCGCCCCTGATCCAGCCCGTGCTCGAGCACCTCTACCAGCAGGCGGTCGAACGACAAGCTGGCCGGGCGGAGGACGTGCAGCTATCCGGTGCCGATTATCGCGCCAGCGGCGGCATCGACCGCTTCGTCTTGGCCCGGGCTGACCGCCTCTGGGCCGAGCTCGATGAGGAGGCGCGCGCCGCCTTGCCGCGCTTGTGCCGAGCGCTGATCACACTCGAGGGCGGCGCGATCGGGCGACCCACGCTGCGCGCTGGAAGCCTCGAGGTCTTGCGGCGCGATCCTGCCTGCACCCGGCTGATCGAGCGCTTGATCGAGGCACGCCTCGTCGTCGCCGAGGGGCAGCGAGACCCAACAGGAAACATTCACTGCGAGCCACCTGACTATCGCTTGCGCGCAGAGCTTGGTGCGATCTTGCGGCAAACCCGCCGCGATTGGGGCCGACGCTGGCGCCGCTTACGCCGCCAGAGCCCACACCCGACCGACCAGACGACCAATCAACTGGCCAATCAACCGACCAACGAAGCGGCCGTCGCCCCCGCACCCGCCGTTGGCGAGGCGATCGGCGCCTCCGCGCCGGATCAGGCCCAGGCCCAGGCCCAAGCCCAGACCGAGCCCCAGGCCGAGCCCCATCTGCCCGATTGGCGCACCTATCGCGCGGTCATCAGCTTCAGCCATCCGGCCCTGCTCACGCGTTGGCAACCGGTCCGCGACTGGCTCGCCGTACGCGCCCATCGTGAACTGCTCGCGAACCGCTTCCAGCTCGATCGTCAAGCGCAGCTGTGGAAACGAACCAACTGCAACCGCGAGTACCTCTTACGCGACGTCGGCTCTGGGGAGGCTGAGGCCCTGCGCGAGGCCCATGCTGATGAGCTCGAGCCGCTCGAGCGCGACTTCATTGCCCAGTCCGATGCCCAGAACGCACTGCTGCAACGGCGCAGCCTGCTGGTGAGGGTCGTTGGCATCGTGCTCGCCGCACTCATGCTGCTCTCGAGCATCTCAGCCGGCATCGCCTATCGCGCCTACGCCGACGCCCAGGCCAACCTCAGCCGCAGTAAGCTCAACGAGGCCAGCCTCGCCATCACGCGAGGCAACACGCCGCTGGCCGTCGACCTGGCACTGAGTGCCGGCACCGACCTGCCCCAGCGTGCCGTGCAGACCCTGGGTCTCGCCTTCAGCAGCAACCGCCTGATCGCGATGACCGCGGCCCCCAGCCCCTCGCTCGACGACCTCCGCGCGCCCGGATTCAGCGCCGACGGCACGAGGCTGGCAACCTTCACGCCCGATCAGGGACCCCGCCTCCTCGAGCTCAAGCATGGGAGCCTCCAACCGACGCAGGCGTTGGGAATGCCCGAGCCTGGGCTGCATACGCTGTTCTTCGGGGCCGACGATCAGGTCTTCGGGATCGGCACCAGCGGCATCTGGCGTCTCCCGGCAACGCCGGGTGCGGCGCCGGACTATCCTTGCGGGACACTGCCGGGCCTGACCTACAGCTTGGACCCGACACGCGAGCGGATCGCCTTGAGCCGCGACACCGGCGACGGCCAATACGGATTCTGCGTGGTCGACCTGACCCAGTCAGGGCAGATCATCGTCGACAAGGTGCTCGATGATGGCCCCATCCGCGGCCTCAGCTTCTCCCCCGATGGCAAGGCGCTGCTCACCGCGGGTGCCGAAGGGCGCACGCGCCTGATCGACCTTCAGTCCGGCGAGATCGAGCTCTCCCTGCCTGCCGATCAAGCGATCGGCCGTCCGTTCGATCGCGCCGTGTTCGATGCGCGCGGCGAGCGGATCGCCATCGCCGCGACCGATGAGCGCGTGCGCCTGTACCGGCGCAACGGTGAGCCCATCGCCGAGCTCTCCTCGGCGCGCATCGGCGGGCGTGAGTTCAAGTTGCACCGCAGCGCCGTGCGCGACGTCGCCTTCGACCCGAGCGGTAGCTTCCTGGTCTCGGCCGACGACGAGGGCCAGATCGTGCGTTGGACGCTCAGCGACGAGACACACGCCGACGCGAGCCGAGATCGCATCTTCGACCAGGCCGTGGTGCTGAACAGCCACCGCCTCAGCGCCGAGACGGTGCGGATCATCGACCCACCGCCGAGTCTGGGCCTGAACGAGGGACTCGTCCTCAGTGCCTCGCTCGACGGCACGGCCAAACTGACCGGCCTGCAGACGGGCAAGTCTCTGGCGGTGCTCGGGCACGACGCCGCCATCACCGCGGCGGGCTTCCTCGCCAACGGCGCGCGCGTCGCCTCGTTCTCGGCGCGCGATGGCACCGCCCGGCTCTGGAGCGTGTTGCCGGTCTCGCGGATTGCCTACAAGTTGCAGCATCCAGACCATGTCTGGTCCGTCGATACCGCCGCGGCGCCATCGGCGATCGCGCAAGGCGAAGACACGCTGCTGCTGGCCACGGCCGGATACGATGGGGGCGTCCGTGTTTGGCGCTACGGACGCGACGATTCCAGCAGTCGGCCGCAGCTCTGGGCCGAGTTCATCGACTCGGCGGACCCGCAGCCGGTACGGCAGGTCAGCTTCTCCGCCTCGGGACGCTACCTGGCGTCCGCGCACAACGACGGCACCGCGCGCGTGTTCGATCTCATCGGCAAGCGCACCCAGTGCCTGATCCAGGTCACCGATTCCGATACCGGGCAAGTCTACGAGGCCCTGATCGGGGGCCAGGGGAACGGGGCGCAGGGGGACTGGCTCCTGACCATTTCCAATGACCCGGCCAACTCCATCCGCGCGTTCTCGATCGACCGCTGCGAGCCGCTCGATACCGGCGACGCCTTCGCCCCGGATCAGTTGATCAGCAATGCCGCCACCATCCTTAACACCGCGACCGGCAGCCTGATCGCGACCGGCGATGAGGCCGGGAACCTCAGGCTCGCCGAGCGCACGGCCGATGGCGGCTGGCACCTGCGTTGTACTGCGCAGACCGAGATCGGTGAGATCGGCGACCTGGCACTCAGCCCCGATGGGCAACAGTTGGCCGCCGCCGGCTCCACCAACCGCGCGGCGCTGATCACGCTCAGGGTGCCCGGCGCTGATCGGGGATCGGGCCCAAATCCCGGCGACTGCGGCCCGCAGCGACTCCTCGAGGGGCACAGCGGCCGGATCTACAGCATCGCCTTCGCGCCCGATGGCAAGCAGATCGTGACCGCCTCGCTCGACAAGACCGCCCGCCTCTGGGACAGCACCGGCGCCCCCGTCGCGGTGCTCGAGGGTCACCAGGACCGGATCTACCGGGCCGAATTCAGCCCAGACGGGGACTGGATACTGACCGGCTCAAGAGACGGCAGCATCCGCGTCTGGAAGCGTCCAACGCGAGCGAGCCGCAGCGTCGAGGTGCTCTCGACCTTCCTGCCGCTGGAGGCCGACGCCGGCGGTGTGGCCAATGTCGTCTTCAGCCCAGACGGCCACTACATCGCCGGCGCCTATTGGGAGAACGCGGCCATCCTATGGCGGCTCTGGGCTGAGGACAGCGAGGCCGATCAGACCGAGAGCGCCGGCTGGGGCCCCGACCGCTCGCAGCTCGCCCTCGTGCGCGAGGCCTATCGCTTCCGCAAAGACAACAGGGTCGCGCGCGACCCGTTTGACCTCGCGCCCCTCGATTGATGCGCCCTCGCTTCCTCTCAGCGCCGAGCATGAAGCGGCCCCTTGGTCTGGGGATTGGTCTGGGGATCGGCCTGTGGATCGGACTCGCGCTGCTCCTGCTGATCGCCAGCCAGGTGCAGCTGCGCGAGACCGACATTGCCGTCTATGCCAAGGCCGCCGAGCGCGTCTTCATCGATGCCGAGGACCCTTACCCTCGGCGGCCCGGCGACGTGCTGCCGTTCACCTATCCGCCCACCGCGCTGCCGCTCCTCTATCCGATCGCCGGCCTCGGTCTCGAGCCACTGGCCGACACCATGCTCGCGCTGAACCTGCTGCTCACCCTGGTGGTGATGATCGTCATCGTCGGCGATCTCGCGCGTGACGACCCGAGCGGCCGGCTGCGGCTCTGGGGACCGATCTACATCGCCAGCTTCGGCGGGCTCTACCTGACCCTGCAGTTCGGGCAGATCAATCTCGTGCTGTTGCTGCTGCTCTGGGGCTACTGGCGGATGCAGCGCCAAGCCCGCGCGGGCGCCGGCTCGGGTGCGCTGCTCGCGCTCGGCTGCATCGCCAAGCCGCACTATGTGCTGCTCGGCCTCGGGTCCGGTCCGGTGCCGCGCCTGAGCCTCGTCCTCGGCGGCTTGCTCACGGGCGTCCTGCTGATCGCCATCAGCCTCTGGATCGCGCCCAGCGGCAGTTGGGCCTCTTGGTGGCGCGAGATCGTGGCCACCACCAGCCTCACCGCGCTGCCGCCCGGACACAGCAGCATCGCCGCGCCCTGGAACCGCAGCCTAGCCGGTGCCATCGCCCGGTTTCTGGTGCCGAACAAGTTCAGCACCATCCTCGCCGATGATCCGGCCTTGGCCGCCCGTCTCACCGGGATCACGATCGTACTCGTCATCGCCGCCACCGCCGCGGTACTCTGGCGCTCGATGCGGCGCGATCTGCGGGTGACCGAGGGGCCGATCAGGGCGCCGACCGGGTCGGCATCGGGATCATCAGCGACCGATACGCACGGGCGGGCGAGCAGCGTCGACGGGGCCGCTCGCTGGGCGACGCCGCGCGGTACCATCGATCGTGACCTCGAGCTCTCGCTGATCAGCGTCATGGTCTTCTTGATCGCTCCCGCGAGCTGGACGCATCACCTGGTCATGCTGCTGCCGGCCACGCTGGTGCTGCTACGCGATCGGGTGTTGGCACCGGCGCCGCCACTCAGCAGCCGCCTGAGCGCTGGCCTGGTCCTCGCGGTGCTCGCGCTGACCCTCGACGACCTGATCCCGCGCGAGGTCCGAGTATCCTCGCTGCCGCTGATGACGCTGATGACCGTCGCCGTGGTCGCGCTCTGGCTGCTCTTAGCCGCTCTGGCGTCGCGGCCGAAGACAGCATCAGCGAGATCAGAAACCCGCGCGATCGCTGACCGCGCGTGCCCCATAGTCGCACGCCGTCACCGCTGCCTTTACCCTTCTCGCCTGACCCTGTGATCCCATGACCCAGACCTTCGACGCCTTCGATCTCGACGAGCCGCTGCAGCGCGCCATCGCCAACGCCGGCTGGCAAGAGCCAACGCCGGTGCAGCAACGGGTGATCCCGGCCGTGCTCGAGGGGCACGACCTCCTCGCCTGCGCCGCCACCGGCTCCGGCAAGACCGGCGCCTTCTTGCTGCCAATGCTGCAGCGGCTCAGTGAGACGCCCGCGCCGAGTGGTGCCATCCGCGCACTGGTGCTGGTGCCGACGCGCGAGCTCGCTCGCCAGATCGAGGGCGAATTCCTCAGCCTAGGCAGCCGCACCCGACTCACCGCGGCGGTGATCGTCGGCGGCGAGGACCGCGGCCGGCAGGTCGCGGCCTTGCGCAAGAACCCCGACCTGGTCATCGCCACCCCCGGCCGGCTGCTCGAGCATCTGCAGACCGGCGAGGCCGACCTCAGCGGGCTCAGCTTCCTGGTGCTGGACGAGGCCGACCGCATGCTCGATCTCGGCTTCGCCGCCGACGTGATCACGATCATCGGCGCCAGCAACCACGAGCGACAGTCGCTGCTGTTCTCCGCCACCCTCAAGCACGGCGGGCTGCGACCGCTGACCGACCGATTGCTGCGGGATGCGCTGGTCATCGAGATCGATGCCATTCGCAGCGCACATCCCGACATCCAGCATCAACTGATCCTCAGCGACGACCTGCCGCACAAGCAGGCGCAACTGCTCTGGCTCCTGCAGCACGAGGACTATCAGAAGGCGCTGGTCTTCACCAACACCCGCGCCCGTGCCGATGCGGTCGGTGGCTTCCTCGTCAGCACCGAGATCCGCGCCGCCGTGCTCCACGGCGAGCTCGATCAGCGCGAGCGCAAACGCGTGATGGGCCTGCTCGAGCGCGGCCAGGTCTCGGTCCTGGTCGCCTCCGATGTCGCCGCCCGCGGCCTCGACCTGCCCGGCGTCGAGCGCGTGATCAATCTCGACGTCCCGCGCAGTGGCGAGGACTACCTACACCGCACCGGCCGCACCGGCCGCGCCGGCAACCAGGGCGTCGCGATCTCGCTGGTCTCGGCGCCGGAATGGAACAAGATGGAATCCATCAGCCGATGGCTCGGCCTCGAGGTCGCGCTGCGCGAGCTGCCCGATCTCGTTGCCCGCTTCAAAGGCCCCAGCACGAAGCGCAAGCCCAGAGCAAAGGCCGTCGCCGCCACCCGCGGACGCCCAGCACGGGCAAACGGCAAAACCTCACCGGCCCGAACCAGCACGGCCAAGCAAGGAACCGCTGCCAGCGCTGGCAAGCAAGCAACAGCCGCAAAGCCAAAGCAACGTCTGCGCGATCGCAAGAACATCGGCAAACGGCGTCAACCGAGCACCGAGGGTGGATTCAGCCCCCCGCGGCGACGAAGAGACGACGATCCAGCGAACTGATCGCCTCCCATT
>CAZTYV010000038.1:5149-23278 GCA_964617675.1 uncultured Halochromatium sp. | reverse complement strand
ACCTCCCAGGTCGCCATCAACGCGAACACGCCGAGGAAGAAGCCGAGACGAATCGTCGCCTCATGGGTCTGGATGAAACCGTCCACCGTTGCGCACCTCGAATCGTTTACGGTGTTGATGCCCGCGGAGATTGACAGATCTCCCTCGTCTGATCAACTATTCGGTTGAATGTTTTTCACCCACATAGGGGCACGCGCCTGGCCGCCGCCAAACGCACCCTTAGACGCAAACCCTCACCAGTGACCCCCATGCACCGATCGTCGATTCGCATCCTTAGCGCCCTCCTGCTGCTCGGCGCAGTGGCCTCCGCGCTGCTCTACCGCGATCAGCTCGACGCGGCTGCACTCGAGGCCTGGGTGCAGGGTGCCGGCCCCCCCGGCGCGCTGGTGTTCATCGGCCTCTACGCCATCGCCACGGTCCTGTTCCTTCCCGGGGCCGTGCTCACGCTGGCCGGTGGCGCCCTGTTCGGCCCGCTCTGGGGCACCCTGTACAACCTGATCGGGGCCACGCTCGGCGCTGCACTGGCGTTCTTGATCGCCCGATACCTGGCGCGCGACTGGGTGCAGACGCGCGTCAAAGGGTTGCTGGGGCGCCTGATCAGCGGGGTTGAGGCCGAGGGCTGGCGATTCGTCGCCTTCACCCGACTGGTGCCGCTGTTCCCGTTCAACCTGCTGAACTATGCACTCGGTCTGACCCGGATCGGTTTCCTCCCCTATCTGCTGGCAACCTTGGTGTTCATGCTGCCGGGGGCGCTGGCCTACACCTATCTCGGCTTCGCTGGCCGCGAGACGGTGGCCGGCGGCGAAGGGCTGATCCGCACTGCCCTGATCGCGCTCGCGCTGCTGGCCGTGGTGGCCTTCCTGCCGCGGTTGATCATGCGGTTGCGGCGCAGGCAAACGGACCTTGGCTGATCCCTTAGCGGCCGCGCACCCAGAACAAACGCCCGAGCTTGGCAAACACCAACAGCCAGGGAACACCGTGCAGCAGCAGATCGAAGATGTCGACCGGGCGCACAAGCGTGCCCGCGGCGAGCATCTTGAGCTTCTCCCAGACGTGGGGCTCGGGTGCGAAGGGTGCGAGCCCAAGCGTGAGCGCGATGATCAGCAGTAGGCCGAGCGGCAGGTGGTCGAGCCAGTCGAACATGGCCAGGGTCTCTCCTCAGTGCGTTGTCGACGGTCCCGCGGGACCGCTCGGATTGTGTTCACGGCCATGATAGCGCTCGGCGAGCCGATCCGGATCGGCGCCGAGTGCATAAGCCAGGCGCAGGCGCCACATCAGCAGAATCGTTCGCAGCACCCCGCCCTGCTCCCAGCGCCGACTCGACGCCGTTAGCCGTGCGCGCAGGCAGCGCGGGCGCGCAAGCCGGCGCAGGGCCGCCGCGAGGGCGATGTCCTCCATCAGCGCCAACGGCGGGAAGCCACCGACGCGCTCGAAGGCCACACGGCTGACGAAGAGACCCTGATCACCGGTGGCGATACCCGTCAGGCGCGAGCGCAGATTCATGCCGCGCTCGACCAGCCGCAACAGCGGATGGCGGCCTGAGAGTCGGACATCGAAGCGGCCCCAGAAGCCCTCCCAGGCCCCTGCATCGCGCGTCTCGGCAGGCGGCTGCGCCGGAGGCTGCTCGGGCGCCATCGGCCCAGCGGCTCGCCGAGGCCGCGCTGGCGATTCACAGCGAGGCGCTTCAAGCGCCGGCTCGACCTGCGCGGCGGCACGCCACAACGCCTCGATCGCGCCCTCGGGCACGCGGGTGTCCGCATGCAGGAACCAGAACAGATCGCCCGTCGCCGCCCGTGCGCCGGCGTTCATCTGCGCGGCGCGACCGCGCGGCGCCCGCAGGACCTGATCGACACCAGCGCTCGCGCGCGCCACCGTGGCATCACGGCTGCCGCCATCGACCAGGATCAGCTCAGCACCCTCGGCGCGCAGGGCCCCCAGATCGGCCAGCAAGGCGGCGATACTCTCGGCCTCGTTCAGGGTTGGGATGATGATCGACAGCCTCATCCGCCCAGTCCAGCCATCAACGCCAGACAACGCAGTCTTGGCCACGGGCTCGGGCCGGCCGCATTACCCTGCTCTATCCGCTGACGACGGGTCGCTGAGTCCGATGCACGCCACCAGCGCAACGCGCCTCCATAGCCTTAGCCGACCGACCAACAAGGCTTGCGTCCGAGTTGATCTCGACGGTCACGTGCACCAGCTCCTCGTGCACCGCGAGCGCCCCTCTGACGACATCGGGTGCGATCGGCTCGGCGACCGCCAGCGCGAGGATGCAGGCGAATTTGCCCTTGCCGACGCGCCAGACGTGCAGATCGGTGATCTCGGCAGCGACCGGCAGGTCGGCGACGACCTCCCGGACCTCGGCCACAACCGGGGCGTCCATCTCCGCATCCAGCAGCGCGCGGCCGCTGTCACGCAGCAGCCCATAGGCCCAGACCGAAATCAACACGGCGCCGACCAACCCCATGACCGGGTCGAGCCAGGCCGCGCCCCAGAGCTTGCCGCTGAACAACGCCACGATGGCAAAGACGGAGGTGGCCGCATCGGCCAGCACATGGAGGTAGGCACCGCGCAGATTCAGGTCGTGATGATGGGCTTGATGATGGCCCTGATGCCCGTGATGGTGATCATGTCCGTGACCAGCCTGCAGCAGCCAGGCGCTCACCAGGTTCACCAGCAGCCCCAAGATCGCGATCAGGATCGCCTGATCGTAGTGGATCGGCACCGGCGCCAGCAGCCGCTCGATGGAGTGGTAGGCCATGAAGGCCGCGAAGCCCCCCAGCAGCACGGCGCTGGTATAGCCGCCGAGCACCTCGATCTTCCAGGTGCCAAAGGCGAAGCGCGGATCATGCGCGAAACGGCGGGCGGCGGCATAGGCGAGCACCGCAAGCCCCAGCGCCAGCGCGTGGGAGCTCATGTGCAGGCCGTCGGCGAGCAGCGCCATCGAGTTGAAGACCAGCCCGCCCGCGATCTCCGCGACCATCATCGCAGCCGTGAGCCACACCACCCAGCGGGTGTTGCGCTCGGCCATGGGGTCGACCTCGTCGAAGACGTGGGAGTGTTGCGCACGCTCGAGCACGGTGGTGTCTTGCATCATCGATGATTCCGAGAAGGATTCGCAATATACTCTACCCGGGTACGCTATCTCCCTCAAGACCAACAACCATGCCCCATACGATCAAGGAGAAGACCGCCCTGCTCGCGCGCGTGCGCCGCATCAAAGGCCAGGCCGCGGCCTTGGAGCGCGCGCTTGAGCAGGAGAGCGAGTGCGCCGCCGTGCTGCAGCAGATCGCCGCGATCCGCGGTGCCGTCAACGGCCTGATGGGCCAGGTCCTCGAGGGCCACCTGCGCGAGCACCTCGGGGCGGAGGATCGAACCGCGCAGGAACGACTCGAGGACCTGGAGCAGGTGGTCAGCGTCCTGCGCTCCTATCTCAAGTGAGCGGGTATCGAGCGCTTGATCAGCGGGATTCCGAGCCGTCGGAGGCCCCATTGACGGTCCCCGCCTGAACACCGCTTGCCGCATCATCGTCGGCATCCTGCGCGGTCGGGACGAGCTTCACCGGTGATGGCAGCGGGGATGGCAGCGACGCGCGGCCAAGCACCTGAGCGAGCACCGCCTGGGTGCGCTCGGAGAGGAAGCGCGGCGACAACCGCCGATCGGCGAACAGCAAGGTCCGGTCGGCCTCCCGATCAAGATAGAGCAGCTCGTCTGGCGACGGCTGAAAAGGTCTGTAACTGATGCGGGCGATCCGCCCGAGGTTCAGACCCCGGCCGTCGTCAAGGAGGACCAGGTGTGGTGCCAGCCCGCGCTCCGGGTCCGGACGCGGGAAGTCGATGACGGCGAGCAGCTCATAGGCGCGGTCCGTGACTTGGATACCGAGCTGAAGCTCGGTGTCGCGCAGCTCGGCGACGTAGACCCGCTGGCCGATCGCGGCGCGCAGGCGCTCGACCTGGCGCTGGTAGTCCGCCGACGGCCAGAGCCCCGCAACCGCCCCCGGGGGCAGCGACCTGCCGTCGTTGCCTCGATCGTCGCCCGACATCCGTCCTCTCCCGCGCCCGTTGCCAGCGCCCCAACCGGCCCAGATTAGGTCACCCAGATTAGGTCACCCAGACTAGCTCACCCAGAGTAGCTCACCCAGTTTAGGTGGCCCAGATCAGCTCACTCGCCCCAGCCCACTGACATCAGGTCTAGTCGCGCCCGCCCGGGCGACTCAGAACACCAACACCTTGTCGGCCGCCAGCGTGCGCTCGGCCAGCTCATCCATGGTGCTGCGCCGCGCGCCCTCGACCAACTCATCATCTGTGATTCCACGCGCGTCCATGCAGGTGCCGCAGAGCAGCATCTCGCCCTTGCGCGCCACCGCTTTGACCATGAGCTCGAGATTGTAGTACCCCTGCGGCACCTTCTGCCCGGCTTTGGCGCAGGAGACGGCATCGGCCATCAGGAAGACGTTCACGGTCTCGCCCTTGTTTTGCAAGGCCTTCGCTAATCGCAGCCCGTTGAAGCTGCGCTCGGTGCCGTAGGCGGGATCATTGAGGATGAAAAGGGTGGCCATGGGTCTCTTACTCCAGGATCGGGAATGCAGACCCAAGTATTCCACGGTCGCCACCAACATTCAAAGCTTTCGTTGAATGTTGGTGGCGAGATGGCTGAAACACCCAACAGATTTCTCGAGCCGACCGAGATGGACCGGACCGCAGAGAGTCCAGGTTCAGGCTGAAGCGCCCGCCCCAGACTTGTCGTGAGTCTCCACCAGCGTGACGTCGAGCTTGTCGATGACCTCATCGCTCGCGGGTGCCGTCCTCCTGCGCCAGCCTCGGATCAGCACGAAGAACAGCGGCACGAAGAACACCCCGACGATGGTCGAGGCGACCACCCCGCCGAGCACCCCGGTGCCGATCGCGGTGCGCCCGCCGGCGCCAGCACCGCTGCTGATGGCCAGCGGCACCACGCCGAAGCCGAAGGCCAGTGAGGTCATGACGATGGGTCGGATACGCAGCCGCGCTGCCTCCAGCGTCGCGGCGATTGCGTCACGCCCTTGCTCTTGTAGGGCCTTGGCGAACTCGACGATCAGGATCGCGTTCTTCGCGGCCAGCCCCATGGTGGCGAGCAGTCCGACCTGAAAATAGATGTCGCTTGGCAGCCCGCGACCCAGCGCGGCCAACACCGCGCCGAGCACGCCGATGGGTACCACCAGGATCACCGCGAAGGGCACCGACCAGCTCTCGTAGAGCGCCGCCAGCGCGAGGAACACCACCAGTACCGACAGGGCATAGAGCGCCGGGGCCTGGCTGCCCGCGGCCCGCTCGTCGTAGGAGATCCCGGTCCAGGACAGGCCAATGCCGGGCGGCAGGCGCTCGGCGAGCTGCTCGACCACCGCCATCGCCTCGCCGGAGCTAACCCCAGGCGCACTCTGGCCGAGGACCTCGGCGGACGGCAGGCCGTTGTAGCGTTCCAGCCGCGGCGAGCCATAGGTCCACTCGGCGCTGGCGAAGGCCGAGAAGGGCACCATCTCGCCGGCCTGATTGCGCACATACCAGTGCTCGAAGTCCTCGGGCAGCATCCGATAAGGGGCATCGGCCTGGACATAGACCTTCTTCACACGCCCTGCCCGCACGAAGTCATCGACATAGGCGCTGCCCCAGGCCACCGCGAGCGCCTGGTTGATGTCGGCGAGCGACAGCCCAAGCGCCCCGGCCTTGGTGCGATCGACGGTCACCTGATACTGCGACTCGTCCTCGCGCCCGTTCGGTCGCACGCCGACCAGCGCCGGATGCTCCGAGGCCATCCCCAACAACTGCCCGCGCGCCGCCATCAACGCCTCATGGCCCACATTGGCACGATCCTGCAACTGCAGGTCCCAGCCCGAGGCGGTGCCGAGCTCGACCACCGCCGGCGGCACGAAGGCAAACACCCGCGCATCGCGGATGCCGGCAAAGGCCTGCATCGCCCGTCCGACCACCGCATCCACGGCCAGATCGGGGCGCTGGCGCTCGGACCAGTCCTTCAGCTGCACGAAGCCGATGGCCATGTTCTGCCCCTGACCGGCGAAGCTGAAACCGGCCACGGTGATCAGCTCGTCGACCGCTTCGGGCTCCTTCTCCAAGAAATGCCGCTCGACCTGCTCCAGCACCTTGATGGTGCGCTCCTGGGTGGCACCGGCCGGCAGCATCACCTGCAGGATCAGAAAGCCCTGATCCTCCTCGGGCAGGAAGGCGCTTGGCAGGCGCAGATAGCCCACCGCCAACGCCGCCACCAGCAGCGCGTAGACGCCCAAAAAGACCCAGCGCCGACGCAGCACCAGCCGAACCCCGGCCAGATAGCCGCCGACGCTGCGGTCGAACAGCCGATTGAAGACGCCAAAGACGCCGCGCTTGGCGCCTGCTTGGGCCTTCTTTGGGTCGACCGGCTTGAGCAGGGTCGCGGTCAGGGCCGGGGTCAGGGTCAGCGCCACCACCACCGAGAGCAGCATGGCCGAGACGATAGTGACCGAGAACTGCCGATAGATGACCCCAGCGGAGCCGCCAAAGAAGGCCATGGGCACGAACACCGCCGAGAGCACCAGCGCGATGCCGATCAGGGCGCCGGTGATCTGCCCCATCGAGCGGCGTGTCGCCTCCTTGGGTGGCACCCCGTCCTCGTGCATCACCCGCTCGACGTTCTCGACCACGACGATGGCATCATCGACCAGCAGCCCGATCGCCAGCACCATCGCGAATAGCGTCAGGGTGTTGATCGAGAAGCCGAAGGCGGCCAGCACCCCGAAGGTGCCGAGCAGCACCACCGGCACCGCTAGGGTCGGGATCAGGGTGGCGCGCAGGTTCTGCAGGAACAGGTACATCACCAAGAACACCAGCAGCACCGCCTCGAGCAGGGTCTTGATGACCTCTTCGATCGAGATGCGCACGAAGGGCGTGGTGTCGTAGGGATAGACCACCTCCATCCCGGACGGGAAGAAGGCCGCCAGCTCGGCGAGCTTGGCCTTGACCGCATCGGCGGTCTCGAGCGCGTTGGCGCCAGTGGCAAGACGCACCGCCATACCGGCGGCGGGCTGGCCGTTGTGGCGCGCGCTCTTGCCATAGACCTCGCTGCCGAGCTCGATGCGGGCGACATCGCGCAGATAGACGCTCGCGCCCTCGGCGCTGGTGCGCAGGCGAACGGCACCGAACTCGTCCGGCGAGCTCAGTCGGCTTTGCACGTTCACGGTGGCGGTGAGCTGCTGGCCCTCCACCGCCGGCACCGCGCCGAGCTGCCCGGCCGAGACCTGGGCATTCTCAGCACGCAAGGCATCGGCCACATCGGCTGGGGTCAGCCCGTACTGATTGAGCCGGTGCGGATCGAGCCAGATGCGCATCGCGTACTGCGACTCGAACAGCGTGACCTCGCCGACGCCCTTGAGCCGACTGATCGGGTCGAACACCTGGCTGGCGACATAGTCGCCGAGATCGGCCCCGCTCATGCTGCCGTCGCGCGAGACGAAGGCCGCGACCAGCAGGAAGTTGCGCACCGACTTGGCGACCTTGATGCCCTGCTGGGTAACCGACGCCGGCAACTGCGCCATGGCCAGCTGCAGCTTGTTCTGCACCTGCATCTGGGCGATGTCGGGATCGGTGCCGTTCTCGAACGTCAGCGTCAGGGTGGCCACGCCGTTGGACTCGCTGGTCGCCGACATGTAGCGCAGCCCATCGAGACCGTTCATCTGCTGCTCGATGACCTGGGTGACCGAATCCTCCAAGGTCTGCGCCGAGGCGCCGGGATAGGTGGCGGTGATGCTGATCGCCGGTGGCGCGATGGCCGGATACTGCGACACCGGTAGCGCCAGGATCGACAGCACGCCGGCGAGCATGATCAGGATGGCGATGACCCAGGCGAAGATGGGTCGGTCGACGAAAAACCCGCTCATGACGACTGCCCCTTGGCCGGGCCTTCGTCGGCCGGGCGGTTATCGGTCGGCCCGCCTTCGGCCGCGCTCCCCTCGGGCGCGTCCAGGGCGACCGGCTGCACCCGAGCGCCGGGCTGGATCTTCTGCAAGCCGTCGACGATGAGTCGATCGCCGGGCGCCAGGCCGGACTCGACGAGCCATTGATCCCCCTGGGCGCGTGCAACCTGGAGCGAGCGCTGCTCCACCTGGTCCTCGTCGTCGAGCACGAAGACGTAGGGGTTGCCGCGCCGATCACGCTGCACCGCGCGCTGTGGCGCCAGGATCGCCTCCGGCAGTGTGCCCTCCTCCACCTGCGCGCGCACGAACATCCCCGGCAGCAGCACGCCGTCGGGATTGGGGAAGGTCGCGCGCAGGGTGACGGTGCCGGTGCCCTCGTCGACATTGACCTCGGAGAAGGCCAACCGGCCCGTGCGCGTATAGGTCGAGCCATCCTCTAGGATCAGGCTCACCCGCGGCTCGCCCTGGGTGCGTTGCAGGCGCCCATCCTCGAGCGCGCGCCGCAGGCGCAGCAGCTGGGCGCTGGATTGGGTCAGATCGACATGGATGGGGTCGAGCTGACGCACCGTGGCCAGCGCCAGCGGCTGATTGGCGGTGACCAGGGCCCCCTGGGTGACCATGGAGCGGCCAATGCGTCCAGCGATCGGCGAGGTGACCCGGGTGAAGTCGAGCTCGATGCGCGCCGCGGCGAGCGCCGCCTCGTCGACCGCAACACTGGCCTCGGCCTCCTTGAGCGCAACCTGCACATCGTCGTAATCCTCCTGGCTCACCGACTTGGTCGCCAGCAGCTCGGCATAGCGCGCGGCCTTCATCTTCGCCCGCGCATGGGTCGCGCGCGAGCGCTGCAACGCGGCCGCGGCACTGTCATGCGCGGCCTGATAGCGCGCGTCGTCGATCTGGTAGAGCTGCTGGCCAGCCTCGATCGGGGCACCCTCCTCGAACAGCCGCGCCTCGATCAGGCCGCCGACCTGAGGGCGTACCTCGGCGATCGCATAGGGCATCGTGCGCCCAGGCAGCTCGGTGCTCAGGGTCAAGGGCTGGGCGGCGATGCTCAAGACGCCCACCTGCGGCAGCGGCCCGCTGCCGGGCGCAGTGCTCGGTCCACCGCCTGATTGGGCCGCGGCGACATCGTCTGCGGCGCCTTGGCAGCCGGCCAGCAGCAGCGCGGCCATGATCGCGAGCAGCCAGCGCAGCACAAGGCGCTGCCCATCGGGTGTTGTCGTCATCTGGATTCCGTTGCGTCGAGTGAGCCTACAACTAGAATAGACGATCTAGAATAAACGTTCAATCTAACCCTGGGCGCTGGGCATTTGCTGTCATTGAGGGGTTTGGCCCGATGGGTGCCGAGACCATGGGCGCCTGTGCTAGGCTACGTGGATCAATCTAGAATGAGCATTCAATCGAGGCATGATCGAAGCCTGCACTGAGCGCGCCGAGCAGCGCCAACGCCAGATCCTCGATGCCGCCGCGGGCTGCTTCGCCCGTGAGGGCTTCCACGGCACCAGCATCGCGACCATCTCCAAGGCCGCGGGCATGAGCACCGGGCACATCTATCACTTCTTCGATAACAAGGAGGCGATCATCGCCGCGCTGATCGCGCGCAAGCTCGCGCAGTCACTGGAGCTGGTGAGCCATTTCGAGAACGCCGAGGACGTGTTCCAGGCCATGCTCGAGCGCGTCGACCTGGGCCTGCAGGAGCGCACCGATCCGGACCAGGCGGCGCTGGAGCTGGAGATCCTTGCCGAGGCGGCACGCAATCCCCGGGTGGCGGCGCTCGTTCGCGAGGCCGATGATGTGCGCCGCGAACGGCTCATGGCGGTGGTGCGCAGCGCCCGCCGCGACCGCGGCGGCGCGCATGCCGATGACGACGGCGCCGTCACCGAGGTCCTCATGGCCCTGTTCGAGGGCCTGACCGCGCGCGCGCTCAACCATCCCGAGCTCGACCGCCCGGCGCTCGCGCAGCTGCTGCGCCAGGTCCTGCGCGCACTGTTGTAAGGGCCGCCCCTGGGGCGGGAATCGATCCGGCTGCTCGGGACATCGGGCGCGCTCAGGATCGCGGGGCCGGTTGCGATCGCGCCTTCGGAAGCGATTTAGGGGCCCGACGGACCCGACGCGCCTGATTGGCCCTGATCGGAGAGGATCAGCGAGCGCAGCTCATCGAGCGCCGCGTCGACCACGCTCGAGGCCCGCTCGCTCGGATAGACCACATAGGTCGGCAGCCGCAGACTGGGACTATCGATGATGCGCTCCAGGCAGCCGCCCTCGAGATAGGAGGCCGCGACCCGCTCGGGCACGAAGCAGGTGCCGCCGTTGGCGAGGATCAGCTGCAGCCCGAGCCAACCGATATTGGCCGTCTGCGCCGGACGCTCTAGGTCCGGATAGACCTTGCGATGCTGGGCGAAGAAGGTCGGCCCCCAGTCGACATAGACGTAGCTGTCGTCAAGCAGGCGTCGTTCCGGGTCCGGCCCGACCAGGATCAGGGTCTCGTCGAACAGGTACTCGACCTCGATCCCAGCGGCCTGGCGCGGGCTGTACATCAGCGCCAGGTCCATGGTGCCGGCAATCACCCGGCGCATCAGATCCTCCTCGAAGCCGATCTCGGTATTCAGCGAGACATCCGGCCGACTCGTACGCAAGCGCCCGACCCAGCGCGGCAGCAGGCTGTCCCAGAGCGCGATGCGCGCGCCCAGCGTGAGGCTGGTGCGAAAGCGGCTCGGCAGACCGACCTCGTGGCGCGCCTGCTCATAGGTCAGCAGCAGCGTCTTGGCATGACGCAGGAAGCGCTCCCCGGCATGGGTCAGGCTCGCGCCAGCGCGGTTGCGCACGAACAGGCGCGTGCCGAACTGCTGCTCCAGGCTCTGGATGCGCGCGCTCACCGTCGACTGGGTGACATGCACCTGCGCGGCAGCCTCGAGGAAGCTGCCGTGGGCGGCCACCGCGAGGAAGGTCTTGACCTGGTCGATGTCCATCAGCGCCCCTCCGGACAGCCTCTGCGCTGCCGCCAGCCTAAGCCCGGGAACCCTCTTCGGCCACCGGTTGGTAACCCCAATCGCGAACGCCTTGGAGGATCTGCTCAATGTCCTCATTCGGCACCTTGAGGATGCTGAGCGCGGCAGCCCCGAGCCGCAAGCTCGCTTCGATCGCCTCAGGAAGCGCATAGGTCGCCCCTGCCGCCATCAGCCGCGCGCTGGCATCTAGGTCGCGCGCCCTCGCGATCACTGGCACTTGGGGCGAGGTCTTGGCCAGCGCCGAGACCACGGTAAGCGCCGTTTCCGGATGATCGACCGTGATCACCGCAAGCGTGGCGCGCTCGACATGCACGGCCGAAAGCAGCCCCGCATCGGAGATATCGCCGAAGAACACCGGAAAGCCGTCGGCGCGCCCTTGCGCGACGCGTTTTGGATCGGTATCGAAGGCGACGAAGGGCACACCGCTCGTTTGCAGCAGCACAGCGACGGTATGACCGACGCGGCCGTAGCCGCCGATCACGACCTGTTGCTCCAGTGATTGCGAGAGCTCGGATGGACGCTCTGGAGGCAGCTCGCGCTGAGACCCTGTCAAGAGACCGGCGATAGCACCGTTGAACCGGATCAGGAAGGCGCCGGCCACCATGGCGAGCAGCACCGCCGCGATCGCTATCTGGCTCAAGTCCGCGCTGATGGCCTGGGTATTCATCGCCACGACCACCAACGCGAAACCGAACTCGCCGCCCACCGCCAGCAGTAGGCCAGTGCGCCAGGCCACCGCCGCGTCCGCGCCGGTGGCTCGCAGCATGAGACTCACCACCAAGAACTTGCTGATCAGGATCAGCACGGCGCCGAGCAGCGCCCAATGCCAGATCGGTGGCAGGGCGCTCGGGTCGAAGTGCATGCCGATGCCGACGAAGAACAGCCCCAAGAGCACGTCACGGAACGGCCGAATGCTCGACTCCACCTGATGGCGGAACTCGGTCTCGCCGAGCATCATCCCGGCCAGAAAGCCGCCGAACGCCAGCGAGAGTCCCAGGCTGCTCGTCGTCCAGGCCGCCAGCAAGGCCACCAGCAGCACCGCGAGCGTGAAGATCTCGGCCGAGCGGCGCGCCGCGACCACATGAAACAGCGGCGCCAGCGCCCAACGCCCGACGAAGAATACGAGCGCGAAGGCGAGCGCCGCCTTGCCCATGGCCCAACCGAGCGCCACGCCCAGTGCATCCAGTCCCGCGGCCGTGCCCAGCACCGGGATGATGACCAGGAAGGGCACGGCGGTGACGTCCTGGAAGACCGAGATCGCCACGCCGAAGCGGCCGTGCTGGCTGTTCTCTTCCCCCTGCTCGCGCAGTTGACTGGCGATGATGGTCGTGGACGACTGCGCGAACACCGCCCCGATCACAAAGGCGGCCGCACCGGGGAGTCCTGCTGCCCAGAGGATCAGCGCCACCAGCGCGGTGGTCAGCGCGACCTGGCCGGTTCCCAAGCCCAGCACCTGATGGCGCAGGGCATGGAGCTGCGGTAGCGAGAAGTTCAGCCCAATCGTGAACAGCAGGAAGACGACGCCGAACTCGGCGAGTCCCTCCAGCTCGGGCGCGTAGAGGTTCGGCCCGAACGTATGCGGTCCAAGGATGACGCCAACCAGCAGGTAGCCGAGCGCGGTTGGGATATGAAAGCGCTGAAACGTCAGCACAACGGCCACTGCAATACCGAGCAGCAGCAAGACCTGTCCGAGGTTCTCCACCAAGGCTCCTTAAGTCAGAACTCAGAACAAAGACTGGCACCGTCGGCCAGGTCTACAACCGCCTTTTGATCTTGTACGCAGCGCCAGCGATTGCAAGGCCAGCCGAGCGAGCAGCCGACCCATGCCCGAGGGCCTCGAAGGCCTCGCAGGCCGCAAGATCACCCAAAGCCATCAGACCACCCACCACATATATCGTGAAATCCGATATCAAAGTCAAATAACTTTCGTTTGTCTGAACTAAATATCAGCACTAGCTTATGCAACAGGAAGGCGGCACGACCGCCAGGAATGATCAAGCAGGCCCCATTGCCCAGAACGGCGTGCTGGCTGACACGAGGAGAGCAGACGATGATCGCAGTGAAGGTCTCGATGAAGGCGACCCACGAGCCGCTGAAGCGCACCCCGGTGGTGCTGCAGCTCGATGCCGACGGTCGTCAGACGCCGCCGGTATTGACCGATCGCGCCGGCATCGCTCGCTTCGACCTGCCGCCGAGCAGCGGCCGCATCCTGGTCTCTGGACTGCAGCGCTACGACGGCCGCCTCGATGGCGAGATCCCGATCGAGCTCTGGTCGATCACCCAACCGGAGCTCGACTCCAAGGGCGGCCCCGGCGAGCTGCCTAGCGGCCGCAATGCCTATCCGGGCATGAGCACGCACTGGCTGGCGGTCGGCGATCAGCGCCTGGAGGTCGACAGCGAGGGCTATCTGGTCGATCCGCAGGACTGGTCCGAGGACTTCGCGCGTGCGCTCGCGGCCGAGGAGGGCCTGACGCTGAGCGCCGAGCACTGGGAGCTGATCCGCTGGCTGCGTGCGCACTATGCCCGCCACGGCACCCAGGCCTCGGTGCGCGACATGATCGCCCACTTCCGCCGCGTCTGGGATCGCGAGCGCGGCAGCAACCGCTACCTGCACCAGCTGTTCCCCCGCGGCGGCCCGCAGAAGCAGGGCAACCGCCTGGCCGGACTGCTGCGCACCAAGGGGGAGCACTGAGGATGTTGACCGAGGAGCTCGAGCTGACCGATGAGGACGTCATCGATGCGATGCAGCACATCCCAGGCTATCTGGATATCAGCACCGACGACTTCCGCGCCATCTACCACCTGGCGCACGCGCATGCCAGCGAGCGCCTCTTCCAGCAGGTGCGCGCGGGTGCCCTGATGCGCGCGGAGGTGGAGCCGCTGCGCCCGGAGATGTCGGCCGCAGACGCCGCCCGCGCGCTGGTGCAACAGAACCTGAAGAGCCTTCCGGTGGTGGACAACGGCAACCAGGTGCTTGGCATCCTCACCGAGACCAATCTGCTGCGCTGTCTCGGCGCCGCCTCCTATCTGGAGCTGTTGTTCGACGCCGTCGAGCAGGTCAGGGTGCCGGATGCGGCGTGCGGCCAGCGCTCCGTGGCCGAGGTCATGACCTCGCCGGCGATCGGCGTCAACGAGCGCGCTGGATTCAACGAGGTGATGCAGGCCTTTCGCCGCCACGCCGGCCGCAGCATGCCGGTAGTGGATGCCGCCGGTCGTTTGACCGGCATGTTGCTGCGCAAGGACTTCCTGCACGCCTGCCACATCGAGGATAGCGGATCATGAACGGCCCATCACAACGCGCCATGGTCGACGCCATCGGTCGCTCTCGAGCAGCGGAGCGCGCTGCCGGCTCGCGGCGCGCTCCAGATTCGTCACTGAGCCGTTCGCTTGGTCGGTACCTGGGCAAGATGCGCGGCTCCAGCCGCGGCGCACCGCCGCGCGTCAGCACGACCGAGGTGCTCTGGTCTTGGCTCGGCAGCTTTCTCGGCATCGCGCTGGTGGCCTGGCTGAACAGCGCCGACTGGCTGAGCAAGATCGGGCTGAGCGAGATCGGACTGACCCAGACCGACACCCTGCTGCTGATCGGCTCGATGGGCGCCTCGGCGGTGCTGATCTATGGCGCACCCCGCAGCCCGTTGGCGCAGCCACGCAACCTGATCGGCGGACACCTGGTCTCGGCGCTCGTCGGGGTCACGGCCTGGATACTGATCGGGCCGCTGATGCCTTGGCTCGCCGCGGCGCTCGCGGTCTCGATCGCGATCGCGCTCATGCATCTGACGCGCACCCTGCACCCACCGGGCGGCGCCACCGCGCTGATCGCGGTGATCGGCTCCGAGCAGGTGCACGCGCTCGGCTATCTCTTCGTGCTGATACCCGCCACCCTCGCCCCGCTGTTGATGCTGCTGGTGGCGCTCTTGGTGAACAATCTGGCCAGTGGTCGGCGCTATCCGGAGTTCTGGTTCTGAGCGGCGCGCTCTGAGCGGCCGGCGCGAGGCGCCCCCCTCAGCCGGTCAACCGGGCATAGAGCAGCGGGAGACGCGCTGGCAGCTCGGCGGCGCGGCGGATCACCACGTAGCCGGCGTTGCCGAACAGGTGCGGCAGGTAGTCGTTGCCCTGCGGATCGATGGTGACGCAAAACGGCTCGAGCCCTTGGCGGCGCACCTCTTGCACCGCGTGGCGGGTGTCTTCGATGCCCCAGCGACCCTCGTAGCGGTCGAGGTCGTTCGGCTTACCATCGGTGAGGATCAGCAGCAAGCGGCGGCTGGCGCCCTCGCCTGACAGACGTCCGGCAGCGTGTCGGATGCCAGCGCCGAGGCGGGTGTAGTAGCCAGGCCGGATGGCCGCGATGCGCCCGCGGACCAGGGGTCCGTAGCCTTCATCGAAGCCCTTGAGCCGATGCACCCGCACCGGGTCACGCCGGCGCGAGCTGAAGCCGAGCATCGCGAATCGATCCCCCGTGGCGGCGAGGCTTTCGCCGAACAGGAACAGGCTGTCGCGGATGGCATCGATGACGCGGCCCTGGTCGTCGATCCAGGTATCGGTCGACAGCGACAGGTCGGCCAGCAGCAGGCAGGCCAGATCGCGAGCGCCGCTGCGCTGCTCCCGATACAGGCGCGCCGGATCACCGGCGCCGCCGGCATGGCGGTCGGCGGCGAAACGCAGATAGGCATCCAGGTCCAGGTCGTCTCCGTCCGGGCGCCGGCGCAGCCAGGTGCGTGCCGGTGCCAGCTGTTGGAACTGCGCGCGCAGGCGCCGCGCGCTGCGCTGCAGATGCGCCGGCAGCGCGCGCGGCGGCGCATCGGCGGCGAGCAGTTCTAGGATGCGACAATGGTCCGGCAGCAGGCGCTGCGCCTTCCAATCCCATTCCGGTAGGCGCTCGCCGTCGGCGAGGATCAGGTCGTCCTCGGCCGCCGCCGGCAGATCGAGGTCGAAGCGCAGCCGCGCGCCACTGCTGCGCCGATCGCGTGCGGCCGCGATCCGATCCATGTCGTCGGCTGCCTTGGCGGCGCGCTCGAGGTCATCCTCCTCATCGGTGCCACGGTCGATCTGGATCTGCTCGCCGAAGGTGAGGATGTTCTCCATGCGGATGGTCACCAGCCCGCGCCCCTGCTCCGGCAGCTCAACGCGCTCGCCCTGGCGTCGGCGGCGACCGAGATCGGCGCTCGGCTCGGCATCCTCAGACGGGTCTTGCTCGGCATCGCTGCCGGCGCTCACCGCCTCGCCCAACGGCAGCGGCGGGTCCGGATGCAGCCACAAGGGCACCGGCCGCGGCGGGTGCCTCGTCGCCGGCAGCGCCGCGACAGTGCCAGGCTCGGTCAGAGCCTGGCGGATGAGGTGCTCCGCCTCGGCCTCGGCCGGCGGCAGCCCCTGCGCTGGTGGGCGCTCGGCACAATGCGCCGCGACCAGTCGCCGGTAGCGACCGGCCAAGCCCGGGAAGCGCTCCAGGGCCAGCCGGGTCAGGCGCTGGTTGCCGGTCAGCCAGTCATCTCCGGGCTCGGCGCCGCCCACGGCCAAGGCCGCCAGCCAGAGGTAGAGGTCGCGGTTGAGGCCCGGGTCGGGAAAGGCGTCGATGACCGGTGGCAGAAGCAGTGCGCGCTCATCGCGCCAGGCGAGCGCGACCCTGTCATCCACACCTGCGATCCGCGCTAGCAGGCTGCGGCGGGCGCCATGCGCAGTCGCATCGGCGCTGCGCACCGTCAGACCGGGATCGCCGCCGAAGGCACGAAAACAGATGCCCAGTGTCCGCGCCATCGACTCCAACGACACGGCCGCAGCCGGATAACGACGCGTGCCAACGCGGGTGATGAGCCGATGCCAGAGAACCCCGACCTGCTCTTCCATGGTCAGTGCCCGCCGGCGGGACCAACGGCGCTGGGCGTTGGATGCGCTGGCGGCCTCGGCCGCGCCTGACAGGGACTCGGTGCCCGCGGCGGCTCCCCCGGGGTGCTCGGTCGCCCGGTCACGACCGGCACCGCCTCGGCGCCGTCGACCCAGCGCAGCAGGCTCGGGCGGGGATTCGCTAGCAAGCGCGCATCGCCAAGACCGCCGGCCTGCACCTGTCCGCAGGCGGAGATGCACTGCGCGCACTCGGTGCAGGTGAACATGCGCCGCTTCAGCGTGCGCGGCTTCAGCCGCATCGGGCAGACGTTGTCGCAGGCAGTGTTACAGTCGTGACAGGCATCGGCGCGCGCGCCGTCGAAGCCGACCACCATGGCCCGATCATTGGCCATCCAGGCCAGACTCTGGAACAGCCCGACGGCGCAGCCGAAGCGGCAGAACAGATGCCGCGCGAGCAGAAACTCGACGCTGAAGGCCAAGGTCGCGAACAGGATGAACAGCGTTGGGCCGCGCCCCAGCGTGCCGCTGAGCAGACCGCCATAGACCAGCGCCGGCGGCAGCAGATAGGTCAGCAGCACCACCGCCCAGAGGAAGGCGAAGCCGAGCACCGCCGCCAGGGTCGGCAGCCAGTACCAGGGGTTGCGCCGCAGCCGGGTGCCGTCGGGCTCGAGCGCCGGCAGCGGCTTGCGCTCCCACAGGCTCGGGCGCCCAATCGCCCGGCGCATCAGGCCGTTGATGGTCTCCACCACGGAGAAATGCGGACAGAGCCAGCCGCAATAGAGCCGGCCCCAGCGCCAGGCCACATAGAGCAGCCCGCCGCCGACCAGCAGGATCGGCAGCAGCCCGCGCAACAGCAGGTTCAGCGCCACGGTGCCGGCACCGACCTCACCGTCGACGAACCGCGTCAGACCCAGCGTCCATTCAACGCCGAGCAGGTACGCATGGCCGCGGGTTAGGTCGAAGCGCAGCAGGTTTAGGATCGGCGCCAGCACGAACAGGGCGAAGAAGCCAAACTGAAAGGCAAGGCGGCGGCGTTGCAGCGGTCGCGCAATCATGACTCACCCCGGAGGCGGCTGCTCAGCCACGGGAAGCGCCCGACCAGCGGCATCGCCCAGGTCTGGCCGGCCAGTGCCTTGCTCAGCGCAAAGACGCCGAGCAGCGCTAGCGAGGCATGCACGAAGGTGAAGTAGAGGATGAGGATGATCCAGGTCTGCACCGCCTGATAGCCGCCCAGCAGCAGGATCAGCAGGTTCATCAGCACCAACAGCAGCCCCGCCCAGAGGCTGGCCGCCAGCGCCTGCGCGAGGTGCTGGCGCGCCAGCGGCGGGGCCGAGCCATACC